>JAILPE010000117.1 GCA_024699645.1 Lachnospiraceae bacterium
GGTTCTGCCGGAAGTCCGCTTTTCTACGGAATAGTAATAGATACAGACGGCAATATTACGCTCCGGACCGGGAATTTTGCAAGCGGATGGATAGATAAAGGTGTGACTTACCATAAGCAATAAAAAGATGTCCGAATCATGGAGACAGGCACCAAAAGGCAGAAATGATCGCGATATCGTCAAAGAGGTATGACATATTGAGGATACTATTAGGCATATATCATTTTTAAGGTGGAAAAACATGAAGGTATTAAAGAAAGCAAGGAGAAATAGAGCATATGAAAACCGGAAGAGTTTTGAGTCTGATAACGATCATTTTCATGTGTCTGGTATTATGCGCATGCCAGAGTTCGTCTAAGAGTTCGGAAAGCAGGAAAGATAAAAAATCAAGTTCGTCTTCCAAAGACACGGATAAGCCGGACAATGGAAAGAAGGACTCACAGGACGATCTGTCGGGGCTCTTCGATAAGACTACTGATGACGATAAAGCAAAAGCAGATGAACTTGCAGAACCTGATGCAGGAAATGAACCTCAGCCGATAACAGAGGACAAAGCATCAAAATTTCAGGTTCCCCTGCGGTAAAGCCGGAACCGAGCCTTGAGTCGGACAAGCTGAAAATAAGCTTTTCTACGGGAGATAAAGTGACCGTTATCGGCCATGTGTCAAAATTCAACGGGACAGCTTGTGATTATTATCTGATTCAGGGCGATACGGAAATGTATGTGCAGGGATTTTTCCTGAAAGAAATCAATCCATGATCGAACGGAGGCAGTAGTTTATGAAGAAAACGTTTTTGCGCAGAGCATTCGCATTTGTTCTGGCAGTCGCACTTATGGCGGGGTTATTTTTCCCGGCGGAGCAGGCGCTGGCCCTTCAGGACAGTTATTACGGAGATGAGAAGGTCAGGGAGTGGGACGCCATTTCGGAGTTTAACGAAGGCGGGATCCTTTACCGCGCGACAAAGCGGCCTTCCGGCAGCACTAACGGAGAAGTCTATGTCAGCGGCTGTACATTCAGGCTGGAGTCGATAACCATCCCCGCCGTCGTGAAGCACAGCGGCAGCAAATATAACGTTGTCGGGATCAATGACACCGCCTTTATGAACTATGAGAACCTGACCAAAGTCACGATAGAGGACGGACTCACATATATCGGCGGCGGAGCGTTCTTTGGCTGCTGGTACCTCGAGAGCATTAACCTGCCGAAGACACTTAAAGAACTCGGAGAAGCGGCTTTCGAGTACTGCGCTTCGTTAAAGAACATCACTTTCCCCGATTCGCTTACCGTGATACCGCAGAAGGCCTGCGCTTACAGCGGTATTTCCAAGGTCACCTTCGGAAAGAATGTTACCGAAATCAAGACCTATGCATTCCAGGAGTGTACGTCGCTTAAGGAGATCACGCTTCCCGCAGCCCTGAAAACTATAGAGTCATCTGCGTTTGGCGACTGTCATGCGCTCAGCAAGATCGACAATAAGAGCAAACTCAAAAAAGCCGATTACGAGAAGGCTTTTTCAGGGACAAAATGGATAAGGGGCGAGAAGAAGCCCGACCAGACTTATACTCATTCCGAGACGGATCTGGCCATAAGTATCTATCTTGACAATAAGAAACTTTCCGGCGGATATCTCTATTACCGCATGAGCGACTATTATGCGGAGCAGAGATGCCTTGAATACGACGATTGGGAGCTCGGAGTGTATTCGCAGCTTAAAAAGGACTCCGACGGCAATTATCTTCTTGATAAGAACTATGTTTCGGAAAATGATTTCCCTGTTGAAGGAGAGCTCTATTACTGTGAATCGAAGTCCAAGAATTTCCTAAAGGATTATTCTTTCAAATTCAAGACCAGCGATATTCCCTCGGCGAGCGATCTTACGAATGAGAAACTTAACGAAGACAATGCGGAAGGAGAGAGGATAAAGGCCGAAGAAGGCGAAGAGGCCTACAGGGAGTTTTTAGCGAATAAAAAGGGCTATACGGATTATTATAATGAGTTTAAAGCCATGGCAATGCCTGTCAGTCTCTACACCGTCCATTTCGAGCAGGGTAAGGATGAGGCCCTCTTCCTGCCCGAGGACAGGGTCATAAGCAAATACGGTTATGATTCTCTCGAAGAAGTAAATGACAGGTTTGTTTCGGGGTACGGCACGATAAAGCACCCTGTAGCCGGAGCCCGCGCGTTTGCCTATTATGCGGATGAGAAAGGCAACAGGATCGATAAAGTAAGGGATCTGACCGGTCCCGTAACGCTCCATCCCGTCTTTGTCAATGAAGACGAGATGTATAAGGGCGAGGATTATACTGCCGAAAACGACTATATGTATTCCGGCTTCTGCCGCAGCAATACTTCGTGGAATGTTGTGGTGGAAAATGTTTCGATCAAAAAAGGCACCGAACTTGTTAAAAGGTTCTTCCTCGAGCCTAACGATAAGGAAGGACTGTGCCTGATCGAGAAGAAGGTAACGCTCTCACGCAACGAGCTGAGCGAAGCTGTATCCGGGCTTGCAGAGGATGACCCGAACAGAACCTATACGGATCCCAAGACAGGTTATTTCTATAACAGGAATGATTTCGTGATCGTCAAGTCGGGCGGTACGCTCGTTATAGACGGCATAAGTTTTTCGAACGGTTTTTATATTTCGCTTCAGAAGGGTGCAAAGCTGATCCTTCAGAACGGAGCGAAAATTGACGGCTGTGTCATCGGCATACAGGAAGGCGCCGAAGTGGTCATCAACGATTCAACTCTTGGCGGCGCAATTCTCAATGCGGGAAAGATCACTGTAAAAACCCCGGCTTATAAAAGGGCCACCGACAGTTTTTACAGGGATTCCATAAAATCCAGCCTGTTCTTAAACTGCAGTACCGGCGTGATCGACCTTGATTACGGGGCTCTTGTTTGGGGCGTCGGCTTCGATATGGACATCGAGGCGGGAATGGTAAGGTCCGATATGCGCGACGATAAAGACGCGCTGGTATTCAACAACGGAACGGTCAATGTCACGGGCTACGGTCATATAAGCATCGAAAGCGGTTCCCAGAACAGGGAGCATAAGGTTTCTTTTGCGAAGTCACCCATTGTCAATAACGGAACGATCAATATCAGATCGACATCAGAGAGATTCTTTGAATTCGCGGCGATCGAGATCGACCATAACAGCTTCTACAATTACGGCACGATAAAGGTCACCTCGGATGTGAAGAGGACCAATAAGCATGCCGGAAGCTACGCGGCTGCCCTGGCGGAATGGGATGGATCCTTTGATGCCGAAATACAGGTGCAGGAGAGTGAGTTCATCAATTACGGAACGCTGGAATTTGACATAAAGAACGGTGTCGGCCTTGTTGTGACGGAAAGCTTTTTCCCGAGAGACCGGGTAGTTAAGCGCTTTGAGGAAGACGGAGACACAGCATCGCACGGAAGATTGGAAAACCGCGCGGGCGGCAAGATAAGCATTACCACCGACAACGGTTGCGGCATCGCGATCGGAAGGAACGCATACCTGATCAACGACGGAAGCATTACGATCAAGGACAAGGATGTGAATTCGAGAGAGCCTTCGCTGCTGATCGGCGGCAGAGTGATCAATAATTCAAAGATCACAAATAACGGCAGTATCGGTTATACCACTGCCTTCATGTACAAGGACCTGAAGGCTTATGCACTTGACAACGGGTATTCCGGCAAAAAGTGGACCGGTTCGGGCAGGGAGCTGCTCGGTTACGCAATGAAGTACAGCGGCCCCGATTACTATGAAGAGTACAACGTTTATGTAAGCTCCGGTAAGACCGTGCTGGTCGACGGCTCGTTCTATCAGGGCGGATCGGGCTACGACACGGTATTTCTTCCGGTAAACACGAAGGTTAAGATGACCGTGAAGGTCAGCAAATTTGCGGATAAGACCATAGAATTCACGAGTGCGAAGTCTGTAAAGGATTATTTCGATACCGCATATAAAAACCTTAAGGCCGGGGCAGATACGCTGAATTATATAAGGGTTTCGCTTTCAAAGGGCAAGGGCACCGCGGATTCGTCAGTCACAAAATATCCGATGGATATCGGAGAACAGATCATACTCGGAGATATGTATTATTCTGTCACGACAGCTGACTTAAAGGGTGGAACGGTCTGCTTCGAACACGGCAATGCCCCGAACGGAAGCCTTGTAGTACCCGATACGATCACTTACGAGGGTCGCACCTACAAAGTCACGATGTTCGATTATGCCGGAACAGAGGTAACAACGGTTACTCTCGGAAAGAATATCGAATATATCAACCGGACCGCGTTCCAGTTCAGCGACAAGCTGAAGTCGATCACGATCAACTCGAAGCTGCTGAAATCCGGGAACGTTGAATACGGAGCCTTTGATAAGGTGCCCGATTCCTGCGTGATCACGGTTCCGAAGAAGAAGCTTAAAGCTTATAAAAAGATCTTCAAGGCAGCAGGACTCAGCCCCAAGGTTAAAATAAAAGGTGCATAAAGCGGTTGGTAAGAGTTGACTAAATTACTCGAATGGGTATAAGATGGTGTAGGAATGATCTGACTCTGAAGGTTCGCCCGAGGAGCAAGACATGAGATAATATGAACTGATTATGGTCCATGTTCGGATTACTCCGCACATGGACCTTTTTGTCACAGTGGGAAACCTACTGTGATAAAACGCTCTGCGAGGATTCGCATTGATTCGGTTTGGAAGATGCCGGCTGACGCTGACCCGAATCCCGTGCCAAGTCTCGCAAGAGAGACTTGAATCTGTAACCGAGACTTGAATTAATTGGAGGAAAGTATGGAAGATCGTGTTGCTGTGATCGGAATAGTTGTCGAGAAAGACGGAGATGTAAACAAGATCAATGAGCTTCTTCATGAATTCAGGGATTATGTTGTCGGAAGGATGGGACTGCCTTATCCCAAAAGAGGGGTGTCTCTCATAAGCGTTGTGGTTGACGGTCCGGCTGACAAGATAAGCGCCCTGTCGGGAAAGCTTGGAATGATCGATGGTGTAACGGCTAAGGCCGCATATTCGAAGGTGTCGTAAAATGTTAAAACATGTACTTGAAAACGGGCCGGCAAGAGTCGGAAGTATGAAAATAAGTGAAGCTCATTATCCTCAGCCCTTTTATATGGGTCTTGAGTACTCCACTCCCGCAAGAGGAATGTGGAATATCGCGCAAACAGGTTTTTTGATGCCGCAAACGCATCAGATCTTTGTCTGCGCTTATGGGTGTCTCAGAGGCGTTGTCCTCACAGCCGCGGAGATGAATTCTCTCGATCGCTTTTCTGCAATCTCAATAAGGGAGAACGATATCATTAACGGAACGATCGAGAACCTTATGATCAACGGGGTTTCGGATGTTTTGAATAAAATTTCCTATAAACCGAGGTGCGTTCAGATATTTATTACCTGTCAGCACTTTTTCCTCAGTTATGACCATAAGAGTGTATTCGACCGCATCAGGAAGGAACATCCCGATATCGAGTTCCTTGATTGCTATATGATCCCCGCGATGAGAAAGAGCGGGATCTCGCCCGATCAGCGTATGCGCCGGCAGATGACGCGTGTATGGAAGGAAAGAACAAGGTGTGATTCAAATAAGATCAATCTTATCGGATCAAATCTTCCTTTGTCGGAAACGGCAGAGATCAGAGGATGGCTTCGCGAAAACGGCTATGAGCTCAAAAGCATACATGACTGTCTGACATTCGACGAATACACCGATATGGCAAACGCTGCGCTCAATATCTATTGTGAGCCGGTATCCAAGGCTCAGGCAGACGATCTGAAAAAACGTCTCGATATGGACAGCTTCTACTTTACGAACAGTTTTGATCCGGATGAGATAGATGATACGTATGCAAGACTTGCCGAGAGACTTTCTGTTCCCACACCCGATTTCTCGCAGCTCAGATCGAAAGCCGAGGAAACGCTCGGGAGGCTTAAAAGCGTGATCGGCGATACGCCTGTTGCGATCGATTATACGCTCACAACGCGCATTATTTCTTTTGCAAAAATGCTTGTGGATCACGGCATAAATGTCAGCTCGATCTGCACCGACGTGATCTCGGCCGATGATAAGGCAGCGTTTGAAGAACTGCAGAAAAGGTGCCCCGATATTGATATTCTGGCAACGAACCAGCCGGAGAGCAGATTCTTTGCGGGAGAGCACGAGAAAGCCGAACACGGTGAAAATGCTCCCAAGGTACTTGCGGTCGGGCAAAAAGCTGCATATTTCTTTGCAACCGATCATTTCGTCAATGTAGCGGAAGGCGGCGGATTCCTCGGATATGACGGTATTATCGGGCTTGCGGAGCTTATGATCGACGCTTTTAAAAATAAAAAAGACAGGAGAAAGCTGATCCGTATAAAAGGATTTGGCTGTGAGAGTTGTTTATGAAACAGACATTTGCGCTTATCAGCACATATTCATCGGATCAATTCGGTATTTGCTCGGCACTTTACGAGCTGGGAGGAATGTCGATCATTCATGACGCGTCGGGATGCAATTCGACATATACGACACATGATGAACCGAGATGGTATGATATGGACAGCATGGTCTATATTTCTGCTCTCTCAAGAAATGAAACGATACTTGGGCGTGACAGCAAGCTGATAGAAGACATCCTCGATACCGCGGGAAAGTATCGACCGAAATTTGTGGCGATAGTCGGAGCACCGGTTCCGTACATGATCGGGACGGATTATAAGGCGATAGCAAAGCTTGTTGAGGACAAGCTTGGGATTCCGTCTTTCGGATTTGATTCAAACGGTATGCAGTATTATACAAGAGGCATGAGAGACGCTTTTAAGGCCATAGCGGAGAGATTCGCGACAGAGCGCACCATAAGCGGATCAAAACCCGGTGAGAGACCCGTAAGGGTTAACCTGCTCGGAGTAACACCTCTCGATTTCGGAATGACGGGGGCGGTCGGATCCTTGAAAAAATGGCTTGTCGATCACGGAATGGTTTGTAATTCGTGCTTTGCCATGGGAAGCGACCTTACAGAGATCGCCAAAGCACCGGATGCCGATATAAGCCTTGTTGTCTCCTACGGCGGGACGGGAGCCGCAAAGGTCCTTAAGGAAAAATTCGGGGTGCCGTATGTTTACGGTATACCCATGGATGCGTCCGTGATAGCCGAAAAGATCAGGGAGAGAGCCGGCGATGGTGCGGGCGAAAAGACCGGTGCGGGCGGCAGCGCTGGTATGACTGAAAAGATCGGTGAGAACAGCAGCGCGGACGGGTCAAAGGATATAGTGATCATAGGCGAACAGGTCTATTCACTGAGCCTTGCCGAAGCGCTTAAAGATCTCGGTATAAAAGCGAGAGTCCTGTGCCAGCTCGACAGAGTCAGGGACAGCAAGGTAAATGAGGAAAAGATTGAGTTTATCTACACTCCCGAAGAGGATGACGTGATAAGGGAAACGAAAGAAGCGGACCTTGTTATAGCCGATCCGCTGTACGGACCGATATGCGGCGCAGGAAAGCTTATTGAGCTTCCGCACATGGCCTTCTCCGGAAGAATGTTTGAAAACGATATCCCGAATCTTATAGGTGACGGAGAACAGATATATAACAGGATAATGAAGGAACTTAAAAAAACGGACGAACAGAAACCCGCGCCGGGTTTCGCGAGCGAGACTTGAAAAAAAAGAAAGGTAGGGGCCTAAAAAGGCGCAGATATAAGCGTTGTACAGGAGAAAAGAGGAAGAAAATGTTAAAGATTGCAGTTTATGGAAAAGGCGGAATAGGAAAATCGACAACAACATCGAATCTTGCCGCGGCGTTTGCAAAACTCGGTAAAAAGGTTATTCAGATCGGATGCGATCCGAAAGCGGATTCGACGATGAATCTGCTCAAAGGAAAGCCCGTATCGCCTGTTATGAATTATTACAGAGACAATGACAGGGAACCCGAAAGTCTTGATGAAATCTCGAAAGAAGGCTACGGAGGAGTAGTCTGTATTGAAACGGGAGGCCCCACTCCCGGGCTCGGATGTGCGGGAAGAGGAATAATCACCACATTTACGTTGCTTGAAGATCTTGAACTTTTTGACACATATCACCCCGATGTAGTTCTTTACGATGTGCTCGGAGATGTTGTGTGCGGAGGATTTGCGGCGCCCATAAGGGAAGGCTACGCAGAGAAGGTACTGATCGTAACATCGGGCGAGAAGATGGCACTCTATGCGGCAAACAACATTTGCACGGCAGTAAGGAATTTTGCGGACAGAGGATATGCGAAGGTTCGGGGACTCATTCTCAACCGCAGAAATGTTGATAACGAATATGAAAAAGTGAAGGCATTTGCGGATGAGAAAGGCCTCGAGATTGTGGCGGACATACCGAGATGCCAGGATATAAATGACTGGGAAGACAAGGGAATGACAGTTATCGAAGGAGACCCGGATCTGCCGATCAGCGGCATTTATCTGGGACTTGCAAAAAAGCTTCTTGACGAAGACGGTCAGAGCTATTAAGGAGAAAACAATCTATGGAAGCTTTTTGCATGACTGCCCGGGAACTGGCCGGAAAAGGCAAAGTCGATGATACCCGAGCCGGGCGGAGAGCTTTTGCCGAGAATCTGTTAAACTCAAAGAGCGGTGAGAGACGGTAAACATTAGCGTTTTTACATCGGATATTAAGAATAATGTTTCACTCTGAATGCTCTTTACTTGAAAAATCCCTACAAATGTAATAAAATCGCAGTGTCGTCAGTTTTCGGCGGCACTGCGATCATATTTTAGGGAGATTCGGAGGGACTATGGAGTTTT
>JAILPE010000020.1 GCA_024699645.1 Lachnospiraceae bacterium
GCGCTCATGAAACCCGCCGGAGATCTCCTTGCAAAAGAGATGGAGAGCTACACGTTCGGACCCGAAAAGATCAAGGTTGTTTACAATGCGATCGGAAGGGCAAAGAACGACGGCGAGACGGTACAGGCACTTCTTGAAAAACAGGTTCAGTCATCGGTATATCTTGAGGATTCCATCAGGTATATGCGCGACCAAGGTGTCGATACGTTTATCGAGATAGGACCCGGTAAAGCGATCAGCGGATTTATCAAGAGAACACTCACCGATGTGACAAGCTTCACTATAGAAAAAGTCGAAGACTTAAAGACAATAAGGGGAATAATATGAGTATAGCACTGGTTACCGGAGGAAGCAGAGGTATCGGCCGTGTTATCGCACAGACTCTCGCACAGAAGGGATACGACGTTGCGGTCTGCTACGCAGGCAACGAGGCAGCGGCCAAGGAATGCGTGAGTGAGTGTGAGAAAGCCGGAGTGAGGTCCATATGCGTTAAGGCTGATGTGAGCAGGCAGGAAGATGTTGAGGCCATGTTCGCGACAGTCAAAGAGCAGCTCGGAAACGTTGATGTTCTGGTGAACAACGCGGGAATCACGCGTGATAACCTTATGATACGTATGAGCGTTGAAGATTATGAGGCGGTCCTTGACACGAATCTCAAGGGCGCTTTCCTTTGTACGAAGGCAGCGATCAAAGATATGATGAAGAGCCGCAAAGGCAAGATCATAAACATTACATCGATAGTCGGGATCACCGGCAATGCGGGACAGACAAACTATTCCGCGAGCAAGGCGGGTCTTATCGGTCTGACGAAATCAGTGGCGCGCGAGTACGGCGGCAAGGGGATATGCGTTAATGCCGTGGCACCCGGATTTATCGAGACCGAGATGACGGGCGTGCTGCCTGAAGCGGTTAAAAACGATTACCTTTCACGGATCCCTTTGAAGAGATTCGGAAAACCCGGGGATGTTGCCAATGTTGTGGCTTTCCTCGCAAGCGATGATGCGGATTACGTTACGGGACAGGTCATTGAGGTGACCGGGGGAATGTAACGTCCGGGGGAACGCGATTATATATGACATGATTAAGAAGTGTTTTAACGCTTCACAAGAGGTGCAAATATGAGAAGAGTAGTGATCACAGGAATGGGAACCGTGAATCCGCTCGCTAACAGCGTGCAGAAAACATGGGAAGGCGTAAAAGCCGGAAAATGCGGGATCGGCCCCATAACCAGATTTGATACAACGGAATTTAAGGTTAAGCTTGCAGGAGAGGTGAAGGACCTTGACAGGGTCGGAATCCTCGGAGTCAAAGAATCGAAGAGAATGGATCTTTACTGCCAGTACGCTTGTATAGCGGCTATGGAGGCAGTGAAGGATGCGGGACTTGAGTGCCCCATGGAAGATGCAAAACGCTGCGGATGTATCATTTCGTCCGGTATCGGCGGACTTTCAACGATCGTTGACGAGGAATGTAAAGGCGGCGAGAGAGGATATAAATTCATTTCTCCTTACTTTATCCCCATGGCCATCAGCAACATGGCTGCGGGACAGATCGCTATCCAGTACGGTCTCAAGGGCATGTGCACGGCGGTCGTTACTGCATGTGCAAGCTCAAACAATGCGATCGGAGATGCTTTCCACAGGATCCGTTACGGACACGAAGATCTTATGCTCTGCGGCGGTGCCGAGAGTGTGATCCTTCCTCTTGCGGTTGCCGGATTCCAGTCCATGAAGGCGCTCAGTACGAGCGAGGATCCGAACCGCGCGTCGATACCTTTCGACAAGGAGCGCGGAGGCTTCGTTATGGGCGAAGGCGCCGGCGTGCTTGTTATAGAGGAACTTGAGCATGCTCTTGCGCGCGGTGCGAAGATTTACGCCGAGATCATCGGTTACGGTACAAACTGCGACGCTCACCACATCACAGCTCCCGCACCCGACGGTGAAGGCGGAGCAAATTGTATCGAGCTTGCGATCGAGGATGCGGGCATCAAGAAGGAAGAAGTTGATTACATCAACGCTCACGGAACAGGAACTTCACTTAACGATTCGGGTGAGACACGTGCGATCAGAAAGGCTTTTGGCGCCCATGCCGACAAGCTTATGGTCAGCTCGACCAAGTCCATGACAGGACATCTTCTCGGTGCTGCGGGTGCGGTTGAAGCGATCATCACATCACTTGCGCTTCAGAACGGTTTTGTACCGCCCACAATCAACTACAAAGAGGCCGATCCTGAATGCGACCTTGATATCGTTCCCAACAAGGGACGTGAGTGCGATATAAACATTGCCGTTTCGAATGCACTCGGATTCGGCGGACACAATGCAAGCATCGTGCTCAAAAAGTATAAAGACTGAATATATACGCCAAAAGGCTTTGCCGGTTAAGAAACAGAGGGAGAAGGCAAAGCCTTGCGGATTATATAAATAAATATATAGGGAGCTTAGGAAATATATATGACATTAGATTCTGTACAGATTCAACAGATTTTACCTCACAGATATCCTTTCCTGATGGTTGACAGGATAACTGAATGTGAGCCCGGGGTCGACGGTAAAGGCATTAAGTGCGTTACTGCAAACGAGATGCAGTTTATGGGTCACTTTCCCGGACATCCCGTAATGCCCGGAGTGCTCATTATCGAAGCACTTGCACAGGTAGGAGCGGTTGTGCTTCTGACCCAGCCCGAAAACAAAGGTAAGCTTGCCTTTTTCGGAGGGATAAAGAACGCAAGGTTCAAAAAGCAGGTTGTGCCCGGTGATGTTCTTGAACTCAGCTGCAAGATAACGGCAGTGAAAGGTCCGATGGGACGCGGTGAAGGAATAGCAACTGTTGACGGTCAGATCGCGGCTAAGGCAGAGTTTTCGTTCGCACTCGGAGAGTGACGGAACTGCTGCCTCACAGGAGGGAGTACGGGTTATGCTCGAAAAATCTTTACTTGAAGTCCACACAAAACTCAAGATCCATTTTTACCAGGAGATGTTTAAAAGACTCCGCTCGCGTGAAACATCGCTTTCTACTGTTGAGACATTCTGCGTGGAAGTGATATATGCGCTCGGAGAACCCACAGTCGCACAGTTTGCAAAGTTTATAAACGTTTCATCACCCAATGCGACTTATAAAGTTAACAGTCTTATCAAAAAGGGCTATATCGAAAAGATCAGGTCCGATGTCGATAAGCGTGAATACCATCTCAGGGTGACCGAAAAATTCAGAAACTACTATGCTCTTTCAAGCGATTATGTCGACGAGGTTGTTCGTCGTACACGTGAGCGTTTTGAGCCCAAAACGGTCGATGAGCTTGACAGATTCCTCACGATCATGTCGGAAGAACTCATGGATGACGTTCAGATTCCCGGTTTTTCTGAGTTGGAGTAAGATATCTTTACATCGGAAAATTCGTGTGCTACAATATGCAACGATGTTTTTTAACCAGATAATTTCTATGTATAAGGAGTAACAAAAATGAATCTTTCACCTCTTCAGAAGGCAAGATATGCGTACGCTCCCAAGCTTCCCGGTATGCTCCGCGACGGAATCGCAAATATCGGCGTTAGCGAAGGCAAAGAGACAAACAGCGTAGCTGATTGCGACAAGATACGTGCTAAATTCCCCAACACATACGGAAAGAAGGAGATCACCTTCGTTAAGGGCAAGAACACAGCTCCCGCTAAGAAGCAGGTTGTCGGTGTTATCCTTTCCGGTGGACAGGCACCCGGCGGACACAACGTAGTTTGCGGTCTTTACGATGCTCTTAAGGCTGCCGACAAGAACAACGTTCTTCTCGGATTCAAGGGCGGTCCCGACGGACTTATTTATGACAATTACATCGAATTTACAGATGATTATATCGATCAGTACAGAAACACAGGCGGTTTCGATATCATCGGTTCGGGCAGAACTAAGCTTGAGACACCCGAGCAGTTCGCAGAGGTAACAAAGGTTTGCGCCAAGCACGGTGTTACAGCTATTGTTATCATCGGTGGTGATGATTCGAACACAAACGCAGCAGTTCTTGCTGAGTACATGGCAGCTAACAAGACAGGCGTTCAGGTTATCGGTTGCCCCAAGACTATCGACGGAGATTTAAAGAACGAGGACATTGAGGCTTCGTTCGGTTTCGATACAGCTACAAAGACGTACAGCGAGCTCATCGGTAACATTGAGAGAGATGCAAACTCAGCTAAGAAGTATTGGCATTTCATCAAGGTTATGGGTCGTTCGGCTTCTCATGTTGCACTTGAGTGCGCACTTGAGACACAGCCCAACATCTGCCTTATCGGTGAGGAAGTTGCCGCAAAGAAGATGAGCCTTTCACAGATCGCTGATGATATCGCCGATTCTGTTGCAGCAAGAGCAGCAAACGGCAATAACTTCGGTGTTGCAATCATCCCCGAGGGTATCGTAGAGTTCGTTCCCGAGTTCTCAAAGCTTATCGCTGAGATCAACGAGCTCCTTGCGGGCGAGAAGACAGCAGCATTTAACGCACTTCCCGACTGGGATTCAAAGCGTGACTTCATCAAGAAGGGTCTCTCGGCAGATTCCTTCAAGGTATTCGATATCCTTCCCGAAGAGATCGGCAAGCAGCTCTTCCTTGAGAGAGATCCTCACGGCAACGTTCAGGTATCACTCATTGAGTCAGAGAAGCTCTTTGCTCTTCTCGTTGCTGACAAGCTTAAGGCAAGAAAGGCAGCAGGAACATATAACGGCAAGTTCTCAACACAGCATCACTTCTTCGGATACGAAGGAAGATGCGCATTCCCTTCGAACTTTGATTCGGATTACTGCTATTCGCTCGGATACAACGCATTCATGCTTATCTCATACGGCTACAACGGATATCTTTCAAAGGTTTCCAATATCAGCAAGCCCGCTGCAGAGTGGGTTGCAGGCGGTATGCCCATCACCAAGATGATGAACATGGAGCGCAGAAACGGCGAAGACAAGCCCGTTATCAGAAAAGCTCTTGTAGAGCTTGACGGCAAGCCTTTCAAGTATTTCGAGGAGCACAGAAAAGAGTGGGCTGTCGAGACAGCATTCACTTATCCCGGAGCTATCCAGTACTACGGACCTTCAGAGGTTTGTGATATCACAACAAGAACTCTTGCTCTTGAGAAGGGCTGATAAGTCAGAAAAAATTAATTCACAAGATACATTCAAAGGTACCCGCCGGGTACCTTTGTTTTTTTTCTCTATAATCATTATATCCTTCCCGAAAGAAAAGATACTCTGTGAAAAGACAGGGAGGCACGGGCACCGGGGTATATCCCTTGAATGAAAAGTATGATTATGGTATCATCAAAAGTTGGAAGGGTCTACGAAAAGACTTACTAAAAGAAAGTTTATGATTACGGACTTTTTATGACACGGACCGCGGGGAGCATGTTTTGGCGGATCAAAAGCATAAGGAGGAAGAAATGAATTTTAACGATCTGATGAACAGCAGATTTGGCGAGCCGGCCATTATTTTGTCGGTGGTCGATGATAAAATTTCGCCGGTGGACATAAACAACAGATTCCTCAACGAACTTGGGATGAATCTTGACAAAAATGATTATCTTTCACGCGATTATCTGGAAGGTTTTACCGCTGACAGCCTTGCAACATACAAAAAAGCGATAAATGACGTGTGCAAAGGCAGTGATGAGATCAGGTTTGAAACATGGCGCCGCCTTGTGTCGAATTGTTGCGGCGAAGAAAATATATGCATTCGGAGCAGACTTATCAATCTTGGAACGGAAAACGGGATTCAGTATATATACGAGGGTGTAAGGAACGTTACGCTCGAGCATTATCATCCCACAGCCGACGTTGATTACAAGGACATGTTCGCAAGGACGGCCGAATCAAACAACATTTATTACTGGGAGTATACAGTCGCCACACGCGAGATGAGGCCTTGCTTCAGATGCATGAGAGACCTTGGCCTTCCCGCAGTCGTAAAAAATTATCCCGAACCGGCCATCGATGCCGGGATCTTTCCTCTTGACTATGCAGACTTGTACCGCGATTGGCACCGACAGATCGTTGAAGACGGTGTTCCCGGGGTCGAAGGTATCATTCCGCTCACAGTTGCAAGAGTTCCCTTCAGAGTCAAACTTACAGCCGAATACGGAGCTGACGGAAAGCCCGTAAAGATCCTCGGCTCGGCAACGATCATCCCCGAAACGGAGAAAAAGAGGAACGCACTCGATGATTCGATAATCTCAACTCTTGCCGGTGAATACAGCGGCATATATCTCGTTGACCTCCAAAAGGATGAGCTCAGTACGATAGTGGAAGACCCGAGATTAAAGGGCTTTATACCACAAAAATGTTGTTACTCTGAGCAGGTGGAGATTATACTCAGCAAGTATTCGGAACGTGCGGATGAAAATGTCGCCTATTTCGCAAATCTTGATTTCCTCAGGAAAGATTTCTTTAGGGAAAACAATCGTCGTGAGATGAATTTCAAGATAAGCGTCGGCGGCCCCTGGGCAAGACTCATGTGCCGTTCTGTCGAGAGCGAGAACGGTGTGGTCAACAAGATGATCATCACATACACTCTTCTTGACGATCATCGTTCACAGAAGCTCGACTACGACCAGACGATCGCCAAGCAGAAGAAGGAACTCGAAGACCGTCAGGAAAAGCTTGTTGCCGCCGTAGAAGAAGCAAACCGTGCGAACAGGTCTAAATCAGAATTCCTCGCGAAGATGTCACACGAGATCAGAACCCCTATGAACGCCATCATGGGAATGAACGAGATCATAATGAAATCCGATGTAAACGAGGAGATTCGCGGTTACGCCACTGACGCCTATCGCGCCTCGGAGGGTCTCCTTGCCATAATCAACGAGATCCTCGATTTCTCAAGGATCGAGAGCGGAAGGCTTGAACTTGTTTATGACAGATTCGACTTAGGTGCATTTTTGCTCAGAATGTACAACATGTTCGTCATGCGTGCCGAAGGAAAGGGCCTTGCTCTTTGTTTTGATATCGCGAGCGACCTCCCGCGTTATATTACAAGCGACGAGAACCGGCTTATGCAGGTACTTAACAATCTGTTGAGCAATGCAGTCAAATATACGAAAACAGGCGTTGTGACACTGAAAATATCTTCGGTGCCCAACGGGGAATCTGCTCATATCGTTACTTTTGAAGTTACGGACACGGGACAGGGTATAAAGAAAGAGGATCTTTCAAAGCTCTTCCAGGCATTTGAGAGGATAGACGTACAGAATAACCGCAATATTGAAGGCACGGGACTCGGACTCAATATCGCATACCGTATAGTCGAAAAAATGGATTCGAAGCTTGAAGTGGAGAGCGAATTCGGCAAAGGAACACGTTTCTTCTTCACAGCCCGCTTTGATTGCGAACCTTATGTGAGAATGGGTGATTTCCATTCCTGCGATGATGTGATCCACACAGAAAACGAAAGGCCTCTGTACGTAAATCCCGACAAGAGGATACTTGTTGTTGATGACAACATAGTAAATCTTAAGGTCATAAAGGCGCTCCTCAAGGATTCGAAGATGACGATCATAGAGGTGACCTCGGGAGACCAGGCTCTGCGTGCTACAAGCACAAGGAAGTTCGACCTCATATTTATGGACCACTATATGTCGGGCATGGACGGAGTAGAGACACTTTTCCGCATCAGAGAGCAGGAAAACAGCCTTAACAAAGAAACGCCCGTCATCGCGCTCACGGCGAACGCAATAAAGGGAGCTTATGAGAAATACAGAGAACTCGGCTTTATGGACGTTGTATTTAAACCCACAACCCTGAATGATCTTAATGAGATGTTATGGAAGTATTGTGGTTGATATATCATAAGCGTTTGTGTATAATATCGTTTGTTTGAAAACTAAATATGAATATAGCGAAAATAATTGAAAGAGGTGCATTAAAATGAAAAAACTGATCACATTACTTCTTACACTCACAATGGTCATTGCGGCCACATGTACCGCAGTTTCCGCGGACGAGGGTACCAATGTTTACGTTACGATCGCTGACGGCAGCGGCGAGATCGTTCTTGTTCATCAGGCTGTTTCTGTAACCGATATTGACGAAGACGGTGCGATCACCATAAACGACGCTCTCGGAACAGCTCACGCAGAGTTCTACGCGGACGGCGCTGACGGATACGGAACATTTAACAGCGATTACGGCCTTAGCCTCGGCAAGCTTTGGGGCGAGGAAAACGGCGGATCGTACGGCTACTATGTTAACAATGCTTCGGCATGGAGCCTTACGGATCCCGTAGTTGACGGAGATCATGTATATGCGTTTGTATACACAGATCTTACTGCTTGGAGCGACACATACAGCTGGTTTGATAAGATAACAGTTGATGCAGCCAAAGGCGAAGAGATCGAACTCACACTTAAGTGCGCAGGCTATGATGCAGACTGGAATCCCGTTGAGGCTCTTGTCGGCGGTGCAGAGATCACAGTTGACGGTCAGAAAACAGGCGTTGTTACAGACGCAGACGGTAAGGCAGTCATCACTGTAGACTACACGGGTGAAGTTGTTATCAGCGCAGTTTCCGATGCAATGACACTTGTACCCGCTGTCTGTGTGGCAAACATCACCGCAGCCGGTGACGCAGTGACTGAAACTCCCGTGCTTATCGCAACACTTCCCAAGACCGGTGTGGCTTCAACATCAGCATTTGTTGTTTGCGGTATCGCTCTTATCGCAGCAGGTGCAACAGTAGTGCTTCGTTCAAAGAAGCGTGAAGAAAACGCATAAGACATGTGACAGAATCTATGAGACATAAAAGTGTATTTTTTACAGTTGTCTGCCTGATACTGGCGGCAATATTGGGAACAAATACAGCGTTTGCAAATACCGTTGATGATGCGCAGAGCGTCATCGACGGTATTGCCATGTTTAAAATGAGCGAAGCGGGGGCGGAAAGCCTTCAGGAATGGGCCGACGGTGCGATATGTGAAGGGGCGGGAGCAGACTCCGACGCCTATGCATATGCGTTATACAAGCTCGGCGTTGTCGACGTTTCGCACTACAAAGATGCGCTTCTTGAATACCTTGATGCAAACGAAGTCCGCTCGGCAACGACGCGGCTCAAATACGCACTTTGCCTGTGCATGGACACTAACCCGGAGGGAGCCGGCGCGGCGTCCGGTGCTAACTTGGATGGACAGTCCGGCGCGGCACAAGAGGCAGCGGCCTATATCGCACGAACCCTTGAGGACAGCATCGGCAGGCTCGGGATCATGAGTCTTGTGTACGGCCTTCATCTCGCAAGCAACGGACAGATCGGAAATGATTATTCTGTAGAGCGGATTTTGAGCGAGATCATGGACCTTCGCCACGAGGACGGCGGCTGGTCTGTCATGGGCGACCACAGCGATGTCGATGTGACGGCAATGGTCCTTCAGTCGCTTGCCGGCGCGAAAGTAGCATTCGCGGAGGATACCGTGGGCTCAGTCGGAGCTGCCAAGGACTCGACTTCGGACTCAAAGGAAAGCCTTTCTGCGGTTCGGGAGATGGTAGAAGACGGGATCTTAACAGGACTCGCCTTCCTTTCGGAAAAACAGAAGGACGACGGCGATTATTCAGGCTTCGGAAGTGACAATGCGGAGAGTACCGCACAGGTTCTCATCGCGATCACGTCTCTCGGGATAAATCCGGAGACAGATGAGAGATTCATAAAAAACGGAAAGACGGTTGTTGACGGCCTGCTAAAGTACAGGCTTCCCGACGGAACCTTTTCGCATATCCCGGGCGGAGGATCAAATGGCACGGCGACCTCGCAGGCCTTTACCGCAATTGCGGCGCTGGTTTCCTGCAAGGAAGGCGAGCCTTACTATATAGTGGGTCCCGCAAAATATATAAGACCCGAAAATCCACAGACGGGCGAAAAGACAGGTGAAGAGGCAAGAGGGGAAAACACGGGAGCCCCGGGGAACCCGGGTACGGACGGCGGCAGCTTAAAAACCGGCATTCTGCTCGGAATTTTGGGACTCGCTATAATTGCATCCGCCTTACTCTTTATCTTTAAAAAACGGAATTGGAAAAACTTCCTGTTTGTTTTGATCGTTGCCGCAATAGCCGCAACATTTGTATTCTTCTCGGATTTTAAGACCGAAAGCGAGTACTACAGCGGCGGTGACACCGTCGAAAGATCGATCGGAGAGGCGACTTTATCGATAAGGTGCGACACCGTTGCGGGCGAGGGAGATCCCGACATCCCCGAAGACGGCATTATCCTTGACACGACAACATATGCGTTCGGAGAGGATGAAACGGTCTACGACATACTCGTTCGGGCAGTCAGAAACAATAAGATCCACATGGAAGTGAAAAAGACGGGAAGCGGACCCAAAGACTATTATATATGCGGTATCGCTAATATTTACGAGTACGATTGGGGCGACCTTTCGGGCTGGATGTACTACGTGAACGGCGAATCGCCGTCGGTCGGCTGCGGCGAGTATTACGTGAAGCCGGGCGACCGCATAGAATGGCATTACACGAGAGAGATAGGAAAAGATATAAATTCGGGAAAGCCCGCAAACATGGAAGCAGCCGGATAAGGCAAGAGGCGAAGGCAGACCGGTAAGGCAAGAGGCGAAAGGCACTCGCAGAAAGGAGGAAATTGTCATGAAACCGCTGGAAAAGTATAATCCTGCCGTTCTTTTTATATATTTCCTTCTGCTTGCGAGCCTTGTTATGTTCGCGGCGAACCCGGTGATGACCATGATCGCCTTTGTCGCGATGAATTCGGCGGCGGTCGTATATGCGGGGAACGGACTCGGCCGCGCCTATATTTTCTACGCTGTGATCTTTGTCCTCACATCGCTTGCAAACCCCGTCTTCAGCCACAACGGAGTCACGGTCCTGCTTGTGGTCAACGACAACCCCATCACGCTCGAGGCTGTGCTGTACGGAGTGATGACCGGATTTACGATACTCTCCGTTCTCCTTTTGTTCAGAGTCTTTTCAACGCTTATGACCTCCGACAGACTTCTCTATATCTTCGGCCGTGCATTTCCGAAGCTCGGGTTGCTTCTTTCGATGACACTCAGATTTGTGCCGCTTTTCGGAAGGCAACGCAGGAAGATAGAGAATACGCAAAAAACGCTCGGTCTTTATAAAAATGAAAATGCGATCGACACGATAAAAGGGAAGCTTTCGATCCTTTCGGCGATGACTACTTGGGGACTTGAGAACGGGATCGTGACGGCGGACAGCATGAGCGCCCGCGGCTATGGCATAAAACGGAGCAGGACGAGTTTTTCGATGTATCGTTTTGAAAGATCGGATGCATTTATGTTGTGCGCGGTGCTTCTGAGCTGCGGATTCATATTTTTAGGCATCGCGATCGATAAACTGAAAACGGATTTTTATCCGAGGATAGAGTTGTCGGAGGTTTCGGCATATGCGCTTATAAGCTATGTTTTATATGCGCTGATCGCATTCTTTCCCTTCGTGGCGAAGCTTGCGGAACGGGAGGCGCAGAAGAAGCTGTTTAAAGAATCGTGTGATAATTCCGTAAATAGGGAAAGAATAGAGAAAAGAGATTCGGTTTGAAAGGAAAGTACCGAAAAAGGGATCCGGCATGGAAAGAAAGCACCGAAAAATGGAAGCGCGAGAACGGGGAAATGTAAAGGAGAGCTTAGATGGAGATACTCAGAACGGAGAATCTGAATTTTATATATCCTGACGGAAGACAGGCGCTCAGCGACATCAGCTTTTCACTTGAAGAGGGTGAGATGATGTGCGTGTGCGGTCCGACGGGAAGCGGCAAATCTACGCTTTTACGGCTCCTGAAGCGTGAACTTTCACCCCGGGGCGAGAAAAGCGGCGATATATTTATCTCGGGTCGAAAGCAGGAGGAACTGAGCGATTTTGAGGCGGCAACGCGTATCGGCTTTGTCTTTCAGCGTCCGGATATGCAGATCGTGACGGACAAGGTTTGGCATGAGCTCGCTTTCGGACTTGAAAATATTGGGATAAAGCAAAATGAGATCAGACGTCGCGTCTGCGAGATAGCGGGATATTTCGGAATGGAATCGTGGTTTGACAGAAGCACCGATTCGCTCTCGGGAGGTCAGAAACAGCTGTTAAATCTTGCGTCCGTAATGGTTATGCAGCCCGATATCCTTATCCTCGACGAGCCTGTTTCGCAGCTCGATCCCATCACGGCTTCGGATTTTATCGCAACTCTCACGAAGCTTTGCCGTGAATTCGGAATAAGCATCATCGCTGCGGAACAGCGCCTTGGGGAGCTTATTCCGGTTTCCGACAGGATACTCGCGATAAAAGACGGAAAAACGGTCGCATTCGGGGAAACGAGAGATTGCGTGAGAACGCTTATAAAAGACGAGGCCTTCGCCGTCTCCATGCCCGCTTCGGTGAAACTCTATGAGAAGATCATGAGTGCATCCGGTAAAGAAAACCCGAAGGAAACAGACAATGCATCCCACGAAGAGAAAACCATAAAAACAGACAGTGCAACCCTCAAAGAGGAACCCATAAATACAGACAGAGCAACCCTCGCAGAGGAACCTGTAAGAACAGGCATTACACATTCAAAAGAAGACCATAAAGGAGGGGATATCCCCTTAAGCGTCGGGGAGGGCAGGAGGTTCCTAAAGGAATACTTAAAGTCTCCGGAATCTGATCCGCGCATCCTAAGTGAAGTAAGTGGAAGCGAAGACACACGCACCCTTCACGAGGATGACAAGGAAAATGCCGCGGAAAAACAGGCCGTGTCCCGCGTTGAGGCGAACAAGGAAAATGCTGCGGAAAAACAGGCGGACCGTGACAAGAAAGACTCTCGCCGCAAAGACATCGAGACCGTGCTTGAATTTAAGGAGGTATATCTCAAATACGAGAGGAACGGCAGAGATATTCTGAGGGCATGCGGGTTTAAAGTCGGGAAGGGAGAGGTATTCTGCATTCTCGGCGGAAACGGCGCCGGAAAATCGACGGCGATAAGCGCTGCGGCGGGACTTATAAAGCCTTATTCGGGAAAGATCAGGGTCTTTGGAAAGAACATCGGCGACTACAAGGGACAGGAGCTCTATAACGAGTGTGTTGCGATGTTGCCGCAGGATGTGCAGACGGTCTTCATAACAGACGAAATAAACGGAAGGCACCCTTATGATCTTTCGGGCGGAGAGCAACAGCTCGCCGCGCTTGACATAGTGCTTGCGAGCAAACCGAAGCTGCTGCTTCTTGACGAGCCCACGAAGGGACTCGATGCCGTTCTTGGCGAAGAACTCAAAAAGAAGCTCAAAAAGCTTGCCGCAGACGGTGTTACGATAGTTATCGTATCGCACGATATAGAGTTTTCGGCATCGATCGCCGACAGGTGCGCGATGCTTTTCAACGGAGAAGTGGTTTCTGTCGGTGAAGCACGCGATTTCTTCAAGGGAAACTATTTCTACACAACAGCCTACAACCGCATCATGAGAGGAATGCAGGCCGAGAAATGACCGGGAGGAATGCAGGCAGGGAATGACCGGGAGGAATGCAGGTCGGGGAATGATTCGGAAAGGAGCGGTGACATGCCGGTAATAAATAATCCGACGGTACGGAAGATCCTTAGGATCATTATACCCTTTTTGGTAGTACCCGCGGCCGTCCTTGTAGGCGCTTATGTCTTCGAGGACAAAATGTATGCCTATGTCTCGCTTGTTATCACCATCCTTGCGATAGTCCTCTTTATCAGCGGATTTGAAAAGCGCAGGACGGGGTCACGACGGATGGTCATTGTTGTCGTGATGACGGTCATTGCCGTGATCGGGCGTTTTGTCCCGATAATCAAACCTGTGGCGGCGATAACGGTCATCAGCGGAGTGTTCCTCGGCGGAGAGTCGGGATTCCTTGTGGGATCCATGACAAGCGTTGTTTCAAATTTCTTCTGGGGACAGGGTCCGTGGACACCATTCCAGATGTTTTCGTGGGGGATGATCGGCCTCGTTGCCGGACTTATTGGAAAATACCTTAAAACATCGAAGCCTGTTCTGTACATTTACGGCGCCTTTTCGGGCCTGCTTTTCTCGCTGATCATGGACGTATGGACGGTTCTGTGGTACAACGACGGGTTTTCGTGGGATGGATATCTGGCAGCGATAGCTTCGGCAGCGCCCATGACAATTCTTTATGCATTCTCAAATGTGATTTTCCTCATTATCCTTTTTGACCCGATAGGAAAAAAACTCGAAAGAATACGAACGGTATATGGTTTATGAAATACAAATGAACAAAACAACATTTTTGAATATTTCGCTTTTCTTAATTTATCACATGTGATAAAATTAAATTGCGAATAAGCATTTTACTATATGTGAAGAAGAAAAAAGGACTCGCAATAAAGCGAAATGGAGAAAAGGGTACATGGCTTATCAGTTTCTTGTATGGTTTCAAGGAATTAGTATTGCCGCTGTTTTTGTGACGCTGGTGATGTTCTTTCCGTCATGGAAAAACAGGATTCACTCGTATCTGTTCATATTTGCGGCATCTGTTACAGTCAATAACATCGGTTATTTTATTGTGATGATTTCCGATAATATTACGGACAGTTTGTGGGGTACAAAGATAGAATACCTCGGAAAACTGTTTATTTCTGCGTCGCTTCTTTTCTTCATGACCGAATATACCGGCGCCAAGATAAGTCAATATACAAAAAGGATCGTGGCGATCCTGCATGCACTGATCGGCGTGCTTGTGTTTACATGCGAACACCACATGATGTATTACGAGTCGTTCAAGTTCGTGGAAGACGGACTGTTCCCTCATATTGAGTTTGTGCATGGGATTTTTTATTACATATACATTATGATGGTTGCGGGATATCTGATCTACGCGACTGCTTCCGCTATCCACATAATGATGCGTGAACACAGGAAAAAGAGAAAGAGGCAGGCAACGCTTATAATCGTGTGCGGACTGGTCATGGCTGCCGGACTGATCGTGTATTCGACGGGCATCATGGGCGGCTATGATGCGACCGGGATATCTTACCTGATATGCCTGGTACTTATGATCATCGCAACGATCAAATACGATATACTTGCGGCTCTCGATGCGGTTAAGAATTATATCGCCGATAATATGACGGAAGGTATCGTGGCAGTCGATACGGAAGGTGCGATAATCTATTCCAACAAGATCGCGGAACATATATACCCCGAGCTAAAGGAGAAAAACGAAGGCGTTATCACACTGCTTACGGAGGCAATCGAAAAGGAAGAGGTCATAAACATTAAGAAGAGTTATTACAGAGCGAGGCAGAATGACCTGAAAAACGATTCGAAGATCCTCGGTAAGCTTTATGTGATCGATGATATCACCGAAGAATACAATCACAATGAGGAACTCAGACTTCGCTCGATCACCGACGGAATGACGGGACTGTTCAACAGGACCGAGACGCTCAGACGTATCGAAGAAGCTATGACCGGAGAAGGTGTGGCTCTTGTCATGATCGACATCGATAACTTTAAAGTTGTCAACGATTCGTTTGGTCATGATGTCGGCGATAACGTGATCAAGGGAGTCGCCAAGATCATGCTTGAACTTACATATATCGATCCGAAGCTTTCGGCAGGACGTTGGGGCGGCGAGGAATTTATGCTCGTTATGCCGGGATCAGACGCGCAGGAGGCTTTGAGCGCGGCTGAAAAGATACGCGTTGGCTTTGCGGAAACGAAATTCGACTATGCGGGCACGAGGACGGTAAGCCTCGGTGTTACTGTTTATATCGACGGCGAAGATTCCGATACTCTCTGTAAGAGGGCCGACGAAGCTCTTTATACGTCAAAACAGGAAGGGAAAAACAGAACGACTGTTATGTAAAGTCATATATTCTCAATTCTTGCCATGAATAATGGTGGGAACTTCACGAATTCTTGAGAAGCCGGCTGTATAGTTGGCTTCTTTTGATGTTACAAAATTTCGTGCTAACACGTGTTAATAGGTACAAAATAAGGTAGTTCCAAGCGTTGTTTCGATAAGGTCAAACATTTTTACATAAGCGTTAATACCTTAAAGACACAAAAAAGAAAAAAAGTTAGCAATATTTGATAAGTCGTGCCACTAAATGAGTTAGTAATTGCATTTTTTGTGTCATATAATGTGAATCGTGAGAAAAGGCTTATTGACTTTTCGATGCAAAATATTTTTATTTCTGTGAATCAGGAGAGGTAAAGGGTTTATGGCAAAGCAGAGAAGACCATTGGTGTCACATATTTTTACAGCTGATCCTTCAGCGCATGTTTTCAACGATAAGATCTACATTTATCCGTCACACGATATTCCCCATGATGCAGAAGATAATGATAACGGCGACGAGTACCGTATGGAAGATTATCACGTACTTTCGCTCGATAACCTTGATGCTGATTGCGTAGATAACGGTGAGGCTCTTCATATGAAGAACGTTCCGTGGGTCAGCAAGCAGATGTGGGCTCCCGACGTTGCATTTAAGAATGGAACATATTACCTCTATTTCCCGGCAAGGGATAAAGACGGAATTTTCAGGATCGGCGTTGCCACTTCGAAGTCTCCTGTAGGACCTTTCGAGCCCGAAGCCAATTATATTCAGGGTTCGTACAGCATTGATCCCGCTTCTTTCGTTGATGAAGACGGAAGAGCATACCTCTATTACGGAGGACTTTGGGGAGGACAGCTTGACAAGTGGACAAAGGGCTTCTTTGATGAGAAGGCAGGCCAGCTTGAAGGCGACCTTGATCCCAAGCGCGACGCTATCGGACCTATGTTCTGTGAGCTCGCAGAAGATATGAAGTCATTTAAGGGTGAGCCCCGTCATATTCAGATTAATGATGAGAACGGCAACCCCATAAAGGAAGGCGACGAGGACCGCAGATATTTCGAAGGCCCTTGGATGCATAAATTTAACGGAAAGTACTATCTTTCCTATTCGACAGGAACAACACATTATCTTGTTTATGCCGAGTCTGACAAGCCCGAAGGACCTTTCACATACAAGGGAAGGATCATGGAGCCCGTACTCGGATGGACAACACATCATTCGATCGTTGAATATCACGGTGAGTGGTATCTCTTCTATCATGATTGTGAGCTTTCAAAGGGTATTAATCACCGCAGAAATGTTAAGTATACAAAGCTTGACATTGCTCCTGACGGAACGATCAAGACGATCATCCCTTATGAGAACGAATAATGTAATGATGTAAGTTTACCAAAGCCTGCCGATTTGAATCGACAGGCTTTTTATATTTTGAGGAATGTTATAAATGAAAGAAAAACAGGTCAAAACAAAACAAACAGATATTAAGACCGCACTTGCCCGGATGATCGAAGAACAGGGCATTGGCGAGCTTGCTCCGAAAGAGCTTAAGGCCGGACGTCATCGGATCGGTCCGACTGCGCTTTTTGACATTTCGAAAGACGGAACTTATGTCAAGGGCTGCGTATTTTGCTGCGACGGGTACGTTGTGAGCGCATACGGTCCTGTCGGAGAGATCTCGGAAGGCGCGGGGCGCCGTTATGCCTCGGGAAAGCATGACATTCCGAACGCTCCGGACGGTCCCACACAGGGGCTTCCCACCGTATTTACGGATTACCTGTATTTAAGTCTCGACGACATGGAAAACATCAGAGTTGACAGGCTTTTCGCTTCAAGCGTGCTCACGGCGGTCATTAACGGCAACGACGCCTATGTGGCAGCTTTTTCCGGCATCTGCATGTCGGAGATGACGGGATTTATCAAAGCCGTTAAGACGCTTAAGGACGGAGAAGACTCCGGCAAGAGTGAGGGCGATGCAGGTGAGACCGGAGAGACCGGAGAGGTCGGAGAGACCGGAGAAGAGAAGATCCCCTTGGTCAAGAAGCGTACGATCTTTTCGCGTGTGTTCCGCTATTTCCTGAAATACAGGTTCTCGGTCATTACATTGTTCTTCTTATACCTCGCATCGGCACTGCTCTCGGTCGCATGGCCTTACCTTTCGGGTACGGTGCTTTATGATAAAATACTTGAACGAAACGATGAGTTCCTGGCGGACTATGGGGTCGCCGGCAGGTACATGCTCGCACTCTTCATCCTCGTGGTAATCATATTCGTGTTGAGGGTTATCCAGACTGTCGTACAGATCCTGCAGCAATATCTTGCTGCGAGGATAGCGGCGAGAACGGTCAGAGATATAAAGCAGGACATCTTTTCTTCAATGGGTGATCTGTCTCTGCGCTTCTTTACGAGTAAGCAGACAGGCGGCCTGATGACCCGCGTGCGAAGCGATTCCGACAGGGTGACGGACTTTTTCCTTGACGGATTTCCGTTTTTGTTCATTCATTCATCGACGATCATCGTGACTTTTGTGGTCATGTTCAGGCTTAACTGGCAGCTTTCACTGCTGGCTGTCGTACTTCTGCCGGTACTCGTGGTGCTGAGCATTAAGCTCAAGCCTGCATTGTGGACCCTTTTCGGCAAGCGGCACCGTGCAGAGAAATCGATGACTTCCAAAGTCAATGACAACCTTACGGGAGCCCGTGTTGTCAAGGCGTTCGGGCGCGAGGACGAGGAACTGAAGAGCTTCTCTTCCAAGTCGCGGTCGCTTATGAATGCGGAGGTCGATATCGTCCGCTATAATAACCGTTTTACGATCCTTTACAACATGGTTGCCGAGATCTCGAACATCTGGGTCTGGATCGTAGGAGTGCTTCTTGTTATCGATACAAGATCGATCGAACTCGGAGTGCTCATCACATTTGTCGGCTATGTGGCCTCGCTCAACGGGCCGATGAACTTCTTCTCTTACATATTCCGGGTTTGGACCGACAGCATAAACTCTGCGCAGCGAATGCTCGAGATAATAGATGCTGTACCCGATATCAAAGAAGCCGACAACCCCGTGAGGCTTACCGAGCCGAAAGGCGGGATAGAGCTTAAGAATGTGACATTCGGCTACGAGGCATTCAGACCCGTGCTTAAGGATATATCGCTTAAAATTGAGCCGGGAGAGGTGCTCGGTATCGTAGGACGCTCCGGAGCCGGCAAATCAACGCTTGTAAACCTTATATCGAGACTGTACGATCCGGACGAAGGAAGCGTGAGTATCGACGGGATAGACGTTAAAGACCTTGCTTTCAGGGATCTGAGACGAAGCGTTGCGATGGTTTCACAGGACACATACATTTTTATGGGTTCGGTTGCGGACAACATCGCCTACGCAGACAGAGAAGCATCGCGTGATGACATCATCCGCGCAGCAAAGCTTGCGGGAGCACACGACTTTATAAGCGCCATGCCCGACGGTTACGACACCATTGTAGGTGCGGGCGGCAAGGACCTTTCGGGCGGCGAACGTCAGCGTCTTTCGATAGCGCGCGCTGTTCTTGCGAATCCGAAGATCCTTATCCTTGACGAGGCAACATCGGCAGTTGATACCAAGACGGAGCAGATCATAGAAAAATCGATCACTTTACTCGCCGAGGGGCGCACGACCATCTCGATCGCGCACCGTCTGTCGACGCTCAAGAACGCTGACAGACTGATCGTCATCGACGGTGGAAGGATCGTGGAGGAAGGTACCCACGACGAGCTTTACAAACAGGATGGCATTTACCGCAAGCTTTCGGACCTGCAGACAGGGTTCCTCTCGCTGGAGGAGATCTGATACGAAGCACAGCTTATCGGTACAAGCCGGATAAATGAAAGGAAATCGAATGGAACAGAAAACACTTACATATTTTGAAAGTTCGGGCGGGTTCCTCGGAGCGCGCGCCGGAGAAGAGGAGTACACGCGAGTGCGTGCCGTACGTCTCTTCCCTTTTTCGGATCCCGACAAGTATATTTCGATAAGAGTCGGAAGTGAGACGGGGGAGGAGCTTACAGTCATCGGGGACATGGCAGATCTTGACCCCGAACAGAGAAAATTTATCGAGCGTGACCTTGAACTCAATTACTTCATACCCGTTATCAATAAGGTCATATCGATCAAGGATGAGTACGGCCACGCCTATTTCCACGTCATGACGGACAAGGGAGAGGTGAAGTTCACCATAAACATGAGCGGCACGAACGTCACCAAACTCTCCGAAACACGTCTTCTCATCACGGACATAAACGAAAACCGTTTCGAAATCCGCGACGTGAGAGCACTTACCCCTCCGGAACAGAGGAAACTTGATCTGTTCCTGTAACAGGGAAAGAACTTGATCCCGAAACAGAGAAAGAGCTTGAACCCTGAACAGGGAAAGAGCTTGATCCCGGAACAGAGGAAAACATAACTGTTCCGGTAGCCTGAGTTTTTATATTGGAAAGTAACCTATATATTAAATGAGAGAATAATCATGATACTTAATTTTGAATTATCGGACGATCTGCGGAAACAGATCTGCCTTTCGGAGAGAGAAGAGATCTATTACTCGCTCCCCATAGACATCGACGGGCAATCCCGGTACACCCGCGACTCGTTCCTCGTGGTCTCGAACACGAAAATCTACGTGATCATGCAAGGGGCGCTCGAGCGTACGCTTGCGATCGCTGACTGCAGTGAAGCAAAGTCTCACGCGCATGTCGGACAGGGACTCCTGACGGTCGTTCACAAGGGAACGCTCACCGTCATTGCGCGGTACACGCACGGGCATATGGGTCGTTACGCCTATGTGGCGCGAGGGATCAACATCCTCGCATCCGGCAGAACGGAGCACGTCGAAAGCAATGAGTACGAAGCTTCGTGCCCCAAGTGCGGACGCGCGATACCGGGTACGGCGAAGTGTCCTTATTGCAACGGTGAGAACCGTTTTGCATCGACGCTCAAGAAGGTTGCAAAGCCGTACATCCCGCAGTTCATAGGCATTGCAGTGCTCATGGTCCTTGCATCCGTAACCACTCTTGTTAACCCTGCTATTCAGAGGTACCTT
The DNA here is from genome assembly GCA_024699645.1 of Lachnospiraceae bacterium. GTDB lineage: Bacteria > Bacillota > Clostridia > Lachnospirales > Lachnospiraceae > RUG11977. The sequence goes on from JAILPE010000020.1 coordinate 20,869, forward strand.
GTCGATAATGTTCTTCTTGAGAAAGAACCGTCGAAGCCGTTGGCGTTTATGTGCCTCGGCGGGATGTTTCTGATGAGTGCGGGGATCGTATTTGTTAACGTAGCAAAGAGTTTTTACTCGACAAAGCTTGGGGCACGCATTTCGATGGACATGCGCAACAGCCTGTTCGAAAAGCTTCAGAAAGCTCCGCTTTCCTTTATAAACGACAGACGCCCCGGCGAGCTCCTCAACCGTGTCGTTCAGGACACGCGCGTTATAAGGGAGTTCATGGAAAACAGCTTTTGCAATCTCTTCACCGTCGCGTTCATTTTTGTATGCGACGTGATATTCATGCTGTATATTAACCCTAAACTTGCGCTGTTGTCGTTTATACCGGCTCCTTTTGTCGTGATGCTGACGGTTGCCTTCCGGAAGAGCATACACCGTCGCTTTCATCTTCAGTGGCATAAGAATGATGATGCGAGCAGCAACCTTCAGGATGTGTTATCGGGAATGCGCGTTGTTAAGTCATACGGCAATGAAAAGCATGAAGCGGCCAGGTTCCTTAAGTATTCGAACGAATACTGCCGTGTTCAGACAAGAAATGAGTGTTTCTGGGCAATTTTTAATCCGATGCTCTCGTTTCTTATGGGAGCGGGAGTGTTCGTCGTGACCTGTTTCGGAGGACGCGATGTGCTTTTGGGCGACATGACAAAGGGTCAGCTCGTGCAGTTTATGACGTACACATCGCTGCTTTATCAGTATCTTAACTGGATGACGCAGCTGCCCAGGCAGCTTACGGCTCTCATCAGCAGCCTTGAGCGTATCGATGACATACTTGCTTTTGACCGCATTCCGGATCGTGAGAACGGTACTGTCAAAACGATCAAAGGGCAGGTCGATTTTAAGAAGGCAACCTTTGGTTACAGATCATATAAGCCCGTTCTCGAAGGGATAGACCTTCACGTTACACCCGGTGAGAAGATCGGTATCGTCGGACCTTCGGGAGCCGGAAAATCGACGCTTATAAATCTTCTCATGGGTCTCTACGAGGCCGATGACGGACTGCTTCTTGTAGACGGGACCGATATCAGATCACTTGACAGAAAGAGCTTCCACAGTCAGCTCGGAGTAGTGCTTCAGGAGACATTCCTCTTCTCGGGAACGATACTCGAGAATATCAGGTTTGCACGGCCGGATGCCACTTACGAGGAAGTTATCGCTGCGGCGAGAACAGCGAATGCGCATGACTTTATCTGCCGGACTCCCGGCGGATACGACACTTATGTCGGCGAAAAGGGCTACAACCTTTCGGGAGGAGAGCGTCAGAGGATCGCCATAGCACGCGCCGTGCTTGCGAATCCGTCTCTTCTTATACTTGATGAGGCAACGGCAAGCCTTGACACCGAGAGCGAGTACCTTGTTCAGAGTGCACTTTCGAAACTCACGAAGGGCAAGACGACTTTCGCTATCGCCCACAGACTTTCTACTCTCAAGGACTGCGACAGGCTGATCGTGATCGACGGTCACAGGATAAGCGAAATGGGCTCACACGAGGAGCTTATCGCCGCCAAAGGACTGTATTATGAACTGCTCACGGCACAGCTTCAGATGCAGAAACGACAAGAAGGGTAAATAATCAAAATTTCCCTTTGAAAAATGTTCTGTGTACGATATAATATCCGTATGGGCGCAGAAGTCGCCCGCTTAGGGGATATTTGAAAGGAGTATTTTGTCATATGCTTGGAAGTGACATTGGTATAGATCTCGGTACGGCCAGCGTACTTGTATACATTAAAGGAAAGGGTGTTGTACTCAAAGAGCCCTCGGTTGTGGCTTTTGACAGGGACACCAACAAAATCAAAGCTATAGGAGAGAACGCAAGATTGATGCTCGGTCGTACACCCGGCAACATTGTTGCGGTCAGACCTCTCCGTCAGGGCGTTATTTCGGACTACACGGTTACCGAAAAAATGCTTAAATATTTCATCCAAAAGGCGGTCGGAAAGCAGCGTTTCCGTAAGCCTGTCATAAGCGTGTGCGTACCAAGCGGCGTTACGGAAGTTGAGAAGAAGGCCGTTGAGGATGCAACATACCAGGCAGGTGCCCGTGAGGTTGCCATCATCGAGGAGCCCATTGCGGCAGCCATCGGTGCAGGTATCGACATCTCGCGTCCCTGCGGTAACATGATCGTCGACATCGGCGGCGGTACGACAGATATCGCGGTTATCTCACTCGGAGGTACCGTAGTAAGTACATCGATCAAGATCGCGGGCGATGACTTTGACGAAGCGCTTGTGCGTTATATGCGTAAGAAGCACAATCTCCTTATCGGTGAGCGTACAGCCGAGGACATCAAGACTAACATCGGATCGGCATACAGACGTCCCGAAACGGTGGCTATGGATGTCAGAGGACGTAACCTCGTAACAGGTCTTCCCAAGACTATCTCGGTAACATCCGAGGAGACGGAGGAGGCACTCAAGGAGACAACCTCCCAGATCGTTGAAGCAATCCACAGCGTACTCGAGAAGACGCCTCCCGAACTTGCTGCCGACATAGCTGACAGAGGAATCGTTCTTACCGGCGGCGGTTGCCTGCTCTACGGGCTTGAAGAGCTCATTGAAGAGAAAACGGGTATCACCACCATGACAGCAGAAGATCCCATGACGGCCGTTGCTATCGGAACAGGTAAGTACGTGGAGATGTTCAGTTCAAGAAAATGATCCCATAGGTCAGCCGGGCGAAGCGAAAAGGTTCGTAAAAAGGCTGACCTTTTCTTTATAAGTAAGGATTGAAAGCCGGGATTTTTCCGTCACGGCGAGATACGAAAAGATAAACACTTACATATTAAGAAAAATGTAGTTTGTGCCGATAAAGAAAGAAGAAGAATATTTCTGTCACATAGGCGTTTTAAAGGCTCTGCGTGGCAAAAGAAATAAATGTCGGCAACTGATTAAAGGCAAAAGAAACGTCATACAAAAGGCGGGTCACGGAGGATCCGATCGGCGTCACATCTTTTGACCAAAAGGAGTTACATGCTCAGAAGCCTTTATACCGGATGGACCGGTATGTACAACGAACAAAAAAGACTTGACGTTATCTCGAACAACATGGCAAATTCGACCACAGTCGGATTTAAGAAAGAGGGCGTCACAAGTCAGAGCTTTAGAGACCATCTTGCGATCAAGATCCGCGACGAGTCTGAGGACTGGAAGCAGCGCAGGATCGGCGATCTTGCCCCGGGCGTAAAGATCGGTGAAGTTTATACCGACTACGCACAGGGTTCTTTGCGTGAAACGACCAATCCCTACGACCTCGCGATGGACGGCGACGGATTCTTTACTGTAAGGATCACCGACCGTGAAGGCGGGGACCATATACGTTATACACGCGCCGGAAGTTTCCATATGAGAGAAGACGGTTATATAACGGATGTCGATGGCAACCACCTTCAGGGTGAGTCGGGAGATGTTCAGGTTCCGGTTGATGCGCATCAGGTCGTGATCGACCCCGACGGAACCGTTTACGCGGACGGAGAGGCGATAGACAGGCTCCTTATCCGTGACTTCGAGGACTATGATTATTTTAAGAAACACGGCGATACATATTACGAGCCGGTTAATGGCGCTACGGAGAAGGATGCGACGGGTCTTGTACGCCAGGGCTACACCGAGCAGTCGAACGTCAACGTTGTTTACGAAATGGTAAACATGATAGCAATCACCCGTGCATATGAAGCAAATCAGAAGGTCATCAAGAGCGTGGACAGCACGATTGAGCTGGCGGTTTCTTCGGTAGGTAAGGTCTGATAACGCCTATGTGATCCTTTATCATCGATCGTCAGGCAAAGCAGATACGGATTAAACAGACATATAGGCCCGGATACAGAAAATCAGGAGGTTTCGCATGGTTAGAGCATTATGGACAGGCGCATCGGGAATGACGGCGCAGCAGACAAGTCTTGATAACATTGCAAACAATCTTTCCAATGTCAATACAGCAGGTTTTAAGAAACAGACCACCGAATTCTCGACACTTCTTTATCAGAAGCTTCAGAGAAAGGTTACCGATAACAACGGCGATCCCAAGCCCGTTATCGGACAGGTCGGACTCGGAGTTCGTGTTTCGGGTCTTTCACAGATATTTACTCAGGGAGCAATGCTTGAAACAGGCAGAAAGTATGACTTCTGCGTTGAAGGCGAAGGCTTCTTCAGAGTGGCTCTTCCCGACGGAACGATCGGATACACCCGAAACGGCGCGCTTCAGACCTCGATGACGGCCGAGGGAGTTGCCCTTTGTACGGCTGAAGGTTACAGCATTCTTGACGATGCCGGACAGCCGATCATCTTCGGACCCGAGTACGATATGGCAAAGGTCTCCACAGATCAGTACGGTAATTTCATGTATCCCGATGAGGAAACAAATGTAGCTCAGAATATAGGCGTTAAGATCAGCATGGCACAGTTCAACAATCCTGCGGGTCTTGATAAGATTTCGGGAAGTATGTTCCGCGAGAGCGAGAACTCGGGTGTTCCGAGACTCGAGGCCGATGATCCGCTTCTTAAAACAAGTAAGATCCATTCGGGATACCTCGAAGGCTCCAACGTTGCAACAGTTGACGAGATCGTAAACCTCATCGTAACTCAAAGAGCATACGAAATGAATTCGAAGGTCATCACAGCATCCGATGAAATGATGCAGCAGGCTAACAACCTGAGATCCTAAGGATTATTTTTCGCAGATATTGCGAAGCAATAGTCTGACCCAAGACATGAGCAAGAAGCGAGCGAAGCGAGTGGATTGCGAATGAGATTGGGGCGAAATGAAAGGAGTTCGACATGGCAATATCTGTCAGTTCAGACATAAATGCGGTAATGGACCGCTACGCCAAGCAGACGGCAGCAAATTCTGCGGCGGCCGGCCTTGAAAAGAAACTCAAGGGCGACCTCTCGAATGCTACTGACGAAGAACTCATGGATGTCTGCAAGAGCTTTGAGGCGTATCTTCTGGAGCATGTTCTCAAGGATGTAAAGGAAGCGATCGTTCCGAAGAAGGATGAGAATCCCTACCTTAACATGTTCGGTGATAATCTCTATCAGGAATACTCGAAGATGATCGCTGAAAGAGGAGATCTTGGGATCGCACAGAAGCTTTTTGATTCCATGAAGAGAAATACGCCGGTTGTAAAAAATGACAGCACGGAAAGCACAGTGAAATAATCGACTGCAGAGAAATATTTTCATTGCCTTGTGTTACTTCGCGAAAGCATAAGTGACCGCAGTGAATTTTCAATAACAAATCGGAGAGTATGAGGTTTGAAAGAAATAGAGGGCACCGTCAGCAATATAATCTATCGCAGTCAGGATACGGGTTATACAGTATTTGAACTTGTGGTATCAGGTAAAGATCAGCCGGTCACCTGTGTGGGTGGCTTTTCTTTTATTGCTGAAGGAGAGTGTCTCAGGATAAACGGCCGCGACAAGCATCACCCCGTATACGGTGATCAGATCGAGGTCATTTCTTATGAAGATATTGAACCGAGCGACGCCGCATCGATCGAGCGATACCTCGCAAGCGGCATCATAAAGGGTGTCGGGCTCAAGCTCGCGCACAGGATCGTTGATGCTTTCGGAGACGATACCTTCAGGATCATAGAGGAAGAGCCGGAAGCGCTTATAGACATTAAAGGCATAAGCGCTAAGCTTGCGCGTGCGATCAGCGAATCGTTCGAAGAAAAACGCGGGATCAGGGATCTCATGATCTTCCTTCAAAAATACGGAATCAGCAACAGTCTTGCGCTTAAAATCCACAAAGAATACGGACACGAGGCAAAAAAAATAATACTCGATAACCCCTACAGACTCGCTCAGGACATACAGGGCGTCGGCTTTAAGACGGCAGATGCGCTCGCTATGAATATAGGCGTTGAGAAGAACTGCGAGCACAGGGTCCGCGCGGGGATGCTCTACGAGCTTTCGGTTGCGGAAGGCGCGGGACATACGTATCTCCCCGCAGATATGCTTGTGGCAGCGGTTTGCGGACTTCTCGATGTCGAAGAGGATGCGGCCCGCAGAGCGCTTGACGAGCTGACGGTGGAAGGTCAGGTCATTGTTAAAGGTCCCGAGATCGATGAAACGGATATGCCGGGCAAGGTATACCGTGCGCCTTTCTATTACATGGAACTCGGTGTCGCGAGGATGCTTCTCGACTTGAACGCCGAGGATCAATACGCGGGCGAGATAAGCGACAGGGAATTTGCGCAGATGGGCATGGGCGACGTGGAGCTTGACGACCTTCAGAAGAGAGCAGTTCGTGAAGCATACAGGCACGGCGTTTTTATCCTGACCGGAGGCCCCGGAACAGGTAAGACGACGACAATCCGCGCCATGATATCATATTTTGAAAAAAAGGGACTGACGATACTTATCGCAGCTCCGACTGGGCGTGCGGCAAAAAGGATCACCGAGACCACGGGGCGCGAGGCACTCACGGTTCACAGACTTCTCGGATGTCAGGGTGTTCCGGACGATCCGGCCGGCGGAAGACGCGGAAGATTCACGTTTGAAAAAAATGAAGATGAACCGCTTGAGGCAGATGCAGTGATTATCGACGAAATGTCTATGATCGATCTGCCGCTTATGCATGCGCTCCTTAAAGCAGTCTGCCCGGGAACAAGGCTCATTCTCGTCGGAGACTCGAACCAGCTTCCGAGCGTCGGCCCGGGAAACGTACTCAAGGATATAATCGCATCACACAGGTTTAATGCCGTGTGTCTGACAAGAATATTCCGCCAGGCGATGGAAAGCGATATCATCGTCGGCGCCCATATGATAAACCGTGGGGAAGTGCCGAAACTTGACAACAACTCCAAGGATCTTTTCATGATGGAAAGGCTGAGCAGCGCCGATATACGCGGTGTGATCGCAAATCTCGCCGGAGGAAGGCTCGCCCGTTATGTCGGGGAGGACGTTTTTGATGTGCAGATCCTTACGCCTATGAAAAAAGGTGAGCTCGGAACCGTCAGTCTCAACAGTCTTCTTCAGCAGTTCTTAAATCCGCCCGAAGAAGGTAAAAAACAGATCGAATATCACGATATCATATTTCGTGAAGGCGACAAAGTCATGCAGACGAAGAATGACTACCATCTTGAATGGGAGATCAGAGAGCACGGCTTTGTAAAGAATGCCGGAACGGGTATTTATAACGGCGATATGGGAAGGATCAGACAGATCAATACATTCGCTCAGTTTCTTCTTATAGAATTCGACGATGGCAGATTCGTCGAATATCCCATTTCACAGCTTGAGGAACTTGAACTTGCCTATGCGGTGACGATACACAAGTCACAGGGCAGTGAGTATCCTGCAGTCGTGATCCCGCTTCTTTCGGGGCCGACCCAGCTGTTTAACAGAAATATTCTTTATACGGCGGTTACGCGTGCAAAAAAGTGCGCGATCATTGTCGGAAGCAGACAGACCGTCAGTAACATGATCCATAACGAAAACGAACAAAAAAGGTACTCGGGTTTGACAGAGTGCATAACAGAAATGGCTTAATTGTGAACAGATGCATTTTCTTTGCGAAACGTGAAAAAATAACGTGCATTTCGATGATAAACATGTTATAATTATGCAAAGACGAAAAAGGTGTGAGAGATTCGGATTTCGGCTTGAACTGAAGAGATGTGTAAGGCGCCAATATAGGCGTTAAATGCCTATAGACAGGAGAACGTATTGAAAGAAGGACTTACTCATCTTATTTTCCCGAGAAAGTGCCCGGGATGCGGGATAGTGCTGCCGGCGGGAGAGCTTGTTTGCGAGGAATGTGCGCATGAGTTCCGATTGATCGGGGAGCCGGCCTGCATGATATGCGGACGCCCTATCAACAGCGGAGAAAAATGCTATACCTGCTCGACATCGGAGCGGAGCAACGATTTCGGGATCGCGATATTTGCCTATGACGATATTATGAGGAAGGCGATGAGCGACCTGAAGTTTCACGGACAAAAGGATAATTCGGAATACTTCGCGGCGATGGCCGTGAGCAGAGTGGGAGACAGGATCAGAGGCTTTGATCCGTGTGCGTTGATACCCGTACCTGTTCACAAAACGAGGTTTAGAGAAAGAGGATTTAATCAGGCTGAGGAGATATGCAATAAGATCGGAAGCCTCATAGGGATACCGACGATCTCGGATTTCCTGTACAGAAACAGAAAAACCGAGTATCAGAAGAACCTCAGCAGAATGAAGAGAAAACGCAACACGATGGGCGCTTTTTCGTGCAATACGGAAAAGTATCCGCCTGAAAAAGTGGCGAAAGAGCTTGAGAGAGTGTTGCTGGTCGATGACATATATACCACGGGAAGCACGATGGAGGGATGCGCGGCCAAACTTAAAGAGAGCGGCGTTGAACAGATAGGACTCCTAAGCATTTCCATAGTCATGGGAAACTGAGAGATACGAGGAGTTCGGCATGGGTGCAGGGAGATGATAAACGAAAATTTCGTGTGAAAACACGTGAAATAAAAACGGAAGGAGTGATTATATGGAAGTCAGATCATGTAGAGGTTGCGGAAAGCTTTACAATTATCTTGGACCAAGCACACCCGCATGTCCTGCCTGTATGGCGGCGATGGAAGAAAAATTCCAGAAGTGCAAGGAGTACATCAGGGATAATCCCGGTGCAAACATTCAGCAGGTGGCTGATGAAACCGAGACTACGGTCAAGATGATCAAACAGTGGGTACGTGAGGAGCGCCTGACCTTTGCGGAAGGTTCTGCCGTAGGCATCGAATGTGAAGGATGCGGAGCCAGCATACTTACAGGAAGATACTGTCCTGCATGTAAGTTCAAAATGCAGCAGAATTTCATGAATGCTTCGAGAAGGACTCCAACCCCCGAACAACAGACCAACAACAGGAACGATAGGGACAACAAGATGAGGTTCCTTGACAGGTAAGGGGTGATAATTATAGAAATCAATGACCGATTTATAGAAGAAACGATCCGTTCGGTCTACTCTTCAGTTACAAAAACTGTGGCACAGATAGAACTAAAAGAACCTCCGCCCCGGAGAAAGAGAATAGAAGCACCTGTTTCCGTGGTAGTCCTGTCAAAAGGTATCTTTAAATCAAGGGTCGTAAGTACCTTCCCGTCACTTTTGGTTGACGAGATCGTTGACAGGATGAGTCATAACAGTCCGTTATCTCCGGAGGACAGAGATGCGTATTTTAAAGAATACATAAACATGTGCTTTGGAAGATTTATTTCACGGATTAACAATGAAACGGGGAGGGCATCCAGATTCGTGATTCCGGTAATGCTCCGTGGATTGTATCGATCGACGCAGGAAGATGTATTCTCCGACACGGCGAAAGTCGATTTTGGAAGTGATTATGGAAGCGTCAATATGATCGTATCGTATGATATATTACCCGAGCACTCGAGTAATTAATGTAAGGAGAAAGGAAGAATATGAAGAGAATTCTCATTATAGACGATTCACCGTTTATATTTAAGGAAGTTTCGGCAACACTCGAGGGGCATGACTACGAGATAGTCGGACATGCAAAGAACGGTGAAGACGGCATTCGCATGGCACAGGAACTGAAACCCGACGTCATCACGCTTGATATTGTGATGCCCGGAATGGACGGAATTGAAGCCGCAAAGAAGCTTATCGAGATCGAACCCGGGATTAAGATCGTTATGCTCAGCTCTTTATGTGATTATGACACGGTAAATGAAGTTGAGGGACTCGGACTCAAGTATCTCGTTTCCAAGCCGATCGAAAAGGAAGTCCTTCTCGATACGCTTGAAAAAGTATTCGAAGATTAAGAAGAGAGCCGCCCGGCGAGCCGTCGGTATCAGGGTGTGGAAAGCAGCTTGATACCTGTGGAATCCTGAGTGATCTTGCCCTCTTTCATGAGATGGCCCACGGCTTTTTTGAAGGAATTTTTGGACATACCGAAAGTTCGTCTGATAACTTCGGTGTCTGTTTTGTCATGAACGGGAAGAAATCCGCCCGGAGCGTTCTTAAGTCTTCCGACGATGAGTTCGCAATCGGCAAAAATCTGAACGTGTGAAGGATCGCGCATGGCAAGCACGAGCTTGCCGTCCGGGAGGACGCGCGCAACCCGTAATCTGATCTCGTCTCCGATATTAACTTCGGTAACGAGATCTTTTTTCGGTATGAGGCCACGGAAAACACCGTCGACGGCAACATGAGCGCCTTCGTCCCTTCCTGTCTCATAGATGCGCCCGAGAACCCTGTCGCCTGTCTTGTAAGGAGAATCGTTGCGCAAATATCTGTAAAGCTTCATGGTCGCACAAAGGCGCCCCGATTTATCGATATAAAGAGCTACAAGAACCTTACTTCCCTGTTTGGGACGCTTTGTTTGTTCGCGGTAAGGAAGAAAAAGATCCTTCTTGAGCCCCCAGTCAAGAAATGTTCCGAGCTGTGTAACTTCAAGGCAAGTAAGTACGGCTGTTTCTCCGAGCGAAAGAAGTGGACGCTTCATCGTTGCAACCGGCCTATCCTCGGAATCAAGGTATATAAAGCACTCGGTGATGTCACCTTTGTCGAGTCTGGCGGTCATTTCGCCCTTGGGAAGTAAAACCTCTCCGTCTATGGTCCCGCGTGAACGCTCCTTTACGGCTCCGTCTGCGGCCTCGTGTGAACGCTCCTTTACGGCTCCGTCTGCGGCTGCGAGTGAACGCTCATTTGCATCCCCTTCTGCGGCTGCGAGTGAACGCTCCTTTGCATCCCCTACTGCGGCTGCGAGTGAACGCTCCTTTACGTCATCTGTATCTGTTATGTATGCACCGTGCGGTGTCATTCGTGCTATCTTTACAATATTGATCTTTCCGAGTTCCATGCCTTTTCCTTTCAATGGCGGCTTGGCTTTTTTGCAGCCGCATTTGCGTATCCGGATCGTCTTCGCCGGGTTATATGAGGGGGCACGCGTACTTCACCGTCGATCCGTTGCGGAAACTTCGCCGCCGATCCGTTGAGAAACATCACCGCCGATCCGTTACGGAAACTTTGCCGCCGATCCGTTGAGAAACTTGATCGCCGATCCGTTATCGGGGAGAGTATAGGCGTTGCCCTGAATGCGTCACGATTATAGCATAAACATTGAAAGTTTTGAATGTATTTTTATAAACGCTTGAAATAAATGATTGTTTTTGCAATACTTATATATGTTTTTGGGTATATGGATCGTCGTATGATCAAATGGTTAGGACTATGATCGGAAATCCCCGGTCGTTTGATTGCCGATGGGATCACACGACAGTAAGAAAATAATGATATAGAAAAGTGAGGGTTTGTTGTGGAGAAACACTATGAAAAAGCGGGAGTAGAAGTCAGATTGGTCGGTATTTGTTTGATCCTGACAATGTTCCTGATCGAGGGAGGGTCATATTTCGGGTTCTTCAATGGGATAAAGGCATATTGGCTCCGCACTGTCTGCGCAGAATTATCGTTGGCAATACCGGGACTTGTCTTTTTGTTATGGGATAAAAAGCAATTTGTTCCAATGCTTAGGATAAAACCCATCAAGATCAGGGTGGCCTTGCTGGCTGTTTTGGTTGAGATATGCTTGATGCCGCTTATGGGACTTTGCAATTTGATCACCGAAACATTTACTCCGAATGTTGTGGAAGTTTCGCTTTCGAAGACAATAGCTGAAACGCCTTATCTTTTAATGATCTTCTCAATGTGCCTTGTGCCTGCGATCCTGGAGGAAATGTTGTCGAGGGGGCTCTATCTTTCGGCATTTTTAAGGACCGGAAGAACGTTGCATGCAATCTTCTTTGCGGCTTTGTGTTTCGCGCTCGCGCACGGAAACATCAACCAGTTCGCATATGCGTTAATTGCGGGAGTTGTGATGGGGCTTGTCGTCGAGGCAACGGATTCCGTTATAACGGGCATGGTGATACATTTCGTTACAAATGCGCTTTCGGTAACAATAATGTATGCAACATATTACGCTAATATCGCATATGAACAGACAAAGGAACTCTTCGGAACCGATGAGAGCCTGCAGGTTGCCGGTTTTCTTGAAGACACCGAGCTTATGAAGTCGGTCGAAGTGATGACAAGGGTTATAGTCGGCATTATATTTGTCGGGCTGGCGATCCTCGGAGTTATGGGAATCTACAGGTTGATAGGTCGTATGGCGATTATTTCGGGCAGATATGAACATATGAAGAGCTTCATGCCGGAGTACGGAATATTCAGAATGAGAAACAGGTTCGTAGAAATGATGGAGCGGTCTGGGAGTAATAAATCTGAAATTAAAGCCGTCGCCGATCTTCCGTGTACGAGGATAATGAATCCGATTCTGGCGCTGGGAATGCTTATATGGGTGGTTGATATGGTTGTCTATGAACTTATAGTACACGGGGGCATTATTATAAAGTAACTGGAAAAAATGTTGCAAAAGCGTTTTTTTCAGAGTAATATATCAAAGGTCAAGGGTAACAGGAGAAAAGCCTATTGGGCAATGGTATTGAGCCAAAAGGGCAGCGGACAGGGAACGTGATCCGGCGGTTATGCTAAACCCGGATGGGCAGCGGACAGGGAACGCGATCCGGCGGTTATGCTAAACCCGGATGGGCAGCGGAGTAAGTGTACGGACATAAACAGGAGGAAAGAAAATGGATAACAAACGTCCCGAAAGTATGGAAAGAATCAATGACACAGAAAAAGCAATGAAGTTTATCAATGAGCAGGTAGAGATTATAAAGAAGACTGTCGGTGACGGCAAAGTCCTTCTTGCACTTTCGGGAGGTGTGGATTCGTCGGTTGTGGCGGCCCTTCTTATAAAGGCAATCGGAAAGCAGCTTGTGTGCGTACATGTTAATCACGGACTTCTTCGTAAGGGAGAGCCCGAGCAGGTTATCGACGTATTCCGCAGACAGCTTTCGGCAAATCTTGTATATGTAGATGCGGTAGACAGATTTTTAAATAAACTTGAGGGAGTTTCTGATCCCGAAAAGAAGCGTAAGATCATCGGCGCTGAATTTATTGAAGTGTTCGCTGAAGAAGCACGCAAACAGGAAGGTATCAAATTCCTTGCACAGGGTACAATTTATCCCGATATCCTTGAGTCTGACGGAGTTAAGGCACATCACAATGTTGGCGGTCTTCCCGAGGAGCTTAACTTTGAGCTTGTTGAGCCCGTCAAGTTCCTTTATAAGGATGAAGTCCGCGTAGTAGGTAAGGCACTCGGCCTTCCCGATAACATGGTATATCGTCAGCCTTTCCCCGGACCCGGACTCGGTGTTCGTTGTACAGGCGCCATCACTCGCGACCGTCTTGAGGCAGTTCGTGAATCCGATGCGATCGTTCGTGAGGAATTTGCGGCAGCAGGCCTTGAAGGCAAGGTATGGCAGTACTTTACGGTAGTTCCTCCCATCACATCAACCGGTATCAAGGATGGAAAGCGTACAGAAGACTGGATCGTGATCATCCGCGCAGTCAACTCCGTTGACGCAACAAGCGCAACTATAGAGCCTATCCCTTACGAAGTTCTCGGTAAGATCGTTAACAGGATCATAAGCGAAGTTAAGGGCGTAAGCAGAGTTGCATACGACTTGAGTCCCAAGCCTGTGGCAACAATTGAGTGGGAATAATTAACGAAGTCCAAAGAATGCCGTATTTAAGCGGCTTTCAGGGGTTTGGAAAAGCGATTTGATAACAAAATGATAACACTTGATAACTGAGCATTATTTATGAGTAATGCAAAAGGTTAGCAGGTGAGGTTTCAGCAAAGATTTAAAAAGGTCTTGTTAAGCTAATGAATAGCTTAGCAAGGCCTTTTCTTTTTGCCTTTATGTTAGCCGGTTGAAACCGTTCAGATAAGATTTGCTCAGATTATTCCTGGGGTGGAACAGTTTCAAAGTGTGAGTGTGCTGTCTGTCCCGGTGTTGGATAGTGATATCTTCAAGCATCATATTCATCCTGAGTGATCTTACCGGATCTGAGTACTTCGGATTTATCCATCCAATCTAACAGCATGTCATAAAGCTGCATGCTGCCAGGGTGATTCCTTAGATCAAGATAGAGCTGAGGCAGACCATCTTCGGCCTTTTCAATCTTGAAAGAAAGAGACTGCTGAGCGTCCAACGAATCAGGTGATACCTAAGAAACATAGAGGACCGGAATTGGATTAAGCTACTTACTTGATAGACAGTGACGGGGTCGTGTCACGCTCCCGTTCTATGTCAATCAGACAAGATTCTTGTAGAATTATCTGGACAAATACGCGTATAAATATCTGGACAAAATGCTATGTCCATGATATGATCACAGAGTATTATGAGAGGAGGTTTTAGATGGTTATAGGATCTGAAAGTGAAACCGTTGAGTTTAAGCTTACTACCGGAGAAAAGAATGAAGCTGTGGAAGCTATAGCAGCCATTTTGAATAAACATTGCAGAGGTACAGTTTACTTCGGCGTTGATGATTCCGGATTTGTTAGGGGACAACAGATCAGTGATTCCACAAAAAAAGATATATCAAGGATAATTAGCGACTCTATTGAACCAAGGATTGCACCAACGATAGAGGTGCTCACTATAGAACAGCGTACGATAATTAAGGTGTCATTTTCCGGGCATAACAGACCCTATGCAGTTAATGGCAGGTATCTCATTCGTACAGGGACAGAGAATAAACGTATGTCTCCTGATGAATTAAAGCGATTGATAAAGAATGATGATTACTCTTCCAAATGGGAAGAAGAGATGACGGATTATACCGCTGAAGACCTGGACGATGAAGCGCTTAAAGATTTCTATCAGTCTGCAAAAGACTGCGGTCGCTTATCCATGAAAACATATGACAAAGAGAAGCTGCTTACTACCATTGACATCATACACGATGGGCAAATAAATAATGGTGGGTATGCCCTTTTTGGAAAAAATGCAAAGATAGGGTTAAAACTTGCATCGTATGCGACGGATAATAAAGTCACGTTTACAGATCTGAAGTTGCTTGAGGGTAATATCTATAATCTCGTAAATGCTGCGTTAGATTACATTTTGAATCGCATTAATTGGAGAGGGGAGATCGGGACGAGAAAGAGGAAAGAGATCCCGGAGATTCCCGAAGAGGCGATACGTGAAATCATAGTAAATGCTTTTGCTCACGCAGATTATGAAACCGTTCCGGAGATTGAAATAGGTATTCATCCTGGCAAGATTGAGATATATAACCCCGGATCTTTTCCGGATGGTCTCACGCCTATAGATTTTATATCAAGGAATCTTCCGTCTTACAAAAGGAATAAGCTTATATTGGATATTCTGTTTCGAAGTAAAGACGTGGAGAAATCTGGCACCGGCTTCCAGCGTGTAAATGATTTTTGCAAACAACAGAATGTGACATGGAATTATAGAAAAGAGGCATATGGGTTCTTCTTCGAATTTATCAGGACAAATGTCCAGATAAATGTCCAGATAAATGCAGAGCTCACAGAGGCAGAGCAGGTTATTTTCAATCTGATTCAGAATAATGAGGGAATATCAAAAGCTGAGATGGCGATAAGAATAGGAAAGTCGGAAAAGACTGTACAGAGGCTTATTTCTTCTCTCATGAAAAAACAGGTGATTGAGAGGGAGGGATCAAATAAAACAGGTAGTTGGAAAATTATGGTAAAGTAGTTTTTTACACTCTGATCGTAGGGGAGGGATAAAAAGTGAGCATAAGAACGAATTACGAAAAATGGTATGACGGAGACGATTATTACTGGGGGCTGGAACCTGGGGACTTTCTGGAAGAATTAATAGAACTGTGTCCGCCAGCTACTGATAAAAGGGTTCTCGACATAGGATGCGGTGAAGGAAAAGATGCCGTGTACATGGCCCAGAAGGGTTACCATGTTACAGCATTTGATCTGACTGAAAAAGGTATCATGAAGACAGTTGCTTTGGCTGAGAAGAGAAACGTTAATATCAGAGCATATGTTGATGATATTAATTCATTCAGCACAGATGAACAGTTTGACATAATATATTCAACGGGAACAGTTCAATATCTTTTCGAGGAAAACAAAAAAAGATTCTTTGATAAGCTGGATAAGATCACAAAGAAGAACGGAATCGTTTATATCAACGTATTTGTTGAGAAGTCGTTCTTGGATTTACCTCCGGATTGGGATTTAGAAGAGAAGATGTGGAAATCAGGCGAGCTCTTCACATATTTTGCTGACTGGAAGGTTGAGCGCATTGATGAAGTGATCTTCGAAGATAACAGTGGCGGAGTTCCTCACTATCACTGCATGGATACGATTATCTGCAGAAAGGTTACTTGATTTCTAGAGGAGTGAAAAATGAATTTGAGATTGATCAAGCTGACAAAAGAATATGAAACACAGGTAAAGGAAATGATTGAGGAGTGGAAGGCTGATATTATCGCAAATAATACAAATCGTTCGCCTTGGGTTATATTTAAGAATGATTGTAATGATTTTATTCATTATTTGGAAAACCTTGAGACAAAAGAGGAAACTGACACTTGGGTACCGGATTCCGTTGTAAACTTAATGTGGTAGTGTTCTCAGAAGGCTGAAGAGTGGTGCAGGTGGATCGCACTGTCGTATGCGAAGAGAGTTTAATATGGTTTGATGGTAGGCCCGTAGTTGTCGGTGGGCCGATGTCTGCTGACTATTTCAAATTCTACTGAAGAAAAATGCGGAAATCCGCAAAAAAGTTAATTGAGTTATTGTTTTATCATAAGGGATGCAGTACAATTCTACTGAAGAAATGTGCGGAATCCGCAATGGTTTGAAATAAAAGGAGTCTTAAAATGGAGATAAGAAGAGACATATATCTTGACAAGCTGATTTTAAAAAAGCAGAACAAACTGATAAAAGTGATCACGGGAATCCGCAGATGTGGCAAATCATATCTGCTTTTTAACCTGTTTAAGGATCACCTTGAATCAGAGGGCGTTCCTGATGATCATATTATTGAAATGGCATTTGACCTATATGAGAATATTGACTACAGGGATCCAAAGGTTTTCTTCCCTTATGTTAAGGAGCAAATTAAAGATAAGGAAATGTATTATGTCCTTTTGGATGAGGTGCAGCTGCTTAAGGAATTTGAGGCTGTGCTAAACAGTCTGTCACGAATGAAGAATGTGGATGTATATGTG
>JAILPE010000027.1 GCA_024699645.1 Lachnospiraceae bacterium
TGCAGCTGCCTTGCAGCATACGTTTCCTCGTCCAAATTTTTACTCGGATATATTCTCCCCTCTGTACCTGGCGATTGCGGCGCAGTCCTTGTCGCCGCGGCCCGAGATTGTAATAACGATTATATTATTGCGACCGTACTCGCGCGCTACCTTTCTCGCATATGCTACAGCATGCGACGATTCGATCGCTGCGATGATACCTTCGGTCTTAGCAAGATACTCAAAAGCCTCAACCGCTTCGTCATCTGTAACCGGGACATATTCCGCTCTTCCGATGTCATGGAGATATGCATGCTCGGGTCCGACTCCGGGGTAATCAAGTCCTGCGGAGATCGAGTATACGGGAGCGATCTGTCCGTCGCTGTCCTGGCAGAAGTAGGACTTCATGCCGTGGAAGATGCCGAGTTTTCCCGTGGCGATCGTTGCCGCTGTCTCGAAAGTATCGACACCGCGTCCCGCAGCCTCGCATCCGATGAGTCTGACATTCTTGTCCTCAATAAAATGATAGAAGCTTCCGATAGCATTCGATCCGCCGCCGACACATGCTATAACTGCATCGGGAAGCCTGCCTTCCTTCTCGAGAAGCTGCATCTTGATCTCCTTGCTGATGACAGCCTGGAAATCGCGAACGATCGTAGGGAAAGGATGAGGTCCCATGACAGAACCGAGGCAGTAATGCGTGTCATCGATCCTCGAGGTCCACTCTCTCATCGCCTCGGAAACAGCGTCTTTGAGGGTTGCGGTACCTGTCTTGACGGGAACAACTGTTGCTCCGAGAAGCTTCATGCGGTACACATTGAGTGCCTGACGCTTTGTGTCCTCTTCGCCCATGAAGACTACGCACTCCATGCCCATAAGCGCTGCTGCAGTTGCTGTGGCAACACCGTGCTGTCCCGCACCCGTTTCTGCGATAAGACGAGTCTTACCCATCTTCTTTGCAAGAAGCGCCTGACCGAGCACGTTGTTGATCTTGTGCGCACCGGTGTGATTGAGATCCTCGCGTTTTAAGTAGATCTTCGCTCCGCCGATGTCACGCGTCATCTTTTCCGCAAAATAAAGCCTCGAAGGTCTGCCGGCATATTCGTTAAAGAGCTTTGTGAGCTCCTTGTTAAAGGTCGGATCGTTCTTGTACTTATTGTAAGCCTCTTCAAGCTCAATAACCGCATTCATAAGTGTCTCGGGGATGTACTGTCCGCCGTGAATGCCGAATCTTCCGCTTTGATTTGTCATGGTTTTCTCACTTTCATTTTGATTTGGTTATTTGCATTTTTTTCGCTAATGTTTGCGTTAGGTCGCAATGTTTTTCTTTTTTGAATTCATTTACAATCTGTTCAGTTTTTTAGCTGCTTCCTGATTTTTTATCTATTCACCCGTGTCCGTTATTCTTCATAAAAATGTACTTATATACGTCCGATGCTCTTCATAAACAACCTCATCTTCTCTCTATCCTTGAAACCGTCCGTTTCAATACCCGAGCTCACATCGAGTGCGTAGGGACTGAGTTTTTCAATGGCATCCGCGGCATTTGTCGGATCGAGTCCTCCGGCGAGGAAATAAGGGCGTGTCATTTCCTTAAGCAGCGACCAGTCAAACTCTTTTCCGCTACCCGCTCCCGAATCGAGAAGGATCATGTCGGCCGTGCTTACACTCGCCTTTCTCACATCTTCATCGGTAGCAATCTTATAGGCTTTTATTATTTTAATCCGCGTCTCTTCGGATAAAGTATTATAAGCCTTAATTTCTTTACCGCGCATTCTTTCAGATTCATTGAATTCGGATATCATTCCGTCATATTTGCATCTATCGTCTTTATTTGTGCTTTTATTGTCCGAATCAGGATGCACATTTTCATCAAACGGCTCGATAAGCCCTCTGAGCCTTGCTATATAAGCGTCATCCTCACTGCCGTGAAGCTGGGCGATATCGATAACCCCGTCTTTGATGAGTCTTGCGACCTCCTCGGGCGCCTCATCCACGAACACTCCAACAGCACTGATGCCGGGCGCAAGTTTTTTCCTGAGTTCAAGTGCCGTCCCGGGATCGACGTAGCGCTTGCTCTTCTTCGCGAACACAAAGCCCGCGTAATCAACACCGAGCTCGTTAACCGCCTCAATGTCTTCGAGTCTTCTCAGCCCGCAAAATTTAACTTTTATCATTTTCGTTTTATCTTTTCTAATTACTTATGGACGTTTATTCTTTTGTTTTTCACCTCTTTGTTATGCCTGTACAACACAGAGATGACTCATGTTTTTCCGTATCACATTCAAAACAATCTCTTGTATTTATTTCGTCACATTCAAAGTAGGCTCTTGAGTTCCGCCAGCTTTGCTTTCTTGTCTTCCGCCCTCATGAGCGTTTCTCCGACAAGTACAGCGTCTGCGCCAATGTCACGAAGTCCCTTGACGTCCTCCGCAGTCTTCACTCCGCTCTCCGAAACAAAGATCGTGCCGTCGGGTACAAGCTCACGGAGTTTCCTGCTGTTACCCGTGTCAACCGTGAAGTCCTTGAGGTT
>JAILPE010000052.1 GCA_024699645.1 Lachnospiraceae bacterium
TATTAATTCTCGGTATGATACTGTATATAATAATCGTATGTTTTCTTAGTATCGGGACTTACAAAACCGGAATTATTATCTTTTAAATAATAATAACAACAACGTGTTACTTCACATACTGCCCTATTTAGATCCATGTAGGAAAGTTCTCTGAGAACATTTAAGGGAACCATGCTTTTTTGGTCTCTTTGGGGTTCGATAAAATCAGCAACGTATACTATCTTTTCAAGATCGGACATTCCGGGTCTTCCGACCGTATGATAATATATGGCATTAAAAATATCTTCATCAACAACTTCAAAGTATTCCCGGGCAAAATAAGCTCCAACTTTTGAATGTATAAGCGCGTTTCCGATCGATAACTCTTCTTCCGAAATATCAATATCATATTTTGTGATATATCTGATATTTTCGTCTCTCGTAAAACCCTTTGCGCAATCGTGCAGATAACCTGCAAGATATGCTTTACGAGGGTCTACACCGTATCTTACAGCCAAACGTCTGGATTCAATAGCAACTCCTTGTATGTGGAGTGCGCGATGAGGCGACAAATTTTGGTGCATGAATTCATCTGCACAGATAATAATTTCCGAATATTCTTTCATGATCATTTATAATAGTCAAAATCCCAACCGTAGATCCTGACCGTATCACCATCTTTAATTCCGAGTTCCTCAAGCTGACTAAGGATCTCATTTTCTTTCATAAATTTCTGGAAGAAATCAAATCCTTTCTCTGAGGAAAGATTAGTATATCCAAGCATTCTTTCTATTCTGGGGCCTTCAACGAGATAAACATTTTCTTCCTGATCAAAAGTAACGGTAAACGGTAAACCGGCCGAAGAATCCTCTTCATAAACGAAGTCAGGCTCATAGGTTACAATATCTTCTTTTATCTCACTAAGTAAAACACTTATACGTGAAATAAGCTCGGGTATCCCATAACCGCTTACAGCAGAGATACCGAAAACCTCTTTGTCACTAAAATGATCTCTAACCTTTTTTAAGATCGATTCTTTTTCGTCTTCATCAAGCGCATCAAGTTTATTAACAGCAATAACAAACGGTTTTTTTAAAAGATCCTCGCTGTATGCGGCGAGCTCGGTCCTGATCTTTTCAATAGCTGTAACCGGTTCTGTTTCATCAGGCGCAACAGCATCTACCATATGAACGAGAAGTCTTGTTCTCTCAATATGTTTTAAGAATTTGATTCCAAGACCGATTCCGCCGGAAGCACCTTCAATAAGCCCCGGAATATCTGCGATAATAAAAGGTTTCGAAACATTCTTTTCAACAACCCCAAGAATGGGATTTAAAGTTGTAAACGGATAATTTGCTATTTTAGGCTGAGCATTTGATACTCTCGAGAGTAACGTCGATTTTCCGGCATTCGGGAATCCTACAAGACCGACATCAGCCAAAACTTTTAATTCAAGGATAACATTTAACTCTCGTGCTGCCTGACCGGGCTGAGCGTATTTCGGAGCCTGCATTGTAGAAGTAGCATAATGCATATTTCCTTTTCCGCCACGTCCTCCGGTGAGAACAACCTGTCTTTGATTTCCGCGTGACATATCGGCTACTATCTTTCCGGTTTTCTCATCTCTGATAATAGTCCCTTCAGGGACTTTAAGTATCAGATCCTCACCGTCTTTTCCGTTACAACGCTTATTTCCTCCGTCCGCACCGTTCTGAGCACAAAACTTGTGAGAATAACGATAATCATTAAGCGCAGAAAGGCCTTTATCTATCTCAAAGACAATATCACCGCCTCTTCCGCCGTCCCCTCCGTCAGGGCCGCCGTCAGGAACAAACTTTTCACGACGAAAACTCACATGACCGTCTCCGCCTTTTCCCGATTTTATAAAAATCTTTGAGGTATCCAAAAACATAAAACAAACTCCTAATAAATCAATAAAAAACTAAACGATCAAACAGTTCTTTGATCCGCAAACATTCAGAACACAGTATTCCGATCATACAGCCTTCCGGAAATTTTAAAAAAAGAGGCTTATATAACATATATAAGCCTCGCAAATATCAACAAATAAGATCATGAAAGAGGATAAACGCAAGCTTGCTTTTTATCTCTGCCTTTTCTTTCAAATCTCAATGTACCGTCAACAAGTGCATATAATGAATCATCATTACCCCTGCCAACATTTACACCGGGATGGATCTTTGTTCCACGCTGCTTAAAAAGGATATTGCCTGCCTTAACGAACTGACCGTCAGCACGCTTAGGTCCGAGGCGCTTTGACTCAGAATCTCTTCCGTTCTTAGTCGAGCCAACACCTTTCTTGTGAGCGAAAAATTGTAATGTCATTTTCAACATGACTTACACCTCCTCATTGTAAGCGCTATAAAACGCCTGTGCTTACTTACCAAACACATTAATCATGCATTTGGTTCCAATCAACTAATTTTACAAATTTACTGCCTTCATCATTAATTATTGCATTTAATCCGAGCTCAAGACTTTTGAGTAAAAGGATAGAATCGGAAGAAGGTTCGTCTTCAAGAACCATCTTGATGTATCCTTTCTTTTCATCACTTTCAAGATCAAATTCAGAAGTTGTAAAGTGTGAAACCGAATTAACACAATTGATCACAAGTGCAGAAACTGCTGCACAGATTATGTCTTTACCAAATGCGGCAAAACCGGCATGACCGGTACAGATGAATCCTACCGGATCATTATTGTGATCATACTTAAACGAAATTTTAATCATACAAAATCAGTAGTTACGCATTGATCTTATCGATCTTAACTTGCGTAAAAGCTTGTCTGTGACCATTCTTCTTATGGTATCCGGACTTGTTTTTGTATCTGTAAACAATAACTTTCTTGGTTCTGCCTTCGGCAACAACACTTGCACTTACAGTAGCTCCTTTGACTGTGGGATCACCAACTACAAGACTACCGTTGTTAAGAGCAAGAACCTGATCAAAAGTAACTGTTTCTCCGGCCTCAAGCCCGAGCTTTTCAACTCTGATGATGTCGCCTTCAGCTACCTTGTACTGCTTACCGCCTGTTGCAATAATAGCGTACATAAGACACCTCCTATCATCAATACTCGCCAGCTTCGGCAGTCATAACGACATGACATTTAAAGCCTCGCTGTGCGGCACACAAAATATATTTTATACACCAATCTGATTATTGTCAATATTTTTTTATTATATATCAAGTAACAAAAAAGGGTTATGCAATTGCATAACCCTAAAAAACTCTGTATCAGTTTTATGAAGTGAAATAATCGGCAATTTAATCACCAAGGATTCCGCTTATAAGTCCCAATATCAGTCTTCTTTTTTAGCCTTCTTTGTAGCAACAACGCCGCCACCGATAAGAAGTGAACCAAGGCCGTAGAATACTACTGCAGAAACAACGCCTGTCTTAGGAAGTGAAGCACCTGCTGCGCCTACACCATAAGACTTAATAACGTTACCGTCTTTGTCAAGCCACTCTGCGCCAACAACTTCGATATCAACATTGCCCCATGTACCAAAGCAGATCTGAGCGTATGTATCGGGAGTCTTGAAGAGAGAGAAAGGACCATCTTTCTTAAGAGTAGCTACATAGTTGTCACCCGAAGCTTCCCAACCGGGATTGTCATGCTGTTCCCAGTTAGCTGACTCAGCATTGATGATAAGAGCTGTATCAGGAGTATCAGCTGCCTTAACGGTTACACGACATGCATAAATTGTTGAAAGATCATCTGTGATAGTTCCTGCAGGAACACCTTCAGCATCATTAAAAGCAGCAACCTTGTAGCTGTCATAAGTGGGATCATAATAGATCCATGTGCAACCTGAAGGAAGCTTGATCTCAGCTGCCTGAGCACTTGTGCCTGCAGTAGCAACAACACAGAGCGCTGCCGCAAAAATAACTGATAAAACTTTCTTTAACATAAAAAATACCCTCCTATGATTTTTTCGGGGTCGCCCCCATTTACATATAGATTCTAACAAATCACCTGTAATCAATCAAGAATAAAAGTATATTATAAAATCAAATTAGAAAAGATAACACACAAATCCGGCAAAAGAATTCCTGCACATAATCAAAAAAAAAGGGTTATACATAACATAACCCTTTTTTTTAAGTTTGTTTGAAAATTGACTAAAATTAGTCTTCCTTTCTTGCCTTCTTTGTAGCAACAACACCGCCACCGATAAGAAGTGAGCCAAGGCCGTAGAATACTACTGCAGAAACAACACCGGTCTTAGGAAGAGCGCCGGCCTTGCCGTATGACTGAAGAACGTTGCCGTCTTTGTCAAGCCACTCAGCACCAACGATTGTGAGCTCGGGTCCGTTGTTCTGGATACAGATCTGTGCATATGTATCGGTCTCTTTAAAAAGTGTGAAAGGACCATCCTTTGTAAATGTTGTAACATAGTTGTCACCCGATGCCTCGAATGTAACATCAACAGGGCTCCATCCTTCAGCTTCACCGTTGTTTATGAACTGAACGCTGCTGGGAGCTTCCGCACAAGAAACAGTAACACGAAGACCATAGATATCAGCAAGTGCGGGACATGTTCCCTCAGGAACATTTTCGCCGGCGTTAAGAGCTGTGATCTTGTTGTTGTTCCACTGTGAATCATAATAGATCCAAGTGCAATCCTTGGGAAGATTAACACCATTCTCTGCCTGAGCAGGAACGCCTGCTGCTGCAACAACACAAAGAGCTGCTGCAAGAACTACTGCAAAAACTTTCTTAAACATAAAACACCCTCCTATGATTTTACGGGGATTTCATCCCCAAATGTGAATAAATTATAACATATAACTCACTCCCGAGCAAGAAGGTTTTTGTATATTTTTCACAGAATGATAATCAATTTTTGCTAAAACTTGTTGAAAATGACAAATATATATAACATTTTTGAGCCAAAAATTAATTAATCGTTTATTCTTCGGCATTTTTGCGAGCAATAATCCGTTATCTGCTTTCCTCTGCTTTCCGTTAAAGGAATTTCATCTGCATTTCGTCTTCCGCTTCAGCCTTAAATTCTTCAATCGTTTCGGGCTTTATCAAAGGTAATTCGTCCAATGAAGAAATACCGAAATTACGCAAAAATTCCTCGGTTGTACCAAACATGCAGGGTCTTCCCGGTGCATTCTTCCTACCCACTTCACAGATCAAATTATATTCAAGTAATTTGTTGACAGAATGATCTGAATTAACTCCTCTTATATTTTCTATCTCCTGCTTTGTAATGGGTTGTTTATAAGCAATAATTGATAATGTTTCCAGAAGTACATCAGTCAGAACAATCTTCTTCGGAACATTTGTAATCTTGATTATAGATTCATACATAGAAGGTTTTGTACACATCTGAAACGATCCGTCAAGTTCAAGTATCTGTATACCGAAGCTTTCATCCTCATATCTTTCACGCAGATTGTTAATAACATTTAACACGGTTTGTTCATCATATCCAAGTGATTGCGCGATCCTGCTCACCTCGACCGATTCGCCCATCGTAAAAAGTATAGCTTCAACATGAGCCAACAAAAGTTTTGTTTCACTATCAAGGTTTTTTATTTCAGAATTTGTCATTATGAACACCTTTTCCTTGTCTGATTTATATATAAGCGCCGAATCTTTTTATGTAAGTGCCAGATCTTCGATAGGAGCAATATCTGTGGCAAGATAATCGATCCTTATATCACAGAACAGATCCTCCTGTTCAATTTTAATTCTTTCCATTCTGATCAGTTCGAGTATGGCCAAAAAACTGACTATCATCTCCATTTTTGTACTCAGTCTCTCCATGTATGCTTTAAACATGAAATGTCTGTTTTTCAAACCGTATTCCTGAAGATCATAGATGGTTTTTCTTATATCGCTGTCTTCCTTGACTATTTTACCGAATTTACTTCTGACCGGATCGATCCTGTCTTCTTTTTTCTTGACAAGATCGTTAAAAATATCTTTGAGCTTTGAAAGAGTTATATCTTCAAGCAGTTCTTTAACATCAACTTCTTCTTTATAATTCAGGACTTCACCGGGGATCGTTGACGGTTTAAACATATACTTTGAAGCGTCAAGCTGCTTATCTTTAAGCTGGCCGGAAATATATTTATACATTTTGTATTCAAGGAGCCTCTCAACAAGCTCAGCTCTCGGATCTATCTCTTCACCCTGCTCATTCACCTCGGGTACCGGTAACATCATTTTAGATTTGATCTTAACAAGCGTAGCCGCTTCAACTATGAAGTCACTCATGTACTCCATATCATCGGTATCCATAGAGTTGACGTAGTCCATGTACTGTTGAGTTATTTCAACTATAGGGATATCATAAATGTTTATTTTATTCTTTTCTATAAGCGCAAGGAGCAGATCAAGCGGTCCTTCAAACGCTTCAAGTTTATAACTTGGGTTTTGCATCTTACTCCTTTCGTATCTTTCGCACTTCTTCTCTAAGTTTCATATCTCGTTTCTTATATGAACTTTTTATCTAAGTCTCATGTTTCAACTTCTAATCTGAGCTTCATGTCTCAACTTCTAATTCTAACATTCATGTCTCAGCTTCTAATCTGAGCTCATGTCTCAGCTTCTAATCTGAGTTTCATGTCTCAGCTTCTAATCTGAGCTCATGTCTCAACTTCCAATCTGAGCTTCATATCCCGAGCTTCTTATCTCTATCATGCAAATCTCGGGATCATTGCAGAATCTAAGTGGTATCGCATGCCATCCGATACCTGAAGTTATCAAGATCTTACCTTTCCCCTGATCATAAATTCCCCTTGTCCTTCCGGTGAAGAGCTTATGTCTCGGAGTGATCACGCCGCCAAGGAAAGGGATCCTGATTATACCGCCATGTAAATGCCCGCTAAGTATAAGATCGGCACCGACAGCATCGTACATTGAAGCAAATGTCGGATCGTGTGCAACCAAAATATGATAATTCCCGTCATTATCAAATTCACCGACAAGTTGAACGGCATTAAAGTATTTCTCAATTTCAGATATCTTATCCCGATACATTTTGAGAGGGATAAGCAAACCTTTTAAAGTGATCCCGTCCAAAACAACCGTATCATTATTTACAGTCTCAACAAACTTCCTGATCTCCGAGCCATAGTCTTCGAATGATTTTTCATCGGTCATAGAAAGCTTCTGCTCGTGATTCCCATAGAAATAATAAGTTTTTATACCTTTCTCTTTTATACCTTTAAAGAAATCAAGTGCATAAGAGAGGTCATCCGGCTTACCGTTTATAACATCACCGGCTACGATCAGAAAATCACAATTCAAGTCTGCTATCTTATCTATAAGACGTTTATTGTTTTTTCCAAAGACGGTACAATGCATATCTGAGATCAAAGCTATTTTTATATTCTTTTTTAAATTACTGTTTTGTGAATCGATTGTATAATGTTTAACTCTGAGCAGCCGGGTTTCAACAATCGCTACGATCAATGCGATCACACAGAGACCCAAAATAATATAAATAAGCATCAGCAGCACCCTCCTGCCGAGAAAAACGAACTATCAGGCAAACTCTAATTACATGTAAAAAATTCTTATTACACATATAGGATCAAACGTCTCTATTATA
>JAILPE010000054.1 GCA_024699645.1 Lachnospiraceae bacterium
TTCATTGTTGACAACCTTGACTATCTTGCCCGCGCCGGTCAGGTCAGTGACAGAATTGCAAGGATAACAAAGACCCTTTCTCTCAGACCCACGCTCGTAATGAAGAAAGGCAAAATGACGCTCGGCAGGGTATTCTTCGGATCGCGTCACAGAGCATGGCGCAAATATATAAAGAGCACCTTATCGGTAATGAGCCATATCGACACGCATATGCTCTTTATCACCTATACCAGCATGAAACGATCCGATCTCGAATGGATAAAGGAACAAGTCGAAAAGATCATTCACTTTGAGAATATATACTTCCAGAAGGCTGCTCCTTCCGTCTCCGTAAACAGCGGTCCCGGTACCTTCGGACTCCTCTTCAGAGAGAAAAAGCTCGATCAGTTCTCAGAGTCGTCCTCATAAAAAGAGTACGGATGTAAGTACCCAAAAGGCAAAAAGCAATCCCGCAAGCCCTGTATTTTCAAGGTTTGCGGGATTTTTTCTTTCTATTCCGGCTCAATCAACATTATTCGGATTATTCGATTTTTCTTTATCATCAAAAACCGTGACACTGATATTCATCAGATCATTGTATATCGAATTGATCTTTATGCGGATATCTCCTTTTCTGTACGTTTCTTCCTTGCGGGAATCAATGACCGAATACTTTGAGTTTTTGGTTGCCACTTCATCTATCAGTTTGTATCCGTATTTTTCAAGTACTTCTTTGGCTTGCGGCTCTTTACTCCCCACGTGTATGCCAAAAACATCACATTTCTTATTATCAAAAGACATCTGCGTCCATACAGAATCAAGAGTCCCGTATGATCCCGGATATGCCGTGATATTATCCCTATAAGCCATAAGCGAAACCGGTCCGTTACCTACTGAGACAAGCTTACCCTGCTCTGCCTCATCATAATCACTCAGCAGATCGATATCAAGGTTACTGTTCTCATTTAGCTCGCGAACATATTCAAGTGTAGCTCCCGAATCAAAACCGCTTCCGTCCCCGTTTGCTCCCTGATTGCCGATACCACTGCATCCCGTAAGTATTAAAACAACGCAACCAACGACAAAAAGACACTTCGCTCTCATATACCCTATCCTCCCAAATGTTTTATAAGAATCCGAATAATTCCGATCCCTGTCCCTTTTAACGCGTCACAGCTTTCGTTGCCATAACATTAACGCACATGTCACATATAATAATCTACCATGAATTTTATTCATATTCAACACAAAAATCAACATCCGTGATATGTCTTTGTAATTTTTCTCAATACAAAAAACAACATTCATGATATGTGTCAAAGCATTAATTCAATATTAAACGCAACATTAATAATATATGTCTGTTCTTTTACTCAATACAAAAACCGACACTTGCGATATGCGGTAATAGTTTCGTATGCACATAGTTTCATGTCGGTTTTACGTTCTATAGTTTGAGCTTTCAGGTTTCCATCGTTTTATGTCAGCTTCACGTTCTATAGTTTGAGCTTTCAGGTTTCGGCACTCACCGTCACACATTTATCTCTTCGCTTCCGCTCTTTACATCCTTGAGAACGGGTTCAAGTTTCTTAAGGAACTTTTCGACCTGCTCCGGACATCTTCCGATGTAGAGTGAGGGTTCGAGAACCTTCTGCATCTCTTCGAGTGAAAGCGTGAATTCCTTCTGTGCGTCAAGACGCTCAAGAAGGTCGCAGTTCTTGCCTTCTTTCATGCGTGCCGTTGCTTCCATTGAACAGGTTCTGATGATCTCGTGAAGTTCCTGGCGGTTTCCGCCTGCCTTAACGGCCTCCATCATGAGGTTCTCGGTAGCGATAAAGGGAATGTAATCTCTTACCACCGATTCGATGACTGTCTTATTTACAACAAGTCCCGAAGTTACGTTGATCGCAAGTCTGAGCACTGCGTCAGCTCCGAGGAAGCCCTCCGGAAGCGATATACGTCTGTTGGCCGAATCGTCAAGTGTTCTCTCGAGCCACTGCGTTGATGCCGTCATTGCTGCATTTGCGGCATCAGCCATGAGATAACGGGCAAGTGAACATATGCGTTCGCTTCTCATGGGATTACGCTTATAAGCCATGGCCGACGAACCGATCTGGTTTTTCTCGAACGGCTCTTCAACCTGGCGGTCATGCTGCAGAAGGCGGATGTCATTTGCCATCTTGTACGCACTCTGTGCGATCGAAGAAATGACGTTAAGGATCCTGCTGTCAAGCTTTCTTGTATATGTCTGACCGCACACATCGAAGATCTCATTGAAATCGAACTCTGCGGCGATCATTCTGTTCATCTCGTCGATCTTTTCTCCGTCACCCTCAAAAAGATCCATGAAGCTCGCCTCGGTACCTGTTGTTCCGCGGCATCCGAGCATCTTCATCCGGCCGATCACGAAATCAAGTTCTTCAAGGTCTGTCATGTAATCCTGAAGCCAGAGGGTAGCGCGCTTTCCAACCGTTACGAGCTGAGCCGGCTGGTAATGTGTATATCCGAGTGTGGGAAGAGCCTTGTACTCATCGGCAAAGGATGCAAGGTTCTTCATCAGAATAAGGAGCTGTTCCCTCAGATACTGAAGGCCTTTTCTGTAAATGATCACATCGGCGTTATCGGTAACGTAGCAGCTTGTAGCTCCGAGATGGATGATACCGGCTGCTCCGGGAGCCTTTTGGCCATAGGCGTAAACATGCGCCATAACATCGTGGCGAACCTCTTTTTCACGAGCCGCAACAACCTCATAATCAATATCATCGAGATGTGCCTCGAGTTCTTTTACCTGCTCCTCCGTTACGTTCAGACCGAGCTTGTGCTCAGCCCTTGCGAGAGCGACCCAGAGTTTTCTCCATGTCTTATATCTCGTGTCGCTCGAGAAAAGCTCGAGCATGTAGTTTGATGCGTAACGCGATGAAAGGGGGGATTCGTACTTGTCCTTCATTATCTGTGATACTCCTGTCTTTATATTTGGGCTCTGCCCGTTTTAAATTATTTTATTATCTGTATATCGCTTTTTGCCCCTATACCTTACCGGGCTTTTTATGCCTTTGTATTGCGCATATGAATTTGCCGGATTAATACCTCACATGGCTTTTTCTTTCCATATAGTGCTCGAGCTCAACGAATGATTATGCTTTCGCGCT
The DNA here is from genome assembly GCA_024699645.1 of Lachnospiraceae bacterium. GTDB lineage: Bacteria > Bacillota > Clostridia > Lachnospirales > Lachnospiraceae > RUG11977. The sequence goes on from JAILPE010000054.1 coordinate 3,129, forward strand.
CGGCGCCCACAGAAACGTACTTGATGGGGCATCCGATCTGTTTCTCTATATATTCCACGTAATTGCGTGCCTCAACGGGAAGGTCTTCGTATTTGCGAACTTTGCTGATATCGCAGTTCCATCCGGGCATAGTCGTCATAACGGGCTTTGCCTCATCAAGAAGAGCGGGAAAGGGGAATTCGTCGGTCTGCTGTCCGCATATTTCATAACGTTCGCAGATCGGTATCTCCTTCATATAGCTCATAACATCGAGCTTTGTGAGCGCGATCATAGTTGCCTTCTGAACCTCAACACCGTAGCGTGTTGCAACGATATCGATGGGTCCGACACGTCTGGGACGACCTGTCTTTGCACCGTACTCGGCACCGGCCTCACGAAGCTTGTCGGCTTCCTCTCCGAACATCTCGCAGACGAAAGGTCCTTCACCGACGCATGTTGAATAAGCTTTTACAACACCGATAACATCGCTGATCTCGGCACCCGGGAATCCCGATCCGATCGGCGCATATGCGGCAAGGGTGTTTGAAGAAGTCGTGTAGGGATGGATACCGTAGTCAAGATCCCTAAGCGATCCGAGCTGTGCCTCAAAGAGGATCTTCTTGCCGTTCTGCTGAGCTTCCTTGAGGATCTTCGCAGTGTTGCATATAAAAGGCTTAATGCTCTCGCATGAATTTGCGATCCACTCGTCTATATCCTTCTCCGTGACGGGATCGGCACCGTATACGCCTGTGAGCGTAAGGTTCTTCCACTCCATAAGATCGAGCACATGTTTCTTAAGTTTCTCGGGATAGAAAAGTTCACCCGCAAGAATTGTCTTTTTCTGATATTTATCCGAATAGAAAGGTGCTATTCCCTGACGGGTCGAACCGAATTTTCTGTCGGCAAGTCTCTCTTCCTCAAGCATATCAAGTTCTCTGTGCCAGGGCATGAGAAGCGATGCTCTGTCGCTGATCTTAAGATTTTCGGGTGTGAGTGAAACTCCTTTTGCGACAACATCATCGATCTCTTTTTTAAGATTCTCGGGATCGAGCGCAACACCGTTTCCGAGGATGTTTATGACTCCCTTACGAAAGATTCCCGAAGGAAGGAGGTGAAGAGCAAATTTGCCCTGTTCGTTTATAACCGTGTGTCCGGCATTTCCGCCGCCCTGAAAACGAACGACGACATCAAAATTCTCGGTAAGAAGGTCGACCATTCGTCCTTTTCCTTCGTCCCCCCAGTTGATACCGACAATAGCACTGTTTTTCATTCTGTTTTTCTCCCCTCACTTATAAGCCGTATCCTTCGGCCCGTTATTTATATGGGATATCCGAAATTTCCCAAGTCATTTAACACTGAACAGCAGGTCCGCATAGCTCGGATAAGGCCAATAGTCCTTAGCGGTCATGGTCTCCGCTTCGTCAACCATGGCTCTGAGTTCATTCATGCGGATCAGAAGGTCATCTCTTATCAGGCATGACCTTTTTTCTATATTCTTAACTTCTCTGACGGTCTCAAGGCTTATCTTGAGTTCATCGCATTTGCTCGCGATAAAGTCCTTCAGTGAAGAAAGCTTACGCAGTGTTGTTGTTTCATATCCGACAGAAGCCGAAACATCCGCCGTTCTCTTTACGTTAATGGCATTGGCAAGTTCTGTCGTGTATCTCATGATCGCGGGGATATATCCCGTCTGAACCATCGAGATCATTGTATTTGCTTCGATGATCACCTGCTTGCAGTAGTTTTCAAGCATGATCTCACATCTCGACTTCATCTCGATTTCGGAGAATACATGATGAGACGTAAGCATTTTTACATTCTTTTCGTCAAGCAGGTGAGGCATGCAATCGGGAGTCGTCTTGTAATTGCTGAGTCCTCTGACCTCGGTTGCTTCCTTGGTCCATGCCTCATCATAGCCGTTGCCGTTAAAAAGTATCTTTTTATGTTCTTTTATTGTTTTGCGAAGAAGATTTTTGAGGGATTCTTGGAAATCCTTTGCTTCTTCAAGCTCATCCGCATATATCTTAAGACTTTCTGCGACAGCGCTGTTTATCATTATATTTGCGCATGCGATACTGTTTGAAGAGCCGAGCATTCTGAACTCGAACTTGTTGCCTGTAAACGCAAACGGCGAAGTTCTGTTCCTGTCCGTGGTATCACGACTGAATCGAGGGAGAACATCAACGCCGAGCGTCATCTTCTGCTTCTTGATTCCCTCATAATGTGTCTCGTTCTCAATAGCATCAAGTACTGCCGTAAGCTCGTCGCCGAGGAACATCGAAACGACAGCGGGCGGCGCCTCGTCGGCACCGAGTCTGTGATCGTTTCCTGCCGTAGCAACGGATATACGAAGAAGATCCTGGTAATCATCGACCGCTTTGATGACCGCACAGAGCAGTAACAGGAACTGTGCGTTCTCATAAGGTGTTGCTCCCGGAGAAAGAAGATTCTGTCCGGAATCGGTCGAAACAGACCAGTTATTATGTTTACCGCTACCGTTCACGCCCTCAAAAGGCTTTTCATGAAGCAGGCAAACCAGCCCGTGACGGGCCGCTATCTTCTGCATCATCTCCATTGTGAGCTGATTGTGATCGGTTGCGACATTTGTCGTAGTATAGATGGGTGCAAGCTCATGCTGTGCGGGAGCCACTTCGTTGTGTTCCGTTTTTGCAAGGATCCCGAGCTTCCAAAGCTCTTTGTCAAGATCCTCCATGAAACCTGCAACCTTGGGTTTGATGACTCCGAAATAGTGGTCATCCATCTCCTGTCCCTTGGGGGGCTTTGCGCCAAAGAGAGTTCTTCCCGTGAAGAGAAGATCGGGGCGCTTCTCATACATTTCCTTCGTGATAAGGAAATACTCCTGCTCGGCACCGACTGATGTTGTGACGTATTTGACATCCTCATTGCCGAAGAGTTTTAAGATCCTCATGACCTGCTTGTTAAGGGCAGCCATGGAGCGAAGCAGAGGAGTCTTTTTGTCGAGAGCCTCTCCTCCGTACGAACAGAATGCCGTGGGTATGCAAAGAGTCTTATCCTTAATAAACGCATATGAGGTCGGGTCCCACGCGGTATATCCCCTTGCCTCGAACGTTGCCCTGATCCCTCCCGAAGGGAAAGACGAAGCATCGGGCTCACCCTTTATGAGCTCCTTGCCCGAAAATTCAAGGATAACATTCCCATCGGCCGAAGGCTCGATGAAACTGTCATGTTTCTCGGCCGTAACGCCCGTGAGCGGCTGAAACCAATGTGTATAGTGCGTTGCACCCTTCGAAACGGCCCATTCCTTCATGGCATCGGCAACAGCATTGGCAACATTCTTGTCAAGTGCCAATCCCTCGTCAATCGTCCTTCTGAGCGAACTGTAAACCTCCTCGGACAACTTGTCTTTCATTACTCTGTCGTCGAATACGAGGCTTCCAAAAAACTCTGTAACATTATCCATTCCGAGATCCCTTTCGCTAAGGTGCATCTTCGCCCGCAGTTCCACGGTTATG
>JAILPE010000060.1 GCA_024699645.1 Lachnospiraceae bacterium
TCATCTTATTTCTTAAAGTCTTTGTCTTGATGTCTTTGATTCTCTTCTTAGCAGATTTAATGCTTGCCAAATCAGTTCACCTCCCGGATCGTATTCTTATTATATAATTGTTGATGACGAATGTATGATGAATCCGGACACGGACGTATCATCACACACAAACATAGTTATTTTAGATGCATCCTTGCTATTTGTCAATAGTAAATTCTTTTATTCATCATCCGAAAGTTTCAGGACTGCCATAAACGCCTTCTGCGGAATCTCAACATTTCCGAAGGTTCTCATGCGCTTCTTGCCTTCCTTCTGTTTCTCGAGGAGTTTCTTTTTACGGGTGATGTCACCGCCGTAGCACTTGGCAAGTACATCCTTACGCATCGCCCTTACAGTCTCACGCGCGATTATTTTACTACCGATAGTCGCCTGGATCGGGATTTCAAAGAGCTGACGGGGTATCTCGTCCTTAAGCTTTTCGCACATTTTTCTGGCACGCTCATAAGCGTTGTCTGCATGAATGATGAACGAAAGTGCATCGACCTCTTCTTTATTGATGAGGATATCGAGTTTCACAAGCTTCGAAGGAACATATCCCTTAAGCTCATAATCAAACGACGCATATCCCTTCGATCGTGACTTGAGCGCATCAAAGAAATCATATATGATCTCGTTGAGAGGAAGCTCATACTTTATAAGCGCACGATTTGATTCAATATACTCAATGCTCTTATAGATGCCTCTTCTGTCCTGACAAAGCGTCATTATCTGTCCCACAAATTCCTTCGTAACGATTATATCGGCATTTACAAAAGGCTCTTCCATATGCTCGATCTCGGAAGGATCGGGCATGTTTGCGGGATTTGTGATAGTTATCATTTCGCCGTTCGTCTTGAATACCTTATAGATAACACTCGGTGCTGTCGTAACAAGATCAAGACCGTACTCTCTTTCAAGTCTCTCTTCAATAATCTCGAGATGAAGAAGTCCGAGGAATCCGCATCTGAAACCGAATCCAAGTGCAATCGAAGTCTCCGGTTCATACATGAGAGATGCATCATTAAGCTGAAGCTTTTCAAGCGCATCCCTAAGATCCTGATACTTTGAACCGTCGGCAGGATACATTCCGCAGTATACCATGGGAAGTACCTTTTTATATCCCGGCAGTGCTTCTTTTGCGGGGCGAAGCGCTTCGGTCACCGTATCACCCACATGTGTATCGCTGACATTCTTAAGGCTTGCCGTAATATATCCGACACTGCCTGCGGTAAGCTCGTCACAAGGGACAAATGTTCCGGGTCCGAAAATGCCAACCTCAACAACATCGGCCTCGGCTCCCGTCGCCATCATTTTGATCCTTGTTCCCGCTTTGACGGTTCCGTCCATCACACGCATAAATACGATAACACCCCTGTACGAATCATAAAGGGAATCAAAGATGAGACCTTTAAGCGGTGCACTGTCATCTCCCTTGGGAGGTGGGATCTTCTTAACGATAGCTTCAAGAACATCCTCTATATTTACGCCGTTTTTTGCCGAGATCAGGGGCGCATCCTGTGCCTCGATACCGATAACATCTTCAATCTCCTCGATCACTCGCTGGGGCTCTGCGCTCGGGAGATCGATCTTATTGATGACCGGAACGATCTCGAGATCATGATCAATGGCAAGATAAACATTGGCAAGCGTCTGGGCCTCTATTCCCTGCGCCGCATCCACAACGAGCACTGCTCCCTCACAAGCGGCAAGGGAACGTGAAACCTCGTAGTTAAAATCAACATGTCCCGGAGTATCGATGAGGTTCAGGATGTATTCATTACCGTCTTTAGCTTTATATACGGTCCTGATTGTCTGCGCCTTAATGGTTATGCCGCGCTCCCTCTCAAGATCCATATTGTCAAGCACACGGTCCTGCATCTCACGCTCGGTGAGAAGTCCCGTCATCTCGATGATCCTGTCGGCAAGTGTTGATTTGCCGTGATCAATATGGGCTATTATGGAAAAATTTCTAATTCTGCTCTTGTCCATATACGTCCTATAGTTTCAATGATTTTATTTATTGCCGTTTCATTCCTCGTTCATTACAAATCTTTCCTCAAGCTTTTGAGCCGTAGCATTAAGGATATCGCTGTCATAAAGTTCAATAAGTCCTTCATCGACAGCCTGCGCGATATGAGGATTGAGCGGAAGCTTTTCAAGTACTTCAAGTCCGTACTTTGCAGCCATCTCATCAACGTGGCTCTTACCAAAAAGTTCAATCTTTCTGCCACAGTCGGGGCATTCGATATAGCTGTAATTCTCAATGATGCCGATGATCGGGATATTCATCTCCGAAGCCATATTTACAGCCTTTGCCACAACCATCGATACAAGCTCCTGAGGACTTGTAACAACGATTATGCCGTCAACCGGGAGGCTCTGGAATACCGTGAGCGGAACATCTCCGGTTCCGGGAGGCATGTCGACAAAGAGGAAGTCAACATCCGACCATACAACGTCTGTATAAAACTGCTTAACGACACCTGCTATAACAGGTCCTCTCCATACAACGGGCTTCTCCTGATCTTCGAGCATCATATTAACGGATATGATATCGATTCCCTGCTGTGTGGTGCAAGGCAATATGCCGTACTCAGACCCAAAAAGCTTTCCCTTAAGACCAAAAGCCGAAGGGATCGAAGGTCCCGTTACATCCGCATCCAAAATGCCGACTTTATATCCTTTTCTCATCATCTGAACGGCGAGGAACGAAGAAACAAAAGACTTACCGACTCCGCCCTTTCCGCTGACAACGCCTATTATCTTCTTGATACTGCTGTGTTCGTTTGCTTTTACCTTGAAGCTGTCCAAATTCGGTGATTCCCTAAAAGAACACTCCTCGCCGCAAGAACCGCAATCATGTGTACAATCGCTCATTTTTGTTTTCTCCTTTTTCTGCATACGTACCCATGCATGCAATTATTTACTCCCTTTTTCAAATAACTCTCTGCAATAAAGTTAAATGTTATCGGAATAATCGGTTGAATCGGCACGCATAAGACCGGTAACACCCGTTCTGACCATTTCGATTATTTTATAATCTACCAAAAGTTTAAGGAATGAGTCAAGCTTATCCTGATTTCCCGTAAGCTCCATCATGATCGAGTCGTTGGAAACATCGACAACCTTGGCATGAAAAATATCGGCAATGGTCATGATCGCGCCACGTTTTTTGATATCTGCCGCAACCTTGATGAGCATAAGCTCACGGCAGACAGACTCTCGACTTGTCAGTGTTGTGATACTTATGACATCCTCGAGCTTTTCAAGCTGGTTCTGTATCTGAGTAAGGATCTGCTCGTCACCGTCCGCAACAACCGTCATACGTGACTGTTTGGGATCCTGTGTCTCTGCAACCGTAAGGCTGGCTATATTGTAGCCTCTTCTGCTGAAAAGACCGGAAACACGGCTTAAAACGCCCGATGTATTCTCAACAAGTATTGACATTACTCTTCGCATACATAACCTCCCGAAATCATTTTTAACCCCCAACGGTTCATATCAGTAAGCCATCTCTCACATAATCATTTTTTCATCAACTTAACCATGACAGCCTTTTGAGCATGAAGTCTGTTTTCAGCCTCTTCAAAGATCTCTTTGGCATGAGCCTCGAAAACCTCGTCCGTGATCTCTTCGCCTCTATGAGCGGGAAGGCAGTGAAGTATCATCGAATCCTTTGCCGTAACGCTCATAAGCTTGTCATCAACACAGAAATCCTTAAATACCTTTGCTCTTTCAACAGCTTCCTGTTCCTGTCCCATCGAAGCCCACACATCGGTATAGATCACATCCGCATCCTTTGCGGCTGCAAAAATATCATCCGTAACGGTAAGCTTACCCTTTTTCGAAGCCCATTCGCAAAGAGCCGCATCGGGACGGTAAGTATCGGGACAACCGATCGCAACTTCCATACCTGTAAGGATACCGCCTGCAATAAGGGAATTGGCCATATTGTTTCCGTCGCCGATAAAAGCAAGCTTAAGGCCTTTAAGGCTCTTCTTAAACTCCCTGACCGTCATAAGATCAGCAAGTACCTGACAGGGATGACAGTAATCGGTAAGACCGTTTATGATCGGGATGGATCCGAAGGTTGCAAGCTCTTCAACATCCTTCTGATCGTACGTACGGATCATGATACCGTCTACGTAACGTGAAAGCACTCTTGCCGTGTCACGTATGGGCTCACCGCGTCCGAGCTGGATATCATCCTTCGAAAGGAAAAGTGCGCTTCCCCCGAGCTGATACATACCCACTTCAAACGAAACACGCGTACGTGTCGAAGATTTTGTGAAGATCATACCGAGAGTCTGACCCTTAAGATGCTGGTGAGGGATCCTGTGTTTGTTCTCGTATTTAAGCTGATCCGCAAGATTTAAGATTTCCGTGATCTCCTCAGTCGAAAGATCCTGTAATTTAAGTAAGTGTTTCACCTTAATAACCTCCTGTTTCTTTAAATACCTTCTTTTTATTCCTTAGCCCTTTATAACGCTTATGTGATAACACGTTCCGTTTCCGAAAGGAAAAGCATTCCCCTTCAATCTGTCATCACTGCTTGAAAGCACATTCTTTTATTGCTTCGATAAGTCTGTCGAGTCCTTTTTCCAGCACATCCATCGGGATATTGAGTGCGGGTAAAAGTCTTACCTTTGTTTTCGCCGTAAGCGGTATACATCCTTTTTCGATCGCTTTGTTTACCACATCGGCCGCTGCCGCACCTTTCACACTGACCCCGAGCATAAGACCGAGTCCTGTAACGGATTCAACCTCATCGACAGCCTCAAGCTTCTTCTTTATAAATTCTGACCTTTTTGTTACACCGTTTAAAAGCTCATCATCGATCCTTGAAAGTATCGAAAGTGCACCCGCAGCACAGATGGGATTTCCGCCGAACGTCGATCCGTGATCTCCCTTTGCGAGAACGCCCTCTGTCTTATCTCCCATTACGCAAGCCCCGAACGGAAGACCGCCCGCAAGACCCTTTGCAGTTGAAAAGATATCCGGCTTGATACCGTAATTTTCAAAAGCATAAAGCTTTCCGGTACGACCGTTTCCTGTCTGAACTTCGTCGACAATGAGAAGTATATCGTTGTCGTTGCAGATCTTAACTATCTCATCTACATATGCGGGATCGAGAGGTATTACACCGCCTTCGCCCTGAACAAGCTCTATCATTATACCACAAACGTCACCGTCTTTGACAAGCGACTTAAGTTCCTCCGCGTCTCCGGCATGAGCGTATTTAAAACCGCCCGTAAAAGGACCGAAGTGTTTATGGAAAACGTCCTGTCCCGTCGCCGACAACGTAGTGATCGTTCTTCCGTGAAAACTGTTGACAAGAGTGATGATCGAAGACCTGCCCTCACCGTACTTATCGCTTGAATACTTCCTTGCAACCTTTATCGCGCACTCATTTGCCTCGGCGCCGGAATTTGCGAAGAACACCTTCTTCATTCCTGTTCTCTCGCAAAGCAATTTTGCAAGCTTTGCCTGGGGTGAGCTGTAGTAAAGGTTCGATGTGTGCGTAACACTGTCTATCTGATCGATGACCGCTTTTTTCCATTCATCGTCACATATGCCGAACGAATTGACTGCGATCCCCGAACCGAGATCTATATACTCTTTGTTGTTCTCGTCATATACGACAGATCCTTTGCCTTTATTTATAAGCAGATTGAAACGCCCATAAGTATGAGCGATATAATCGCTGTCCATTGCTTTAATGTCTTCCATAACACTACCTCTTGATTTTGATCATTATTTTATTCTTTCAGACAAACATCGTTCCGATACCTTCATCTGTGAGTATCTCGACAAGGATCGAGTGAGGTATCGTTCCGTTAATGATAAATACTTTTCTGACTCCTCGTCTTATGGCTTCGATACAACAGTCAACCTTAGGTATCATGCCCCCCGAAATTATGCCTTCACGCATAAGCTGAGGTGCCTCGGATGCGTTAAGTTTTCTTATGAGTGTCGAAGGATCGTCTTTGTCTCTTAATATACCGTCGATATCCGTCATGGATATAAGACTCTCCGCTGCCAGCTTACCCGCGATCCTTGCCGCTGCAGTATCGGCATTGATGTTATAGACATTTCCTTCGTTGTCATATCCTACGGTCGATATTACGGGAATATATCCCTTCTCGAGGATATCAAGGATAGGTTTTTGATTTATATGTGTTATCTTTCCGACAAAACCGAGATTCTCATCGTATTTTTCAGCCTCGATGAGTCCGCCGTCAAGTCCGCAAAGTCCGATTGCCTTTCCTCCTAAACGTCCGATAATGTTCACAAGATTCTTGTTTATCTTACCGGCAAGGACCATAAGCGCTATCTGTGCCGTTTCCTCATCGGTTACTCTGAGGCCGTTGACAAACTTGGATTCTTTTCCGACTGCCTTGAGCATCTCGGAGATCTCGGGTCCGCCGCCGTGTACAAGTACAACCTTTATTCCGATAAGAGACAACAGGACTATATCCTGCATAACGCTGTGCTTAAGATCTTCGTTGATCATAGCGTTTCCGCCGTATTTAATGACCACGATCTTGTTTGTATATTTTTGTATATACGGAAGTGCATGTACGAGAATATCGGTCTGTATTGAATTGATCGCAGACTTATTATCGATGTTATCCATATGATCTCTCCTCTTTCTGTATTATTGTATCTTTTTGTATTATTCTTTTGTGTTTTTCTTTAGTATTTTTTTGCGTTTTTTCTTATGTATTTTTCTGCCCGGGATTAAACCGGCTGTCAGGTTCTGTAGTCTCCGTTTATCTTGACATAATCGTATGTGAGGTCACAACCCCATGCCGTTGCAAATCCGTCACCGTTTCCGACGCTTATGTCTATGTCTATCTCATCATCCCCGAGGACCATGAGCGCTTTATCTTCATCAAAGGCAAGTCCGTTGCCGTTATGACATACAAGGACGGATCCGACTCTCGATCTGAGCGTAACGCTCGTATCCTCCACTTCGAACGGAACTCCCGCATATCCGAGAGCACACATCACACGACCGCAATTTGCGTCACGACCGAATATCATGGCCTTAACGAGCGGCGAACAAATAACCGACTTGGCGAGTATCTTTGCCGTTGCTTTATCCTTGGCGCCCGTCACATTGCATTCAATGAGCTTTGTAGCACCCTCACCGTCCGCTGCCGTTGCACGTGCAAGATATGAAGTACATTCAAAGAGCGCCTTCTTAAACTCATCAAACATAGCGCCTTCTTCTGTTATCTCTTCATTTCCGGCAAGACCGTTGCACATGATCGTAAGCGTATCATTTGTGGATGTATCGCGGTCAACACTGACCATATTATATGTATCCTTAACGTTTTCGCTGAGTGCTTTCTGAAGAAGTTCGGGAGTGATGGCAACATCGCATGTCATAAAGCAAAGCATCGTTGCCATATTGGGATGGATCATACCCGAACCCTTACTGATAGCGCCCATCCTGCATGTCTTTCCGCCGATCTCAAACTCTACGGCGATCTCCTTGAGCTTTGTGTCTGTCGTCATGATGGCTTCCGCAGCATCCTTTGACGCCTGAGGTGTGTCCGCAAGTGCACCGACAAGCTCTTTCATTCCCGCTGCCATCGGTGTGAGACTCATTTCCTGTCCGATAACACCTGTTGACGCTACGATAACATCTTCGGGATCTATCTGAAGATGATCGTGAACAAGTTCACACATCCCAAGGGCTATCTCCATGCCGTTTGCATTGCAAGTATTTGCATTGCCGCTGTTACATATAACTGCCGAAGCATGTCCGTCCTTCAAGTTACGGATTGACTGAACAACAGGAGCTCCTTTAACAAGATTCTGCGTAAAAACACCTGCCGCAGATGCACGTTTTTCACTCACTATAAGGGCAAAATCCCTTTTTGTACGTCCTTCTCTGATACCGCAGTGTATACCTGCAGCTTTAAATCCTTTTGCAGCGCAAATTCCGCCTTCTATATGTTTCATATATTCCTCCTGTTCATAATGTGCGTTGTGTCTTTTGCGGGATCCGCCGCATCCCGATCGGATTTCCGCTTTACTCCGCAACAAGTCCGGTTGTCTCGTCGAATCCGAGAGCTATATTCATGCTCTGTACGGCTGCAGCGCTTGCGCCCTTACCGAGATTATCAAATCTCGAGGTGACTATGATCCTATCCTCGTTTCCCGTCACTATGATCTCAAGGTAATCCTTTCCGGAGAGATTATTGGAACCGATAAAGCCTCCGAGCTCTTCTTCAATACCGGGCTTTGTAACCTTTACTAACTTTGATCCCTTGTAATACTCTCTGTATAATTCATTGATCGATTCCGGTGTCACGTCCTTATCAAACATCTCTTTATAAAGATAAACGGAGACTTCCATACCGCTGTAAAAATCACAGATGATCGGTGAGAAGAGCGGCGCTTTTTCGAGACCGCAGATCTTCTGCATTTCTTTAAGATGTTTATGATTCTGTGAGAGACCGTACTGACGTGGACTTGAAAGCTCAATGTCTCTGTCGTTGCTCTCGTATTCCGCGATCTTCTTCTTTCCTCCTCCGCTGTATCCGGTAAGCGAGAAGCAGCAAAGTCTTGTATCTGCGGGTATCATTCCCGACTTTGTGAGAGGATAAACGAGTGAGACAAATCCGCTTGCATGGCATCCGGGATTAGCTATCCTCTTTGATGTCTTTATCGCATCCCTGTGTTCTTTGTCAAGCTCCGGGAATCCGTATGTCCAACCGTCCGATGTTCTGTGAGCGGTCGATGTATCGATGATTATAGTATCGGGGTTTGTACAAAGCGAGACCGCCTCGATCGCCGCAGCATCCGGCAAACAAAGGAATGTCACGTCGGAAGCATTGATAAGCTTTGCTCTTTCCGTGGGATCCTTTCTGAGTTCACTGTCGATCTTCAATATCTCTATATCGTTTCTTCCTTCAAATCTTTCAAAGATACGGAGCCCGGTTGTTCCTTCGCTTCCGTCCACAAACACTTTTTTTGCCATATAAGAGTCACTCTCCTTCGGAACGCCCATTCAGGTATCGTTCCCGATGTTATATTCGTTTAAATGAATATTTATACACCATTATATACGCTTTAATTCACATGTCAACACCAATTCTGGCTATTTCAGCCCTTTTCAGAAAATGTATATTCATTACATTTGCGCAATTATATACATTGTAGATGACCCGATCCATTTACAAAGCTGTAACTTACACATTCCAGCTATTTACATCATTTCTGAAGACCTGATACATATTGCCCGTCACGTCTCTCCTACATCAAATCTTTAAAATTCCCTGCGTATTTCCTTGTCCCGTCTTCATATATATAAAGGACTCCGGTATTTTCGGGAAGTTCAGCCTCTATGCCTTCCTCTCCGAGAAGAAACAGGCCTGTAGATAAAAGATCACCCATTATTCCCTCTTTGCACACTACACAAACAGACACAAGATCTCCCTGCGCAGGCAGACCGTTTCTTGCATCAAGTATATGATGATACAGTTTTCCGTTATACTCTGCATTTCTCTGATATGTTCCGGAAGTAATGACACAGCTGTCACTGACATTGACGATCACGGGATCTTTTCCTTCGATATCGGTGGGGTCAAACACTCCGATCTTATAAGCGTCCGGATCATTTCCCGTATCATCTGCGAGACACATGATATTTCCGCAAAGGTCGATCATGGCATTTTTTATTCCTATCGACCTCATGTAATCCTTTAATCTGTCACTTATATATCCCTTTGAAACAGCTCCCAGATCAAGTTCCGTATCGGCATTCTCCTTATGCAGGAAGTATCTGCCCGATTCTTTGCCAACGCTTATATTCCTATAAGAAACACTCTGAAGTCCATTTTTTATCTCTTCATCATCCGGAGGGACAAATCCTTCCGCCGTAAAATTATAAAGCTTTGAAACAGGCCTTATCGTGATATCAAATCGCCCCTGCGTCATCTCACATACCTCAAGAGCTTTTTTGACGGTCACATAAATGTCTTCGCTTATCTCGATATCACTAAGCCTGCTGCTGTTTATTTTATATAGTTCACTCGTACTTCTTGTCGCTGAGAAAACATCCTCATACCTGTCAAGGAATTCCTTACATTTGTCCAAAAGCGATTCGTCATCCGTATCGTATATCCTGATCTGAGCAATCGTCTCAAATATAAAGAAAGTCCCAGAAACGGACTTTCTCTCCTGTGATGTGCACGAACTCAAAAGCGGCACTATTAATATTAAAGTGCAAAAAAGCGCACCTAAACGTTTTAACATCTCGGTCCTCCACAACAGCTGTTCAGGGCGATATTACACAGAATCATCCTGCAGCATGTATCACTTACAGAGTTTGAATGATCGTAAGATTGATATCTCTCATTATATCTGTTTGCGGATGCTTCCATTCTTTCGAGCAATTCCCTGTATCTCGCGTTAGACGGTTCCATGGCACATGCATTTCTGGCATAATCGAGTGCGATGCCGTTATTTCCGACATAAAACTGTGCAACGGCAGAAAGATAATACCAGTCACCGTTTCTGTTCCCTATACCGTCAAGGATACGGATCGCTTCTCTGTACGAACCGCGACTTATCATCTCCGCTGCCGCACCAAGATCCGACTGAGTGCCGGTTTGACGGTCGTTTCTCCCTGCATTAAAACCGAAGAAAGAATCGAAACCTTGATCCTGATCGTCGTCTCGATATCTGAATGTGTCACCGTATTCTCTTCCAAAGCCTCCAAACTGTGAAAAACCGCCGTTTTTCCTCATGTCCATGATCTGTTCGTATGCACTTTGAACAGTTTTGAAACGCTCTTCGGCATTTTTGTCTCCCGGGTTGTTATCGGGATGATACTGCTTACTGAGCTGTCTGTATGCTTTTTTTATCGTTTCGTCATCTGCATTTCTTGCGACTCCGAGTACCTGATAAGGATCCATTCTTTAACCTCTCGTTACTTTTCCTTTTTTGCGGACATGATTATCCCGGAATAAATGATATTGTCAAGTATAGCCTTGTTCTTTACGATCGGAAGCATCTCATATGCATCGGAGCATTCACCTGCCATCATCATAAGCAGCTCCTCTTTTTCCTTCTCAGTGATCTTACTGCCGATAAAAGGATTATAGCTTCCGTTTTTTTCATCTTCCTTAAGATCACAGAATGCATCAGCTATATATATAAACTTTCCGAGATAAAAACCGACTTTCGATAAGTATTTCTCCCACTCGTCATGTTTATACACAAACATCGCTTCGGTCAGCCTGCCAAAGCAACCGGCAACCTCATCCACATTCTTTGAACCCTTCTTTTCGAGTTCAGAGAGCTTTTTGAGTTCTCTTACAATTTTCTTTCGCTGCTCAGGATATGCTTTTCCCGCTTTCAATGCCCCTTTACGCAGGATTCTGACCATCACTGCCGCTTTTTTGCTTTTATCGTCCTTAACGTCATCAAGACATTTGTAATAAGTGAGCAAGACGTTCATATAGGCGCTGTAACGCGTATATGAATTTGTAAGCGACACATGCTTATTGAGAGGATGGACCATGCATCTTCCCTCGTGGCGTTCATCGTTCGGCTCATACAGCCCCGTAAGCAGTATTGCCAGAAAAACAAGATCGTAACCGAGCGTTACCTGACCCCTTAATCCGAAGACTTCCTTAAGCTCACGACAAAGTCCGCAGTAATAGGCATTATAAGTCTCATAATCCCTGACTTTAAGTTCATTCCTGTCTGTTCTGACATACCCGAATATAACAAACACCTCCGTAAATATGCTGCCGGATAAACATGAGAAGTTCATGTTCAAGGCTTCCACGTCAGATAAACAGGAGAAGCGCAATATTCCTTATAAGTCCGGACTTGAAAAATCTGTATCTGAGTACGAGATACCTCTTCATAAAGAACGATCTCGAAGGAAGCTTCGAAAACTCGTTCACCATCATCGCATTCTTGTATCCGAGACGCCCCTTATAGCACTCGTAGAACGCTTCCGCCTGCGCAAATGTATCCGCCAATCTGTTGTCGATGTCCTGTTTATCGAACATCCTGCTCTTTACATAAGACGAGAAGTCTCCCTGGCCAACCTGGTTTCCGGTATGTTGACGATATAACAGAGTCGGCACACGAAGGAATCTGATCCCGCCGAAAGCCGACGCTATGAGCGCCACCCACCAATCATGATATCTGACGTTCTCGAAATCATTACCGACCATATCTACAAGAGCTCTGTTCATCATCACTGTACAACCGATACATCTGTTTTCAATGAGCAGTCTTGATACCGAAAGATTACGCACGCTTCTGTGTCCGGCTTTATAGAAAGAATTGTCTATATACGAAAGATCCTGTCCCGCAAGAACCGCATCGGTAAATATGAGCGACGGCTTAACGGTCCCGATCTTCCTCTCAAGTCTCTTCATTGCCTTGAGCGTAACATAAAGCTTATCCTTAAGCCAGACGTCATCCTGATCACTGAACATATAATATGTCTGCTCTTCGCGGTTTTTATCCTCATCGGCAACTCTTTTGAGCGAGGTCAGGAAATTTACGGTAGAACCCATATTTGAATCGTTTATATGCAGAGATATCTTTCCCTGATATTTCTGCACATACTCACGAAGAATATCGCAAGTCGAATCACTTGAGCAATCATCCGAAACGCTTATGTGCCAATTCTTAAAAGAGCTTCTTATGATAGAATCAAGCTGCTCTCTGATATACTTTTCACCGTTATAGGTGGACATAATTATCTCAATCCTGCTCATTCCCAATCTTCCCCGCTAAAAATCCAAGATATTTGATCGCACTTGTCGCGATAAGTCCAAACGCCGCCTTAAAATTACATCTGTATATGAAGTACCTCATTCCCTTAATAAGATACTTGATTCCCTCCGACTCGGACTTTACGCCTCTGAATTCTTCCCTGTGCTGTCTCTGGGATTTTGACACATGCCTGTATCGGCGGAATTGTTCTCTGAGAGTAAAATCATGCGAATGATAAACATGAGCGTCCGACACATACTCTATACTGCACCCGCAGTTTACGGCCTTACAGGCGTAAAGCATGTCTTCATTAAAATTTGCCGTAATGTCAAAGCCACCGAGCTCATTATGAATATCGACATTGTACATCGCACACGCATCGGAGCAAAAATATGTTTTGATCCCCATATTGGGCAGATCCGCTTTTGTCTTCGACATGCTGTATGAAGGATAATTGTACCGTCTTGAATATTTTTCTATGTCCGATGAACGGTTATATGGTATCTGACGCGCATATGCAACGGCAGCATCTTTCTTCTGCAGTGCCTCGAAAAGATTTCTTACAAGATACCTGTCCGCCGGGATTGCATCCTGAGACATAAAAAGAATATATGCGGCATCGCTTGAGTCAACCGCATATTGTCTTGTCCCGCCATGTGAAAAATATTTTTTTTCGATCTCTTCGACAACGGTTCCTTCCGGGAGTTTAGTGAGAAGCTCACTCTTTTCGTCTTCACGGGATTTAGTCAGAATTATCCTGATCCTGTCCGGTCTCATCGTCTGTGAGTTAAGTGCTTTTACGCACTTGATAAGCTTTTCATCCGGCCTATATGCCGGAATGACTGCTTCAATCTTCATGTATTTCTCCGACTCAGTTAAAATCCGCATCCGTAAAATCAAGTTCCTCACCGCGGTCATTGCTTCCGGGGATCTTATTGATGGGATTAAGCTGTTTTAATATTTCTTCCTTATTCTCTTTAAGAACCGTAAGATTCTTTCCGAGTGTAGATACAAGACCCTCTGAAAGAGTCTTTGATTCCTTGTGGGCATTATCCATTATATCGACAACCTGTGTAAGGATATCCTTTGCATAAACAAGCACACCGGTTCTGATAGTTTCGGCATCTTCCGAAGACTTCCTGAGCATTTCTTCTGCGGAAGCTTTTGAGGCCTGTATCGTCTCATTTGCCTGAGCGTACGCTTTCTGCATGATCTCCGTTTCATCCACAAGCATCTGAGCACGTTCGTTGGCTTCCTGCTCGATCTGGGCAGCCTTTTCGCGAGCCTGGGCAATGATCTCTTCCCTGTTCGCGATTATCTTCTGATATCTTTTGATCTCATCGGGTGTATGAGCCTTAAGATCATCAAGAAGAGCCATAAGTTCATTTCTCGGCACACTGATATACCCGGGTGAAAGTCTTTGGGGTTTGCAACTGTCAATAAAGTCATATATCGAGTTAATGATCGTCTCTATCCTTGTCGTTGCCATTGGTATACCCTCCTGTTTTGTCTCGATCTTATTGTTTTATATTTTTATAAAGTGTGTTTCTGCCTTATGTTTTCTCAACCGTTGTTTGAACGCTGCGCACATTTTTCCCTCAAGTCGTCCATTATCTCTACGGGAACAAGCCCGCTTATGTCCCCTCCGTATTTGGCAACTTCTTTCGCAATGCTCGAGCTTACATACGAATACTCAACACTTGTCGTAAAGAATACAGTGTCTATGTTTGGATTAAGTCTATGGTTTATCTGTGCTATCTGAAGTTCGTATTCAAAATCCGTAACGGCTCTCAGTCCTCGAACGATAACACTTGCGCCGATCTTTTTACCGAAATCGACCGTCAGCCCGTCAAACGAATCGACAACAACTCCCGGCATATCTTTCGTAACTTTTCTGATGAGATTTATCCTCTCTTCGACTGAAAACCAGGGATTTTTTGAGGAGTTGTTAAGTACACCGATAATAAGCTTATCAACAAGGCTCGATGCTCTGATGATGATATCTCTGTGTCCTAACGTAACAGGATCGAATGTTCCGGGATAAAGACCGATTTTCATACTTCTTCACTGTTTCCTCTCTATAAATATATGCTTGTTGGAGCCGTATTCTTTTACTCTGACTTCCGTAAGCTTAAGCCCGTCAAGATAATCAAATTGCGTCTCTGCGGAAGCTTCGACGATTATAACGCCGTCTTCTTTCAAAAGATTGTCACTCATCGCAAAAAGCACTTCTTTTTCAAGCTCCCTGCCATACGGCGGATCCAGGAAAATGATATCAAATCTTTTCTTCCGTGCGATAAGACCCGCAACGGCTCTTGTTGCATCCGCGAACATAACGTCCGCTTTACCTGCGAGACCGCATATATCAAGGTTTTCCTTAATACACTTAACAGAATCTCTGTCGTTGTCAACAAACACACATGAAGCGGCTCCCCTGCTCAATGCTTCGATCCCGATGCCTCCGCTCCCCGCAAAAAGATCGAGAAAATCCACATCATAAATACGTGGTGCAAGAATATTAAAAAGCGTCTCCTTGATCCTGTCGGTAGTGGGACGAACCTTTAATCCCTTTGGTGTAACCAACCTGCGACGGTTGGCAGTGCCCGAAATAACTCTCATACAGCTACCTTTCTTCTATACGTCTAAGTAATTATAACTATATGGATATTTTATGTCAATTAAATACGGTCTGCCCGGGAAAGCGCTGTTTTACCGTTCTGTCTTTATGATCGTAACCTCTTCGTTTTCAAAGAAGATCTCGCCGAGTTCAAGTATCTTATCTTCATTTAATGCTTCCGCATACTTGAGTCGCTCGACATTTCCGATAATGATATATGAAATGTCGTATTTATCGATCACTTTTCTCTTTTCCGACAATTCCTCCGATGTATAAAGGGTTCTGATGTCATTTTCTCTTTCCGACAAAACCACCGGATAACCGGTATCACCCGAAGACCTCCAAAGCCATTCATGAGTCTTCCATCCAAGCAGTGTGGGAAGTCCCGTCCATGCCGAGAATCTGCATTCTCTCGAATAGCTGTCGCCGTTTGCTTCAATTATCACGGGTCTGCCTTTAACATTTTCATCAAGGAAACGGATCGCTTCATATTCGGCATTCTCTTCCTCAAGGAAATCGGTTGAGCAGATGCCCGTATACTCTCTGTCTCCGACAAAATACCACATCTGTGTACCGACTTTCGTATAACCGGCGCACACAAATACAAGACACAGACATACGACTCCGAATACTCTGATGCTTTTCTTTCCGAAAATGAGCATTTTTGCAATGATATATCCAAAAGAAATTCCGAACAGGATAAATGCCTGATATGTGATCTTAAACATTGTATTGGCACGCTTGTAGTCACCGGAATATATATCCTTAACATAGATAAATTCGGGTATGAGACATAATCCCATAGCACACAGAACGACGATCACGATAAACACATCACGCATATCCGTTTTCAAAAGACATCTGAAAAATACGTTTTTTTCTTCTTTTCGTGCCAGGGATCTGCGCAAAACACTGACCACATAAACGATCCCGACAAGGAAAGGGAATCCCCAAAGTATAAGGAACTGATAAAGCGGCGTACGGGAAGTAACGGCAAGGATCTCGGACGATATCTGATCAAACGACAACGTAAACGGCAGACATACCAACTTCGATATGATTACGACGATCGCGGCATGGAAAAGCGTGAGCAGCAATCCTGTAGAGCGTGCTCCTTCCGAAGAGAAATTAACATACAGGATCACCGCACCCGCAACCACGAAGTATATCGGGTAATCCCAGTAATTTGTCATATGAAACATCCCTATAAAAAACGCCGTAAAAACGACACAGGGATCAAAAACCTTTTTGAAGAAATGCTCGATCCCGAACAGCGTATGCCGACTGTTTTTGTCAGCCGCGGGGCTGTTGCGGACGGCAGTGAGCATTATCCTGTTTTTGTTCTTTTGGATATATGCGTACAATATCCCCATCACGCATAACACAAACATGATATTAATAACATGAGCGTGAAGGTCTCCGAGTATAAAAGAATATGACGGGAATTCATGGATCGTCTTGTCCGAAGTGTTCGGCACGTATCCGATATAGCGCGTCGAATTCGGGAAGAAATATGTCGGAAGTGTATATCCCGTATTTGCTGCCATATCGGTAACTCCGAGCATATCCCTCAGGGGCGGTACCAGATAATTGAAGATGATGTAATGGAAATTTCCGCATAAGCTTACGGCAATTCCCGAGATCAGTCCCGCTGCGTGACTTGCCGACTTTCTGATGACTCCTTTGCTCTCACACCAATCGGAGAACACATTCATCACAAGACTGTAGGGAAGCGCAAATGCCAAACCGGCCTCGGTCATGAGCATAAGATTATACCCGTAACCTACTCCGACTCCCGAGAGCTTTGAAAGAAAAGTAGCTATGTACTGTCCGAGATAATAATAGTTAAATGATTTACCGGCCATCCACATGTCTTCCGCAGGCATATAATTTGCCCTGTCCATTGATTTCATGAATGCATAATCCATGATACTTTCCGTATCGCCGAGTGCCTCCGGCTTAAATCCACGGATGTATGTCCATATCAAAAACACAACAAGGAAAATAAAGCCGCTGATGAGCATCGGTATTATCTTGGACTTAAGGTCAAATCTCTCCGGTAAAAAAGATCCTCTGATTTTTTTAACGCTTATGATCACGGCTATATTTATCATCGTGCAAAGGATCAATATGATGACACAACCCCATGTCGTAAAGGGTATAAACCCTATCGAAGCAAAAAGCCACGAAAGCCAGCTCATAACAGCTACTCCGAGCGTAGAACAAAACAGTATGCCGCAGTCATTAAATTTGCCGAAGAGTAAGATCCCGACAGGCATAAAGATCACACCGGCGGCTATAAGCGTCCACCACCATCCGAAGAACTGCCAAAAGTCTCCCCTGAGCAAAACCCCCGCAATAGCAAATGCGACAATATAAAGCACTGCCATAAATCCGTATTTAAATAAGTCTGTTTTTAAAAACTTAAGCATTATCTGTTTTCTCCGATGTCATTCATGTAGTCGTTTATATCCGGACTATCCCCGAGGTAAGGATCACCTGAGTTCTTTCTCGATCTTGCAAAAATCTTTTAATGCTTTCCATCCGATCATAAAGATCTTCTTGACGTTAATCGAATTCTTTCCGCCCTGCCTGTTTCGGAATGTGATCGGAATGTAAAGTCCCTTATAGCCCTTTCTCGCAGCCGCAACAGTAAGTATCACGTTCGAAAGGTTAAAATCCTTGGGAATATATTTCAGACAGTCTTCGATCACACTTCTGTCCATAAGTCTGTATGGTGTGTTTATGTCTTTCAGATCGATCGAAAAGATCATTCGCACGACAAGACGGAGCACTCTGTTTGTCAGTATCCTGAAAAATCCGTCTTTTCTGTCTTTTCTGCAACCGATTATGAAGTTGTATTTATGACGTCTCCTATAAAAAAGATCAAATTCACCCGGCAAAGTCTGACCGTCGGAATCTGTCTGGAATATAAAATCCGCACCGTTTTCAAGAGCATAACGGTACCCGTAAAGAACCGTGGCACCATGACCCGAGTTATCCTTGTGAAGTGCGATAAGAGCGGGCTTGCCGGCAGCTTCTTCGAGCATTATCTTATATGTATCGTCCTTACTGCCGTCATCGATGACTACGAGCCTGCTCTCCTCACCCGTGGCCGCAATAACATCGTACCAGTCCCTTATTACCTGCCTGATGTTATCCTGTTCGTTATAAGCCGGTATTATGGCATAAAGTCTGTCCATTTAAGATTCTCCTCTCACATATGCCTCAGTTACATTACATCCTTAGTTTTGTAAATCGTAAAACGTTTTTCTCCTTCACCGACAGAAAATGCTTCGGGATAAACGGATGCGATGAGCTCTTCGTTCAAATCGTAATACTCGCTTTCTCTGTTGGCTTCGCCGACAACGATGTAATCTATTCCCGAAGCCCTAACCATCTGTTTGAGTAATTCGGGATCCTGAGCTTCATAAATGTTTTCGGCAATAAGATCCTTCTGAGCCGTATCGTAACCTGCAGACCAACCGTAATACTGCCATGCCAGGTAAAGTGACGCACCCGACATTATAAGATATGAACCGTCAGGGTCGCCAAGAAAATAATTGGCGGTCAGAAATACATCACTGCTGTCACAGTTTTCATCGACAAATGTCATTATCGGATTCTTTGTATCAAGTATAACAGCATTACGTTCGGTATTCATTGAAACCAACGTGGAAAAATCAAAAAGTCCCGTCGCGGTCATGAACAGTCCGGCCACCACTGCCGTTATCCTGACCGTAAGCCTTTTGTCTCCCAGCAGCTCGCAGATAAAACCTGCCGCATATATATCAAGTATAAGCACAGCTATCATGATATATTTATGATTTACCGCGATATCGGGAGTGAGTGATACAAAAAACGACAATGCGATAAGGATACCCGCGCCGATCATCATCCACCTTGAGCAGGTATCAGCCTTAATGTACGCTGCCGCAAGAACAAACGGAAGTATGCCGAGCAACATAAAGAGATATTCCGCCATTCCGAATATCGTGGAAGATTCGCTGATGAATCCCGGTCTTATAGATGCGCTGACCGCAGATCCTTTTACAAAGAATGCGCTTTGGGCGAGTGAAAGCCCGAGTGTTATTACCGCACATATCAAATATTCCAGCCGTCGCATCGAAACGACCGCCATAACAAACAGTATCACAACGGTTCCTATCAGGACAGCACCGTTAAAGAAGGCAGATGCGCCGAGAAGGAAACCGCCAAACAACGGTCCCGAGATCTCCTGTGCCGCAAATCCCTTTTTAGAGAAGAGATCGACCGTAAAGAAATTTTTTATCGACCACTTACCTTTCATCTCCTCAAATGTCTCCGTAAGAACAGGCATGAAGATCATTATGACTATAAGCATTATACTTATCGAAAACGCAAAATGTCTCTGGTTGAGATATACGTTTAAATTCCACAGACCCCATTTTTCGTTTGGTGTGATCCCGATAAAGTCGTCATTGTTGACGATCCCGTTGATCAACGAACCATAGTCGTTAAAGCCCGCAATGTATGAGAAGAACGACCACGAGCTGCGAAATGCGGCAAAAAGAACGGCGAGACCGCCCGCAAGCTTCTTCCCTGTGATCCTAACGGCAAAAGTATAGAGAAGACTGAACATCGAGATAAGGCTGAGCGCACTCGAAAGGTTGAATGCGATATCTAACCGCATTCCAAGATATTCAAGATTGCCCGTCAAAAACTCGAACATAAAATGATACCTAACATCATCCGCAGCCGCTACCGTGTAAACGGTCGGGATATTATTCAGGTTCGAGAAAGACCTGATCATGCTCAGATGCGGTGTAAAGTCGCTGAAAACACTGTTTCCGATGAAGTACTGTCCGTTCCTGACATGGAAAGTCAGATAAAGGAGATAACAAACGATCGATACGACAAGAATGATCGAAATGATCTCATTGTGAGAAAGTTTTTTAAATTCCGAGAAAAACGGTATCCTCTTTTTTCTGAAAAGAATGATGAACCCAAAAATACAGCCCGTCCCGGCTATTGAGAACACCATCACATTTGCAAAGAAAAGCGGATCCTTTTGATCGGCCGCGATATATGCGAACAGATAAGTAAGCCAAGTCAATAACACGGTTCCCGTAACATACCATAACGGGAACCTGTAAAAAAGCTGAGAAAGCCCGGTTTGAACGCCTTTAAAACTGTCGGTCTCAGCCTGTTTTAAAGGCAATACCGCAGTAGAGACAATATATCCCGTAATAATACAAAGAATAACATAAGCAGCCGCAGCCATTTTTTCTCCCCTCCATTATTCGGATCAGCGAACGTCCTCTTCGAGAATTCCGCAAAGCTCCTCAACTTCGGGTTCCTCGATCATGCAGACTCTGTTTGCCTGAGTGGTGACCATACGTTCAAACATATTACGTATCCCACGGGCATTACCGAATTTATATCTTTCTCCGGCATCCATCGATGCCAAAATATTTCCCGCTTTCTTTACAGCGCCTTCCGATAATTCATATCCCGATCCCCTTGCCATAGCCTCGAGGATTGAAAGCAATTCTTCGTCGTTGTAATCATCGAAATAAAAGTACTTGTTGAACCTTGATACAAGGCCCTGATTTCGCTTAAGGAATCTTTTCATGTCGTCGGTATATCCGGCAACGATCACAACGAGATCATCTCGATGATCCTCCATAAGCTTAACAAGCGTTTCTATAGCTTCATCACCGAAATCATTTTGCGTATCGGACGCAAGTGAATAGGCCTCATCTATGAACAGTACTCCGCCGAGAGCCTTACGGACCACATCCTGAACTTTGAGAGCGGTCTGTCCGACATACCCCGCAACAAGACCCGAGCGGTCCGTTTCAACGAGAGTTCCCTTTGAAAGTAATCCCAGTTCTTTATATATCTTTGAAATCAGTCTCGCAACAGTAGTTTTTCCGGTACCCGGATTACCCATAAATACCATGTGGAAGCTCATGTCCATCATCGGAAGTCCGCGCTCTTTTCGCATGTTTCTGACTTTGATCAGATTTATCAAAGAACCGACCTCTTCTTTGACCGATGTAAGACCAACGAGGCTGTTAAGTTCGTTGAGAAGCTTTTCGAGCGTGGTTTCCTGCTTTTTTTCTTCGATGACGGGTTCCGGCTCTTCTTCACCCGTCTGTTCCTCTTCCTCGTCCTGTATCACGGGAACCGATCTTGCGGCAATGGGCTTTGCAATACCCGAATAAATATATGTATTAACGTAAGTTTCAAAGCTTTCGCCGGATTCTTTAAGACAGGAAGCGCTTTTTTCGAGTGAGTCATCACAGAGCTTTTTGAATATGTATCTTTCATTTACGATCGCGCTGTAATTAGATGTGGTTCCCAAAAATGCCTCTACCTTTACAAAATAATCGTGTATAAAAGATGCAACAAATCCGGTCTTGACCGTATCTATGAATGCCATGGAAAGCTCTATGTTCAAAAGTGCATCAAAAAACAGCCCGATAAGACCCGAACCGCAACTGTTGTCACGAAGTCCGCAAAGCTGAAGAAGGATCGGGGGCGAATCGTAAAAACGTCCGACTTCCGAAAGGACACGATCCGGGACCTCTTTATCGGCAGAAATATCGTATACGTTTGTATCTGTAACGGTTGCGATAAACCGTCTTTCTTCGGGACCGAGCTTTTCGCAATAAAGCGCAAATCTAATCAAAACTGTCTGAACGTACATATCGAGTATCGATCGGATAGACTGCCTGAGAATGTTTCCGGGTGTTTCCCAGTAACCTTCGGATTCAAGAATATTGCAATAGGAAATAAGAAGTCCGTAGTTTTCACGGGCTATCGAATCAAGTTGTGCTCTTGTATATGAATGAGCCATCTCGTACTCCTCTGACAACACTAAAAACTCTTACCTGACACAGGCAGATCACTCTGATCTTTCCCGGTGCATTTGACCCAAAGGACATTATAACACATCCGCGGTGCTATTAACAGATATGATTCCCTGTGCTTTTTCGATAAGGCTTTTCAGAGCCTTTTCGTCGAGAGAATCTATGTATGTTATCGCATCCCTGAGGATATCTGAATCAGTCGATATATCAGCTATACCGAACGTCATATCTCCGCTCTGTGCAACGCCGAAAACATCTCCGGGACCGCGCAGTTCGAGATCCTTCTGTGCCACAAGCATTCCGTCGTTATATTCGACGAGGATATTGAGTCTTTTATCAATCAGTTCTCCCGAACCGTTCTTAATAAATATACAATAACCCTGATATGAGCTTCTCGCGATACGTCCTCTCAGCTGATGAAGCTGGGCGAGACCGAATCTTTCCGCATTTTCAACAAGCATGACCGTTGCATTCGGCACATTGACTCCGACCTCAACAACGGTAGTCGAAACGAGTACCTGTGTCAAGCCCTTGTAAAAAGCATCAAGGACTTCCTCCTTCTCCTGTGCTTTCATCCTGCCGTGCAGACATCCGACCGTTATTCCTTTGTCTTTATAAAGTTCACCGAGCATTTGCGCATAATCGGTGACATTTGAAGCATCAAGCTCTTCACTCTCTTCGATCATCGGGCAGATCACGTAAGCCTGTCTGCCTTCGGCGACCCGCGCAGCGATAAAGTCATAAGAAGTACTTCTCTTTTCGGGACCTACAACACAGTTTTTGATCTTCAACCTTCCCGCAGGCATTTCGTCAATGATCGATACGTTTCTGTCTCCGTACATTACCATCGCAAGGGATCTTGGTATCGGTGTGGCGCTCATGACAAGAGTATAAGGTCTTTCCTTCTTTCTCATGAAGTATTCCCTCTGCTTCACTCCGAAACGGTGCTGTTCGTCGATGACTACGCATCCGATATCATCGATCATCGCTTCATCCCTGAGCATGGCGTGAGTTCCCACTATCACCGCGCCATTCAGGTTTTTGATCTCTTCCTTTTCTTTCTTATTCATCCCGCCGACCAAAAGCACAACATCGATCCCATACGGTTCAAAGGCTTCTTTCATATCCTTAAAGTGCTGTGAAGCAAGAACCTGCGTCGGTGCCAGACAACATGCATTTTTCCCCGCAAGCGCACATGCCAAAAGAGCATACATCGCAACCAGTGTCTTACCGCATCCGACATCACCCTGGATCAGTCTTGTCGCATAAAGATCGGTCGTCATATCACGCATAACATCAGAGATCGCCAGTTTTTGCGCTTTGGTAGGTTCAAAAGGAAGCGTTTTTATGAACTCTTCGCAAACATCTATTTCTTTTTTACCGCAAACAGGTCTTTTAAGCTTTTCTTCTTCCCTTAAGGTCCTTATATCGTAGGCGAAACCCAAAAGCTCATCGAATGAGAGCCTTCTGCGTGCTTCGTTATAATCTTCACTGCTTCGCGGCATATGTATCGATACAAGAGCCTGCGCCCTTTCCATCAAAGAAAAGACCTTAAGATCCTTTTTGGGGATAAAATCCTTTATCTCGCTCTCTATAAAATCCTTAAGTCCCGCGACCGTTTTCCTGACAAATTCATTTGATAATCCCGACGAAAGCCTGTATACGGGTTGCATAAGGCCTGAAAGCTTTTGATACTGCTCCGGAGTATATACCTGAGGCTGAATGATATAAATGCTTTTCCCCCTTAAAGAAACACGTCCCCTAAACAACAGATGTTTTCCGGGTCCCAGGGTCTTCCTGATGAACGGCATATTAAACCACATAAGAGAGGCGCTGTCGGCACCCTCGCGAACGGTCAGAAGAACCACGCTCCTTTTTCCGCCGTGAGAGATCATCTTCGGAGCGGAGGTTATCGTAACGGAAATCGTCTCCACATAGCCGTTTCTGAGCTCACCGATCTTAACGGGGGGCATAAAGATATCGTACGCTCTCGGGAA
Source organism: Lachnospiraceae bacterium (assembly GCA_024699645.1). GTDB lineage: Bacteria > Bacillota > Clostridia > Lachnospirales > Lachnospiraceae > RUG11977. Next base: position 24,261 of record JAILPE010000060.1, read on the forward strand.
ATGCATGATAAGGTCCTTTACGCATATGATCCCAAGTTTATTAAATGCCTCGGCCCTGACAGCTCCGACGCCTTTTATCGTTGAGATTTCCGAATTCAGATCCATACAAATCATTCTCCTCACAGTTATAGATTCGGACCAATTCATGATATCAGATATCGAACATTTTTTCAAATTTCCAATAAACGGCTACTTGTGGTATTCTTTTGTAGGATAAAAGCTATATAACAAGGAGATTATCGTGAAAACCGAAAAACTGTATTATAAAGATCCGATGACAGAAACATTTGATGCAAAAGTTCTTGCTTGCACCGAGATTGAAAACAAAAAAGGGTTCTACTCCCTCATTCTCGACAAGACGGCATTTTTCCCCGAAGGCGGCGGACAGGAATGTGATACCGGCATGATCTGCGCAGAAGGAATTACAGCGACAGTGACATACGTATCGGAAGACGCCGAGGGCAGTATCATACACACCGTCGACAGGCAGTTTGAAGTCGGAATGACCGTTAAAGGAACACTCGATTGGGATAAGCGTTTTTCGAACATGCAACACCATACGGGCGAACATATTATGAGCGGGCTCATAAAGAAGTATTTTGACAAAAACAACGTCGGATTTCATCTGCATTCCGAAAATGCCGTGTTTGACATTGACGGGACATTTTCACAGGAAGACCTTAGCTTTCTCGAAGATAAGGCAAACAAAGCCGTGACCGCCGACATCGTTGTAAACACCAAGTTCATTTCCAAAGACGAACTGATAAATATACCGTGTCGCAGTAAGTTTTACGACACTGCCGCTCCCGGTGAAGAAAGAACGGCGACCACCCTTCTTCCACTCCCCGACGAAATACGTATCGTAAACATCGAGGGGACAGATACATGCGCATGTTGCGCTCCTCACGTAAAATCAACCGGGCAGATCGGTATGATCAAGATCATGAGTGCAGAGCACTTCAGAGGCGGCACGAGATTTACGATCGTTTGCGGTGATGCGGCGCTTAAGGCAATGCGCCGACTCAGAAACGACGAGCTTAAGATCATGCACATGCTTTCCGCCAAACAAGGCGAAACACCGGACAAAGTCGCAAGTCTTCAGGAAGCTCTGCAAACCGCAAAGCAGTCTTCTTACGCTAAAGACGAAACAATAGCGGATATCCTTATGCAGTCGGCCGCAGCCGAAAATAAAAGGATCTTCTTTTGCCCCGATATCGATATGAACAAAGCTCGCAAATGCGTAAACGAATTGACCGGACATGCTTCAAACGCAAAGGTGTCCGAACGCTCATATCCTCCCGTTTTTTTCTTCATAGGTTCTGATAAGGATGGGTATAGATTTATCATCGGTGGAGGCAGTGACGCGAGGAAAACTCTCGAGTTGCTCAAAGAAAAGCTTGATATAAAAGGAGGCGGAAGTGTCGAGATGGTGAGCGGTACCACAACCGCTTCACGCTCTTCCATTGAAGCCGCTATCTCTATTTCCGTTACTGATATATGTGGCCCCCGCATGATACTTGCGTCGGCTTCTCCACGCCGAAAGGAAATACTCTCAAAACTTAAGATTCCATTTGAGGTCATCGTCTCGGGTGCGGATGAAAATTCCTCGACAAAAGAACCCTGTGCTCTTGTAAAAGAGTTGTCATATATAAAAGCCAAAGATGTATTTGAGAAGTTTACGAACAACGAAAGTGTGCTTGTCATCGGATCGGACACTGTTGTCGATCTTGACGGCACGATCCTCGGTAAACCTCGTGACAGCGCCGTAGCTGCCGAAATGCTCAGATCGCTCTCCGGCAGATCCCATAAAGTTCACACCGGTATTACTGTTATCGTCAGAACCGATGACGGTAAGATCAGTGAATTTAACGAATCAGAAACAAGTATCGTAAATGTCGATCCTCTCACGGACAAAGAGATAACCGACTATATCAACAGCGGCGAACCTTTTGACAAAGCCGGTTCTTACGCGGTTCAGGGTCTTTTTGCTCCCTACATATCTTCGATAGAAGGTGATTATTACAATATCGTGGGGCTTCCGCTCAGGCGGCTTTATAGAATTATAAAAACTTTTTACTCATAACAGACAGTGTTAAAGTCGCGCTCTTGAGGCTTTTTACTCATAACAGACCGTATTAAAGTCGCGCTCTTGAGGCTTTTCTTCCTTACGGGATAAATTATTTTTCAATAACAATCTTGATATTCGCACGCTATTTAATTATAATTTTTGCGAATGATCACATAGTTATATGACAACAATAATCGGAGGTAATCAAAATGTCAGAAGAACTAAAAGAAACAAACGTTACTGAAGAAGCTGAAGAAAAGAAGGAAGGATCGAAAGGATTTTTTAACGACAAGAAGATCGAGATCCTTGTGGCTGTTTTTCTCGGCATAACTGCTATCCTTACGGCATGGGCATCATGGATCGGATCTCTTCACGGAGGAAATCAGGCAACCAATTATACCAAAAGCAATAACCTTTCGGCAGAAGGAAATTCCGAATACAATGCCGGAATGCAGCTTTATCTTTCCGATCAGATGGCATGGAACACCATGATGGAATATAATTTCGATCTTGAACTTGCTCAGACAAAGGGTGACGATGTCGAAGTTGCTTTCATCGAAGAAAAACTTGATACTTTCATCGAACAGAACTGCAGCGAAATAATGGCAAATGCATTTTCAAAGATGACAGACGATATGAATTCTCCTTTCGAAGTCGAAGGTATGCTCGATGAATACTTTGTGACCGCGAATTCACTTCTCGAAGAGTCACAGGCTCTTCTTGAAGAAGGTCAGCGCGATAATTCAAGCGGCGACTCATTCAACCTTGTAAATGTCATCTATTCGATCGTACTCTTCATGCTCGGTATCATAGGCGTATTCAAGAGGATCCCGAACCGTTTCGTGGTTCTTTGTATCGCAGTTGTCTGCCTCGTTCTTGCAACCGTTTATATGATCACACTTCCTATGCCTACAGGCTTCAGCTTCAGCAATTTCTTCTAAACCGAAGGAACATGAAGACCCGTCTTTAATGAACGGGCATATGGCTGTAATCTGCAGAAATAAGAACTCAAATCAAAAAGACAATATAAAATGCGGACTCTCTGTATCATCACAGGAGTCCGTTTTTTTCTCTCATATACAGTGCAAGCGCCGTCCCGACGAATGCGTGACAATACTCACTGTTACCGAACGATGACAAGACCTCTTTAATCGGAACGTATATACAGTTTAAGATTTCGTCCTCGTCAGTCTCACTTTTCCCCGTATCGTTTATGTCTTCGGCAAGATAAAAGTAAACAATGTTGCTGAAGATGGCCGGATTTGGGTTCAACGCGGCAAGCAGTTTCATCCTTCCCGCAATAAGTCCCGTTTCTTCTCTCAGCTCTCTCGCCGCCGCATATGCGGGATCTTCGCCTTTCTCGGCAAGTCCTCCCGGGAATTCTACGGTTATCTTTCCGTAAGCATGTCTGAACTGCCTGACCATGCAAAAACATCCGTCAACCACAGCGATCGTACTTACCCACACCGGCGCAGCGATCGATATATAATCGCCCTCCGCACCGAGCTTCGAGTTCTTCTCATGCTGAGAGCAAACATCAAATATGGGAGTCTCAAGTATTGTTTTGTTATTTGTTTTTTCCCAGATCAATTCCGAATCAGTGTACTTCATTTTTTCACTTCCGTATTCATCCTGCACATCATTAAGAAAAGGGCATTTGTCCGACCCTTTAGGACAACCGGCTTGTCAGGAAATATACAAATTCATCTTCGGGTATGGGCTTAGAGAAATAATATCCCTGATAATAACTGAAATCCATATCCCTTATTATACCAAGCAGGTTATCCGTTTCAATGCCGCATGCAACAGCCTTTATATTCAGATCTCTTATCATACGTACCATATTACCAGTTACGATCTTACACTTATCACTTAGTAATGCGTTCCAGATCGCAGATTTGTCAAATTTAACATATCTGACGGGAAATCTGATTATCTTCTCTGCATTCGCGGCAGCCGTTCCGAAATTATCGATCGTAAACGTCATTCCGTAGTCCATAAGCTTCTTTATGTTCATTATCATTGTACTGTTGTCGTCGACCTGAAATGCCTTGTCCGTGATCTCCAAATTGATAAATCCGGGCGTAAGATGATATTTACCGCATATGGCTATCAGTCTGTCGGCCATGTCGGACTGAATACACTGCATATACGATATATTAATATCTATAAAATCCATTCCGAGGGAATGAAGATTATACTTCGATGCGATATGGCAGACTCTGTCAAACACAAGCTCTCCGAGCTTACCCATAAGTCCGTTCTTTTCGGCTATCGGAATAAATTCCGAAGGATATATAAGCCCAAGTTCCTTGTCTTCGATCCTCAAAAGAACCTCTGCAGACACGAAATCGGAATTGTCACTGTTGAATATCGGCTGGAAATATACCGAGAAACTCTCGTTTTTGATCGCTCTGAGCAGTGCCGAGTACACCTTTAACTCCCTGTCATAGAAATCAAAACGCGAAGTATTCAGGAATACGATCGTGTCGCTCTCGTTCTCTCTGTCCTTCTTGTCTTTCACATACGAAAGTGCCTTATATATGTGATCGAACGAGTAAAAAGCATCATGCTTGAACGCATATATGATCGGTGAAAGCGATTTCTTCATGTCAAGATCAAAACATATCTTATCCACCTGGTTTGAAACGCGCACCATTACTTCACGAACATCCTGGGTAGTAATGATCGCGAACGAAAGATCATCAATGATAAACACGTTCTTCTTTTTGCATACCTCATGAAGCATGCTTATGATCCTGTTTTCAAGCTCTTCTTTTTTTGTTTCGGGCAAAGCTTCGACAACAAGACCCATATTATCGATACCAAGGAAAAATACCGAGAACTTTTTACCTTCACTGAGTTTATTGTCAACACTGTCAAGGAAACATCTTTCATTGAAGCAAAGATTATATTTGTAATAATACAGATACGGATCCTGAAGTGTCGTATAAAGCAGCATCCCGACCACCATATATGCGTAGGTGAACAGCTTAATACCGAGCTTGTCGGCCCAGACTATCTGCCAACCGGCGGCAAAAAGAAGGATCAAAACGCTGATAACTATAACTGCGCGCGTCGATCTCGAGAGCTTTTCTCTAAATTGAAATGCTGCTATAAAAATGATCGCAAAAGTGAACAGCCCCACATAGTAAGGAAGCAGATATAAGCCGCCTCTTGTTATGACTCCGTTCTTGACCGAGAGAACCCACCCCGTAAAAGGCGTGCTGACCATTATAGACGTTATAATGATAACGTAAACAACGACAATTATGCTCATTCCTCTGCCGAATTTACGATATGACATTACCGCCATGAAATATCTGAGTACTATATATGTCAGGAAATACGTTACAAACATTCCTATGACCTTAACTGTGTACCACCATAGCGAATCGATCTTATATATCCCGACCTCATCAAGATCGAGGATTATATCCGATATTGACAAAAGGATGAGAAGCACGAGGTAGAAACTGTAATAATATCCGCTTTTCATAAAGATATTACGTCTGAGATAATACGTAAAAAGCATGATAAGAGAAACACACAATGCTGTAATATCAAAGCATAAGGACATATCGCAAACTACCTCCTTTCATCGTTTTACATGGTCGTTTAAAAACTTGATATATTCCTCTTCATAAAGAGGCTTTGAAAAATAATATCCCTGAAAAAGATCAAATCCCATTGAATACAAAGATCTGTAAAGCTCGTCGGTTTCAACACCGCAAGCAACAGCCTTGTATCCGAGTTCCTTGATCATCTTTACGAGATGCATAAGTATGGCTTTATTACCTGTTCCGGATATGGAACCTGCAATCGTATGTCTGTCAAATTTAATATACTTCACAGGGAATCCGGTTATCTTATCCGCACTCGAAAATACACAGCCGAAATTGTCGATTGCAAACGACATGCCCTTTCGCTTAAGACTGAGTACATTTTCAAGGATGGTGCCTTTATCCTTTATACATGAGTTTTCGGAGATTTCGATACCGAAAACTCTCGGGTCTATCTCATATTTACGGCATATGGCGCCCATGCTTTCGGATAAACGGTTTCCGATACACTGGGACTGGGAAATGTTTATATGCATGAATACCGTACCGAGATCCTTAAGGTTATGACGCTTCAATGTTTTGCATACAAGTTCGAACACCCTGTCTCCGATCTGACCTGAAAGACCATACTTATCGGCAACGGGAATAAATTCATCGGGGAAAAGCATTCCGAGTTTCGGATCGTTCAGCCTCATAAGTACTTCACATGAGGAATAAACATCCAATGAAACATCATATATAGGCTGATAGCATACAACGAAATGATTATTATTGATACCGTCCGTTATAGCGGTAAGGACAGCTCTTTCTCTTCGGTGAAGTCTGAAATCCTCTTTTTTGAGTTCAAATACTCTTTTGCCGCTGTCAGCACCCGGATCATGCATCTTAAACAATTCAGACGCAGTTACGCAATCCTCTCCCGTTTCAATATCCTCTTTTCTAAGTATCGAAATAAAAGGCTCGAGAGGAAGCATTGCTCCGACCCCGCTACAGATCTCGCATACCTTTTCGTATATGGAATCGGCTTCGTTCTCTTTCATTTTTGATACAGCAATGGCGAAATTACCGTTGTCAAAGTAAAAGACATTTTTCTTCCCAAATCCCTTAACCATACCCTCGACAAGTCTGTTCTCAAGTCTTTCGATCATATCTCTCTGGAGATAAAGGCTCATCATGGTAAAGTCAACGATTCCGACAAACACGATCCCCTCAAGATTGTAATGTCTGAAATTACGGGAAGCGATCTGTTTGAAAGCATATTCGTTGAAACACAGATTATACTGATAATAAAATTCGGAAGCGTCTTCGATCGAAGAAAACAAAAGTATGAGAGCGAGCGCGCTTATCATACATCCCGGCTGGTATCTGGGGAAGACAGCTTGTCCGACAAACGCAAAAACAAGTGTCACGCATGCCGCAAACAGCGAATAACGCTGATATTTTCTTATATTTTGTCCGTATTTTGCAATATAAGTGATCACAGTAAAATTAAAGCATGTAAGAACAATCGAAAAATAAATGAAAAATATCGCCGTAACATATACGATACCTTTGTCTAACGTGAAAAAGAATCCTGTTTGGGGTGTTATCGATATGCCAATGATCTCGAACGTTGCAAACACGATCAGTATTATCTTTACACTGGTCGCTATTTTCCTTACGCCGAGGATTTCAAAGAAATAAAAAACTATCCCGAAATAAAAGGCACAGAAAAAGAACATAGACAAACAAACACTCGTGGTCAATGCTCCTCTGTCAAAATTATCACCGTCCTGAGATATCTTAGCTATTACTTCATTTAAGAGATTAACGATTGAAAGGGTAATAACACAGAATAGGAAATAAAACCCGGATCTTTGCCGGGTATTTCTTCTGGCAAAATATGCGCTCAAAAGCATAATGATTATGCCTGCAGTCGCATATGTAAAATCGCCTAATATCATACTCTGCTCCCTCTTAAGAACTATGTGAGCCATGCACTCGGTTGATGGTCATCAGTTCGGCAATGATCTTTCGATCACGTATTTTCCGATGAGTTTTCACCAAACAGTGCACCGGCAAACTCTTTAGGATCAAATCTTTGAAGATCCCCTATCTTTTCACCGACCCCGATATATTTTACAGGGATCGACAGTTCCTTGGCTATTGCTATCGCAATACCTCCCTTGGCCGTTCCGTCAAGCTTGGTAAGGATTATACCCGTAACGGGTGCTACCTCACTGAATTGTTTTGCCTGTACAAGAGCATTCTGTCCCGTAGTTGCATCAAGTACGATGAATGTTTCCCTTCTTGCATTCGGCATTTCTCTTTCGGTAACCCTATTTATCTTGGCAAGCTCGTCCATAAGGTTCTTTTTGTTATGAAGACGTCCCGCCGTATCGATCATCAATATATCGGCCTTTCTTGACTTCGCGGCATTAAGTGCATCAAAAACAACTGCTGCCGGATCCGATCCTTCACTCTGAGAAATGAGAACCGCTCCGGCCCTGTCTGACCATTCCGCAAGCTGATCTATCGCACCGGCTCTGAATGTATCGGCAGCGGCAAGTATAACACTCCTGCCTTTATCCTTTAAAAGAGATGCAAGTTTTCCTATAGATGTGGTCTTACCGACGCCGTTTACGCCGATAACCATGACCACTCCGCCTTTTTCCTCGAATTCGTACGCATCATCTTCCACATTCATCTGTCCGGCGATAATGTCGATCAAAAGTCGGCGCACCTCTTCGGGCTCTTTTATCCCGAGTTCCTTGACTTTTTCGCGAAGCTCCGAAATGATATCTTCGGACGCCCGCATACCTATATCGGCCATAACGAGAATTTCCTCAAGCCCTTCGTAAAAATCTTCGTCAATTTTTGAAGAAAAAAGTCCGCTCAGGCCGTTTGCTATGTTTTTACGGGTCTTTGAAAGACCGCTGAGCAATCTTCCGAAAAATCCGCTTTTCTTTTCATTTTCCATATTATTCACCATACCTGTTAATATTTATAATACAATACTTATTGTTCATATTCAACTATCTGAAAATTTACTTTTCAAGTTCGTTTTCTATCATACTGACGCTGACAAGTGTTGAAATGCCCTTCTCCTGCATCGTGATCCCGTAAAGGATATCGGCACACGCCATAGTTCCCCTTCTGTGGGTTATGATAATGAACTGCGAATGTCCGGTAAGCTTTTTAAGGAATGATGCAAACCTTCCGACATTTGAATCGTCAAGCGCCGCCTCTATCTCATCGAGGAGACAGAAAGGTGAAGGTTTAAGGTTCTGGATAGCAAACAAAAGCGCAATGGCTGTAAGCGCCTTTTCACCACCCGAAAGCTGCATCATATTCTGCAGTTTCTTTCCCGGGGGCTGTGCTATTATCCTGATCCCGGCTTCAAGTATATCCTCGTCCTCAACAAGCTCTATCGCGCCTTTTCCACCTGCAAAAAGTTCCTTAAATACCTTGTCAAACTCCTTGTTCATGGCATCAAAACGCTCAGCAAACTGTTTACGCATCTTGTCGTCAAGATCGTTGATTATATCATTTATCGATTCCTTTGAAGCGATAAGATCCTCTTTCTGAGAATTTAAAAGGCCGTATCTTTCGGACACGTTTTTATAGTCCTCGATCGCACTGACATTAACGTCACCGAGATCTTTGATCGCCGCCTTGATCGTCGCGATATCTTTCCTTGCCGTTGAAGCTTTGAAATCATTGTCCCTGAATTTTCCCGCAGTTGTGACCGTAAGCTCATATTCTTCCCATATATGACTGATCCAGCCGTCAAGTGATTCGTTGATCCTGTCACGCTGATTTGCAAGTCTGAGGCCTTCTTTTTCAAGCTCGGTAATGCGCTCCTTGAGCTGTTCCCATGAATCAAAGAAAGATTTGTGATCCCGCGTAAGATCTTCTCTTTTCTTAATGAGAGAACCTATGTTACTTTCGAGCTCGACAATCTTATTTTTATCGGCTTCAATAGACTCCTTCAGCGATGCGCTTTTTTCTTTGACACTTTCAATATTCGCCAGCGTCTCATTGTCGGCCTTATCAGAATCCTCGATCATCGCTGTAAGTCGATTCTTTTCGGCTGTAACTCTGTCAATATTTTCGCCTATGTACTCAATCGCTTTTATCACATTAGCTTCATCGATCCTGAGCTGGGAAACATTATCGACAGCAGCCTGTCTTTTATCGTTCAACTGCGAGAGTTCACCCTCGCGATTGCTTCTGTTTTCGCTTATTTCGCGGTGCCTTTTAATATTATCTTCGACAGACAGTTCAGCTTCTTTGATCTTTTCGGCGATAGATAGAATCTGACCGTCAAATTCTTCCTTCTCTATTGACAGTGCCGCAGTATCGGCGCTTATCTTCGCGAGGTTTTGCTTTTCTTTTTCAAGATTTACTTTCAAACTGTTGCAATCGATTGACATCTTGCCGATAAGCGTTCTCTCTTCCTCGCTGTCGGTTTTCATTTTTTGACGTTCCTTGTTTATACCGTCATATCTTTCGGATGCCTCTTTGATCTTGTCGTCATATCTTTTTATCTCGTCTTCAAGCTCCTGCATAAGGCGCTTTCTTCCGAGAAGATTTGCGGCGTTCTTAAACGAACCTCCGGCGATCGAACCTCCGGGTGCGAGTTGTTCTCCTTCAAGTGTTACGATTCTAAGATTATGATCGTATTTTCTCGCAAGAGCAAGCGCATTGTCTATATTATCGACAACGACAAAAGCTTTCAAAAGGAACATAAGTACTTTTTCGAATTTCTTTTCGGTTCGAATGAGCGAAAAAGCATCTCCGAGCACGCCTTTTTCATTGAAAACATTTTCATCTACGTTATTATTTCTGTGCCCTATTCCGTCAAGAGGCAGGAAAGTAGCCCTACCGAGTTTATCTCTCTTAAGTCTTTCTATAACATCCTTTGCCGTCTTCTCGTCTTCGACAACGATATGCTGTATGGATGCACCGAGAGCTGTTTCAACAGCAGTCTCGTATTTTTTGTCCACGTCGATTATATCCGCAACCGGTCCGATTATACCTTTGACCGAATTACCGATCTCCATGACCTTTTTCACTGTACCCTGATAGCCTTCGTAGCGTTCCGTCATATCTACAAGCATATCACGGCGCGATCTGACTCCCGTCATCTTCTGGCGAAGATCATTTACCTCATCTATTACCTTCCCGGCTTTTTCGCCCAGCTCACGTATATTTCCGAGAAGGTTCTCAAGTCCTTCATTCTTTTCCCTAAGTTCTTTCTCTGCCTCACCGATCTTTGATTCAAGGTCATCCGCCGATGCCTGAGCCTCTTCCTTGTTTCTTCCGATCGTTAAAAGTTTTTGGACAGTTTCGCTTCGTCTTATATTGATCTGTTCCGTGAGCGCCTTAAAACGTTCTATGCTCTGTCTCACAAGAGATTCATCGGAGATAAG
>JAILPE010000041.1 GCA_024699645.1 Lachnospiraceae bacterium
CATCGGATTATTCAATCATGCTTTTTGATGATTCGAATACGTATCTTTCTGTCGGAGCGCTTTGGTCCCTCGGTCTTGAAAGCGAGCAAATCTTTACCGACGGAAGTGCAGGGCAGATAGTCCTGAAGCCTATATTCGGACCGGCAGCACCTTTGTTTACACTCGGAATCGTTTATAAAAATGACGATCAGGGTACACCGAGACCATATGTGCGCGTGGGCGACATAGAGGATGAGTACAAGGAATATGTTACAAGCATCAGTTTGACAGATGCACAGATTGAGTATTTTGATCTGACGTACGGAAATGCATCTACCGGCTACAGTACTGTAACATTAAGAGATCTCGGGTATATTGCCGAACAAACACGGTTTATGCCTTCAACTATTAATGACCCGTACGTTTGCGGTGAGATGACACAGGATACTCAAACCGGAAAATGGTATCAGGACATACCGTTCCTTTATGCAGCTGACAACAGCGGCTTGAGTCCTGACTCGGTTTATTTTGTAAGAGGATTAAAAAAGACTAATGTGTCGGACCCGAATCCGGTCTATATCTCATATGCTACGAAAGACTGTAATGATTGTCAGTTTGTAGCTTCGTCGTATTGTGCAGCCGCAAATTCCGCAGTCAGGATTGCAGATGATTCCTACTATCAGTACACCGGCTTTGTTAGCTACACAGGAAACGGCTCAGGTCAGAAGCTCACCAGGGTTGTGGATGAACGTATGGACTCCTTTGAGCCCTGGCAATCTGTAAAGGATCTTCAGTACTGGTATTACAGATGGGGCGGAGGACTTATCGAATACGAAGGACTTAACAGAACACTTTACGGCTGGCAGGGACAGCCGGAGAATGCTTCTGTGGATTATGTGGGTATGAAGATCGCCTTTAATACATCGGGCAATATTCATTCCGTGCTTCACGGAACGTCTACATACAGGTTCGCGGGACTTCTTGCACAGGACGGAGAGAGGCATTTTACTCATGTATCGATCAGCAATAAATCGGACGTAACCTGTTATATCGTATCAAAGAGTGGAAATGGCGTTACATTCACAAACGGAGAGATCAGTGAGTATAACAGTTCTAATAAAATGGATCAGATAGAAGACATAATAAATAAGGACTGGTTAGCACTATATATGAATGATCAGGAAACTCCTCAAAATTGGATGTGTGTTGAAGCAGGTGATAACTATTATTGGTTCAAGGTTGGTCTTGAAGGAAGCATTACTGACGGCGAAGCATTGATAACGAGGTTTACGATACTTGTTTAAATCTCGTGTAAGTGAAAAGTTGACATATATAGTTAAGCAGTTGATACTACTATTAAAAAAGGAGAACCTTATATGAATGATCATATGGAGTACAAAGGCTATATCGGCAGTGTTGAATATTCCGAGGCGGATTGCCTTTTGTTCGGAAAGGTTCAGGGAATACGTTCTTTGATCATGTACGAAGGAACCACCGCCCAAGAACTTGCGGATGATTTTCATGATGCAGTCGATTCGTATCTGAACGAATGTATTTAACGATTGACAGATAATAATGGCCCCTCGGGGACGGGGGATGTGGACCATGTATTTCATGGTCCATAACCCCCGTCCCCAGGGGGCCATCAACAGGAGTGATATATATGCATAAGGCGATGAATATACATTCAAAGTCTTATGTTTTTATATTATTAAAGGTAGCAATCGGTTTTGATCATATGCGTTGGCTGATTGCTGATTGATCGGAAATATGTCTAGGAGATAGTCTTGACCGGTAAGTCATGTTTTGGTTGACATATGCATACAAACGTATATAATGGTGTATAAATATTCATTCGAGGCAAAGCTATGGAAAAGAAGAAAGTATTTGTAGACGGAAGCGAAGGAACTACCGGGCTCCGTATTTTTGAAAGATTTGAAGGAAGAAACGATATAGAGATTTTGAAGATCGACAGTGAGCTTCGTAAGGATCCTACAGAGGTTTCGAAGTTCATAAACGCGTCGGATGTCACATTCCTGTGCCTCCCTGATGCGGCTGCGATCGAAGCGGTTTCTCTTTGTACAAACCCCGATACGATCATCATCGATACATCGACTGCCCACAGAACGACAGAGGGGTGGGTTTACGGTTTCCCCGAGCTTGACAGCGAACACAGGGAAGCTCTTAAAACATCAAAGAGGATAGCCAATCCCGGATGCCACGCCAGTGGATTTGTTTCACTTGTTTATCCGCTTGTGAAGAAAGGGATGATCCCTGCGGACACCAGACTTTGCTGTTTCTCACTCACAGGTTACAGCGGTGGCGGAAAAAAGAAGATCGCCGAGTATCAGGCACAGGAGAGAGACCCGGAGCTCTTAAGCCCCCGTCAGTACGGTCTTTCCCAGAACCACAAGCATCTCAAAGAGATGCAAAGAATCTGCGGACTTGAGAAGGCACCTCTTTTTTCACCCATCATCTGTGATTTCTACAGCGGTATGGAGGTATCGGTATATTTATACAAAGAGATGTTTGAAAGGGACGTTACACCCGGATCGATCAATCAGTTTTACAGAGATTATTATGAGGGTTCAAAGCTCGTAAAGGTTACAAAGTACGGTATCGAGGAGGAACTCGGCGGATTCATCGGTTCGAACAACCTCTCGGGCAAGGATTATCTCGAGATCATTGTCACCGGTAATGAGGACAGGATCATCGTTACATCGAGATTCGACAACCTCGGCAAGGGTGCCAGCGCGGCAGCTGTTCAGAACATGAACATCGCACTCGGTTTTGATGAGGCGGCGGGACTTGTTGCTGAGTAATACTATAGTGTAAGGATTGTGATTAAATGTATTGTGAGATGAGGCATTTGATCATGAAACATAAATTAAAGCATAACAACGATTGTGTACATGAAACGAAGTTTAAAAAGAGGATAAAGCAAGTAATTGACTGATTTTTCTTGTTTATTGTTCGGTATAATAACAGAAGAATTTTGTAATATAACAACATGCAGCAGAATCGGTTGTGAGGAAAGGAACGAAATATGAAGCACATAGAAGGCGGAATTTGCGCAGCAAAAGGATTTAAGGCTTCCGGCATACATTGCGGTATCAGGGAAGGACGTACAAAAAGAGACCTCGCTCTCATCGTGAGCGAGAAGAGAGCGGCGGCGGCAGGTGTGTTCACACAGAACCTCGTTAAGGGAGCACCCGTTGTTCTTTCAATACAGAACCTCCGTGACGGACATGCCTCGGCAGTCATCTGTAACAGCGGCAATGCCAATACATGCAACGCCAACGGCATGGAGATAGCTCGCGGAATGTGTGACCTTGTTGAACAGCATTTTCAGATCGACCACGAGGACGTCATCGTTGCTTCAACCGGTGTTATCGGTCAGGAGATGAGCCTCGGTCCCATGGTTTACGGAATGAAGGAGCTTGTCGATGCACTTGCGGACACTCCCCAAGCGTCTAAGGATGCTGCGGAAGCCATCATGACCACCGACACCAAGCTCAAGGAGATCGCAGTTGAATTCGAACTTGACGGTCAGACCTGCAGAATGGGTGCCATCAGCAAGGGTTCCGGTATGATCCACCCCAACATGGCTACGATGCTCTGCTTCATGACCTGTGACGCAGCCATCAGTCCCGCACTCCTTCAGAAAGCGCTCAGCGAGGTCGTACAGGACACCTACAACATGGTCAGCGTTGACCGTGACACATCGACAAACGACACACTCACGATCATGTGCAACGGTATGGCCGGCAACAGTGAGATCATCGACGAGGGCCCCGATTATGAGGAGTTTAAGAAAGCTCTTTTTGAGTGCGCTTCCTACCTTGCCCGTGCTACCGCAGCGGATGGCGAAGGTGCTACCAAGCTCATCGAGTGCACGGTAACAGGTGCAAAAGACAAGGCAATCGCCAAAGTCCTTTCTAAGTCAGTTATCTGCTCACCCCTTGTAAAGGCCATGATCTTCGGACGCGATGCGAACTGCGGCCGTGTAATGTGCGCCCTCGGCTATGCCGGCGTACCCTTCAGTGTAAAGGACACGAGCGTAAC
>JAILPE010000045.1 GCA_024699645.1 Lachnospiraceae bacterium
GAGACTCTTGAGGGCCTCAAAGAAGGTTTCTATGAGATCAAGACTGACATAGAAATACCCGGCAAAAAGATCCGTGACCTTCTTACACTCAACATAAACGCTGTCGAGACAGACCCCGAAAAGATGCTCGTCTGTCCTTTCGACTGCCTGTGCTTTGATCCGGCACAGGTGGATTATACAAGCTTTGCTGTTCCGCACAACGAGGATAAGTGCATCAAGTCACTCGAAAGAGCCTACGAAAAAACTCCGGTTGAGACGTCGCTCTACCGAATATCAGAGGACGGAACCATTATTTCCATCGATTCCGTTGAATTTAAAAGCGCCCCCGGACAGGACACTTTCTACTATAATGTTCTTTATGAAGACGGCTCTTATTGGCCTGTCACTGTTTATGCAGGATGATATCAAGCATTTCCCTCGGAGTAACGACATGCTTCTCGGAGGGAAAATGCTTAACGTTTCCGGTCAGTGAATATGCATCATCAGTTTTCCCTTTTTCCATAACCACTTCGTAGAATAAAACTTCTTTCGGATCCGGAAGGTAGATATCTAAAATAGCATAAATCCTCATATAATCACCTGTTTCTTACCGCGTTAATTTCAGCATTTATCTCATCAAGCGACATATTTGAAATGCCATGTTCTTCTGCAATTCTGCTCGCGGCTTTCATCGCCTCAATTCCACGGTTTTTTGGTATTTCACTTACATTCATCGAAAAAGGAATCCCGTTTTCCTGATTAAGGCGAGAAATGCACATCCTCAAATACGAAGGCAGATCAAGCCCTAAAGAAAATGTTTCGGGATGTCCATTTAAATTCTATCCTTTTTCTTAACGCGTAACTCTTCTTGACACCCATATTTCAGGTGTTATAATCACATTAATATGGAAAAAGATCGGTTTTTATCCGAAGAAGGAGCTGTTTATGTCAGAGAAAAAGCTTATGCTTGGCAACGAAGCCATAGCAAGAGGCGCTTACGAAGCGGGAGTTAAAGTCTCGGCCGCCTACCCCGGCACTCCGAGTACCGAGATCAGCGAAAACATCGTTAAGTATGATGAGATCTATGCAGAATGGTCACCCAACGAGAAGGTGGCGATGGAAGTTGCCATAGGCGCATCCATGGCAGGATCGAGAGCACTTGTATCAATGAAGCATGTCGGTGTCAATGTGGCATCCGATCCGCTTTATACAGTCAGCTATATCGGCGTTACCGGCGGACTTGTCCTTGTTGCTGCGGACGATCCCGGAATGTACAGTTCCCAGAACGAGCAGGATTCGCGCGCGGTTGCACGTGCGGCACATATTCCCGTGATCGAGCCTTCGGATAGCTCGGAAGCCAAAGAATTCATAAAATTTGCATACGAGATTTCGGAGAAATACGATACTCCCGTTATGCTTCGTACAACAACAAGACTTTCACATTCACAGGGCATCGTCGAACTCGATGAGAGATTTGAGCCCATCGACATTCCCTATGAAAAGAATATAGCAAAGAACGTTATGATGCCCGGAAACGCAATTAAGCGTCATCCCGTTGTTGAGGCACGCGAGAAGCAGATGGCCATAGACGGCGAGAATTTCCCGGTTAACCGTATCGAGATGAACGATAAAAAGATAGGCGTTATTACATCGGGTATCCCTTATCAATATGTAAAGGAAGCGCTTCCTAATGCTTCCGTTCTCAAACTCGGAGTGGTAAATCCCCTTCCTCGTCCCATGATCGAAAAATTTGCGAAGGAAGTGGACAAGCTCTACATCATCGAAGAACTCGATCCCATTATTGAAGAACAGGTTAAGTCCTGGGGTATTGACTGTATCGGCAAGGAGATCCTTACGATCCAGGGTGAGTACAGTGCAAATCTTTTAAGACGTGCGATCCTCGGTCAGAAGAGTGACAGTGTGGCACCTGCACAGGTTCCGGTCCGTCCTCCCATTCTCTGTCCCGGATGTCCTCACAGAGCTACATTCTATGCGCTTAAGAAGCTTGGCCTTCATGCTGCGGGCGACATCGGATGTTACACTCTCGGTGCCGTTGCTCCTCTCAGCGTTGTGGACACAACGGTCTGCATGGGTTCGAGCATCAGTACTCTTCACGGAATGGAAAAAGCAGGCGGAAGAGAATTTATCAAGGACTGGGTTGCCGTTATCGGTGATTCAACGTTTATGCACACAGGTGTGAACTCCCTCATCAACATGTTCTACAACCAGGGTACGGGTACGGTTCTTATCCTTGACAACTCGACAACAGGTATGACGGGTCATCAGGATCATGCTGCTACCGGAAAGACCCTTAAGGGTGAGATCGTTCCGGCTGTTGATCTTTATAAGCTTTGCCATGACGGAATCGGCATTGAGAACACAAGAATCGTAAACGCATTTGACAGCAAGGAACTCACGGCAGCGATCAAAGAAGAGGTGGCAAGGGAGAAGGTTTCGGTCATCATCGTTCAGGCACCCTGCGCACTTCTTAAATCCAACAAACCTCGTCCCGCTCTTAAGATAGATACCGAAAAATGTATCAGATGCGGAGCTTGTATGAAACCCGGATGTCCCGCTATCACCAAGAAGGAAAGCGGAGAGATCGCGATAGATGCAACGCTTTGTAACGGATGCGGACTTTGCAAGGGACTCTGCCCCAAGAGCGCGATCTCGTGATTACGGTACAGGGCAGCAAACGAATAGAACATAAGATCCTTTATAAAGAGAGGGAATGATATGGAAACGAAAAATATAATGATAGTCGGTGTAGGCGGACAGGGAACACTTCTTACGAGCAGGATCCTCGGCGGGCTTACACTTAAGGCAGGATTTGACGTAAAGCTTTCCGAGGTACACGGAATGGCACAGCGTGGCGGAAGCGTAGTTACTTTCGTCAGATACGGTGAGAAGGTCAGCGAACCGATAGTTGAAGAGGGTTGTGCGGATGTGCTTATCGCATTTGAAAGACTTGAGGCACTCAGATATGCACACTTCCTGAAGAAGGACGGAGTGCTTATCGTAAACGATCAGAGGATAGACCCGATGCCCGTTGTCATAGGTGCTGCGCAGTATCCGAGCGACATAATCGAAGGACTCGAGAAGGAGCACAAGGTGCTGAAGATCGATGCTCAGGCAGCGGCAGCAAAGCTCGGAAACCCGAGAACATTCAACATCATAGTACTCGGTCTTGCCGCAAAACATATGGATTTCTCGCATGAGGACTGGCTTGAGGTTATTGAAAAGACAGTTCCCGCGAAGACGATCGACATAAATAAACAGGCATTTGAACTTGGATATAATATGGGCTGATTTTTCCGGACAGATATAAAGAGAAGATATAACCAATGGAAACATGGTTCGGTTTTCGTGGCGATGCTTGTTTCAGAGTGGGATAAGTGAGTTGGGGAAGCCCTCCAAAATAATAAAAGGAAGAGGAGAAAAACTATATGATTTGGAACGAAAGCAAAGAGTGTATGAGCCGCGATGAAATGAACCACCTTCAGAGTATCCGTCTCGTCAAACAGGTAAAAAATGTTTACCACAGCGTTGAGCACTACAGAAAAAAGATGCAGGCTGTCGGACTTGAGCCCGGCGATATAAAAGGCATCGAGGATATTGAGAAACTTCCCTTTACAACAAAGGATGATTTGAGAGATACGTACCCTTGCGGACTCTTTGCGGTTCCCAGATCAGAGGTTGTCAGGATCCACGCTTCTTCGGGTACGACAGGAAAAGCTACTGTTGTAGGATACACAAGAAGAGATATTGAAAACTGGGAAGAGTGTGTTGCGAGAATACTTACCATGGGCAACGTAGGACCGAGCGACACGATTCAGGTTTCTTACGGATACGGTCTTTTTACCGGCGGACTCGGAGCTCACTACGGAGCTGAATTCCTCGGAGCAACCGTTGTTCCTCTTTCAACGGGAAATACAAAGAAGCAGCTTACGATGATGAAGGATCTCGGGGTTACTTCGATCTGTTGCACACCTTCGTACCTTATGTACCTTTCGGAAGCAATAGAGGAGCAGGGAATTCTCTCCGAACTTTCATTAAAGAGCGCATTCTGCGGCGCTGAGCCCTGGACGGAAAATATGCGTCGTGAGATCGAGAAGCGTCTCCATATCGATGCTCATGATATTTACGGACTCAGTGAGGTTATGGGACCCGGTGTTGCCGGCGACTGTAAATTCCATACAGGACTTCATATCAATGAAGACCATTTCTTCGCAGAGATCGTTTCTCCCGAGACACTTAAAGGTGTGCCGGACGGAGAAACCGGAGAGCTTGTATTTACAACTCTTACAAAGGAAGCACTTCCTCTTATCCGTTACAGGACAAAGGATCTTACAAGCATTTCTCATGAGAAATGTGAGTGCGGACGTACAACAGCGAGACTTTCAAGATTTAAGGGTCGTTCGGACGACATGCTTATCATCCGCGGCGTAAACGTATTCCCTTCGCAGGTTGAAGCCGCTCTTCTTGATGTCAGCGAGGTAAGCCCTAATTATCTTATGATCGTTGACAGAGTTGACAATCTTGACACACTTGAAGTTCAGGTAGAAGTTGATGAAAGATTCTTCTCCGACGAGATCAAGGAGCTTGAGAATCTTACAAAGAAGATCACACATGTTCTTCAGCAGGCACTTCTTATCGTTCCCAAGGTTAAGCTCGTTGAGCCCAGAACTCTTCAGAGAAGTGAAGGAAAAGCAGTCAGAGTCATTGATAAGAGAAAGCTTATTTGATAAGCAGAAAGAGGTGAGCCCATGATAATGAATCAGATTTCGGTTTTTATTGAAAACAAAGAGGGAAATCTTCTTACGGTATCCGAGATACTTAAGAATAACAACATTGATATCAGAACACTCAGCCTTGCCGACACATCGGAATACGGTATGCTCAGAATGATCGTTTCGGATGAGGAGACTGCGAGGAAGGTACTCAAAGAAGCGGGATTCCCGGTCAGCATAACACAGGTTGTTGCTGTCCGTACAAACAACAAGGTCGGATATATGCATGACCTTCTTGCGAAGATCCCCGCAGAAATAGCAAATATTGAATATATGTATACTCTTCCCTCCGAGGAAGGTTCGATTTTAATACTTAAGGTGGCAAATCCCGACAAAGTTGAGAAAGCGCTCTGCTGAAGGAGCGCTGCTCAGGATATGCTTGTCGGTTATTCGGTCGGTATTTATTGTTAATGATTTAAAGATATGATATTCTAAACGTAATGTAGGCTATAATCGGATAATATGAAAGGAAAAGAACAATGAAATGTACAAAATGTGGGAGCGTTATTTCTGATGGGGCAAAATTTTGTCCATTTTGTGGAACGCCGACAACTCAAATTAATGAACAGCAGGTAGAGGTCGCACCTCAGCCTATGCAACCCGAGACGGTGGTACCGGAGCCGCCTGTGCAACCCGAAGTGGCGGTACCGGAACCTCCTGTGCAACCCGAGATGATACCGCAACCGATGCAGCCTGTTCAATCGTACGGGACTCCTCAACAACCGAAGAAAAAGAAGAAGCTTTTGAAGATTCTTATACCTGCGATTTCGGTAGGTGTGCTTTTGATCGCGGCGTTAGTTGTATTTTTAGTATACACGTCGAGACCTGAACACAAGATCAGGAATGCAATCGAGAACACGTTTGAAGCCAAAGGTCTTTTGGAAGCTCTTGATGTAAGCGATATTACGGAAAACGGTAAATATACCATGGATCTGGATTTGAGTCTTGGTATGGGAGCGGATGTAGATACATTTATGTATCAGGATCTGACGGGAGATAATAAACCTTCCCTTAGATACAGGATGACTACCAATTCTTCTGATGTAAAAAACAGAATGGATATCCGGTTAAGCCTTCCTTTCCTTAATGATCTCGTGGTAGACGGAACAATATATCTTGATGAAAAAGAACTGGTAGTGTCGTTACCGGATATCCTCTCAAGCAACATCGCGTTTTCTTTTAACGAGAGCAAAGATGGTTACTTGTGTGAATATTTGGGCGAAGAAAAATATGACCTTCTTCTTCGATGCTTTTCGGAGTTTGCATCATTATTAAGTGATTCCAATGAGTATAGCGATGCTTTTGATGATATAGTTGAAGCTATGTGGGATACATTGGGAGAAGCAGGATACGAAGAGGTCACCGAAAGGGAGCTTGGAGACGGAGATTATGGTTACAAAGTCACTCTTGCCGGAGATGTGATAGCTTCTTATGTTGATAAAGTGATAGAAATCGTTACAAATGCGATCACCGAGTCGGGAACGATAAATACGATTGATGAAGTCTTTGAGACAGTATACGGAGGACGCAAGACATACGACGATTATTGTCAGGATATTTCGGATTCGGCACACAGGGAATTGGATGATCTTAGGGAAGAAACGGAAGTGTTGTTTGTCATAAAGGACGGAAGTATCTCGGATTTCCAGGTAAATGTGGGAAGATCATCATATCCTTCGATTCAGTTTATCGGCAAAGAAGGCGATTATCCGCTTCAGAACAGCATATTCCTGCTTGGTAATACCGGAATTCGAATGTCAGGTAAAACAAGAAACGACGGTGTGGAAAAGGTTAGAATAGATTCGGTTCGCAGAACCAGCAAAAAGGGAGTGGAGCAGCTCTCAGAACTCTTCAATTGGACTTACAATGAGAGCAAGAAAGAGTTTACCGTTAACATAGGCGATACCGAACACGGAAACCATGACAGTAATACCAACAGACTTGATGCAGACGGCATGTCGATCAAAGGTACTTGGGACAAAGAATCCGGAGCAAAGATATTTAATATAAGCAAGTGCGCTTTATATGACAATGATTCTGAGGTATTGGCAATACAGGGAACCATAAAGTTTTCCGATGACAGTGATGTTTCGAGGCCGGAAGGTGAAACGTTCGATATAAACGGAGCACAAGAGGAGGATATAAACCTTCTTGGAGAAGATTTAAAGAAAAACTCACAGGCACTGTTTGGAGCAAATATCGACATTCCGAATCTGAGCAGTTTTAATAGAAGTAATAGATATGTCTACGATTATGATTATGACGATTATGATTATGACGATTATGACTATGACGACTATGACTATGACGACTATGACTATGATGATTATGACTATGACTATGACGATTATGATTATGACGATTATGACTTTTGACGATCATGGCCGCGATCATTACCTCGATGATTTAAATCTCTCATGGTGATATGATTAAAAAAAACAACAAAGCGAAAAACAGAATATATGTCGTAAATTGACGTCATGTTTATTAAATGGATAGGGAAGAAGACACCTTCCCTATCCTATTGTTGTATAACGACCAAGTGATAATACAGTCCGGATAAAAGCGGGCCAAACACCGCAGAGAAAGGAAGAAAACATGTTTTGTACGAATTGCGGGACTAAGTTAGACGATAATGCCAAATATTGTCATATGTGTGGAACGGCGACCGAAAATGCTGAAACAGAAGTAATTAGTGAAAAGCATGAAGAAACGAATGAAGTAACGCATGAAGAAATGCATGAAATAACGCACGAAGAAATGCGTGAAGAAATGCGTGAGGATATTCATGAAGAAAAGCATGAAGAAACATATGATAATCAGAATGTCACGCTTGTAGCAAACAAATGGCTGCCTGACGATCATGAGGCACTTAAAGAGCCGGAAGCGGGCGGATCAAAGAAGAGTAAGAAACCGCTTATCATAACGTTAAGTGCGATAGTTCTTGTCATCGGCGCACTTGTTGGTCTCGCTTTCATAATTTCGGGAAAATACTCGAAAAAAGTGGAAGAACTCGGAACATATCAGAATTCTCCTCTGATCGGGGAGATGAAGAGTGAGTATTCGGAGTTGTTCTCCCGTGCACAGGCATGTGAGGGTGTATTCCATGTTTTTGAAACGTTTTCGATAGGCGGTGAGATAGATGAATTCCTCGAAAGGATCAAACTGATCGAAGAAGGGCTTCCGGAAAAGGCCATAGACGCAAAGAATAAACTTGATGGCCTGGGAAAGACATATTACATTGATGATTGGGCCGCAAAAATAGAAAAATGCAAGGATGATATAGGATCTCTGATTGAGAAAAAAGAATATGAATCACTCATTGAAACCATTCACAGTTGTAAAAATCTTGAGAAAGAGATTGTTGACGGAAACATAGCATATATAGATAAACTTGAAAGTGTTAAAAACGAGCTGACGGATATGAGAACAACCTTCTCTGCGTATGCATTGTACAGGGAAGAGGCTGACAAATATCTTGAAGATGCAAACAAGGCAATAACACAGGCGAAATACAAAGAAATACCCGGTTTTGTTGATCGGGGGATGAGCCTTATTGATACGGTCAAAGAGGCAAATCGTCCTTATGAGGAGATAGAAGACAGAAAAAAGTATTATGACAACCTTTTCAGCGTTGTGGAAGTAAAAGATACCGAAAGATACAACTCGATACTTGTTAATTATTCCGACGCGTTGATCGGCGGGAGTGAAGCTTCGGTTCTTTCGGACATAGTTTCGGAGTATGCTCTCCTTTACGAGGAAACCCACGAAGAAAATGTAAATGAATATCTTGCGCTCAGAGAAAAGATCGAAAGCTTCGATACAGTCGAGTTGACACCCGAAGAGCTGACGGAATACACTCAAGCTTATGAGAAAATGAAGGTCGGTGAGACTGAAGATAAACTTTCGAATGCCCTTTCCGGTGCAAGAGAGTGCATGGCTTATATAGAAAAATACACGCAGAAGATAACGGAATCAACAAAATTCCTGGAACTGATCACGACGCTTCCTGCAATGGAAGTGGTTTTCGAAAAATATGATCAGGTTCTCAGCGAGGAAGAATTGTATTACATCTGCTCATTCCTTCTTACAGATGAGAGAATCGCAGACATGCGGGAGACTCTCGGATGGGGGTCGGAGGCACAGCAGGGTGAGATTGCGGGCTGGAGATGCGGTTTCTCACGTGAGGAATGTGAGGAGCTCGCTTACTACATAACCGGAAATAAGCATTATTTCTATAAAGAGATAAGCGCTTATGCTGTGGATTATGATAAGTACTCGAACGGCAAAAATGTAGGGGTAGTCAGAAAGAGCGATTTTGAGGTTATCGAAAACGAAGATGAAACGATAAATATTTCTTTTGTGGCACAGATAAAAGCAGAAGGGTATATATATAACGCCGATATAAGCGTTGTGGCCGCTTACAATGAAGACAGCTATTTTGACAAGTATTCCGTGATCAGGATGGAAATCGGGGAAGTAAGGGAAATCAACTACGGCGAGGTATTTCTTAACGCACTGAAGAAACTGCATGACAAAGAGCCTGACGAATACGGCTCGGATATGCTGTTATCGCGACGGATGTCTCTTGTATATATAGATGATGACTATGTTCCGGAGCTCTACATAAACAGCATTTACGGGGCGTCATCGGCTTATCTGGTCACATATGCGGATAAAGATGATTATTGTGTCACACTCCTTGAGAGTGGGAACGGTTTCAGTGAATATATCGCAGACGAAGGCGTGATAAGGATCTGTGACGGACATATGGGCTACTATTCTGACAGTGTCCTTGAGATAAAGAAAAATGGAGAGGTGCGGACCCTTTTTGCAGGAAATTACTATTACGTTGCAGATTACGTGACTGACACGGACATCGTAAAAGCGGATGAGGACGAAGATCCCGACGAAGTGAAGTACAATATCACTTATCCCGAATCGATAGAAGATGTCGACAAGAAAGATTACTATGATTATCTCGATGAGTGCTATACTTTGAGAGGTGAGAGTCATAACCTGACTGTGGATTATACATATGATGAAATGATCAAGCTTTTGTCGGATAGTGTTATTTATTGAGCATGACAGCAGTATTTACAGTGCATGGATGGTATCACTTATAGGACAGGACGGCAGTATTTAAAGTGCCGGGACGGTATCACTTATTGGACAGGACGGCAGTATTTAAAGTGCCGGGACGGTATCGTTTACAGATCAGGACACCTGTATAAATTGAGTTTGGACATTATGAGGAGGTATAGTGATGAAAACATTACTCATCATGGCGGCCGGAATGGGCAGCCGTTATGGAGGTAATAAACAGACGGACGGTTTCGGACCGTGCGGAGAATTTATTATGGATTATTCGCTTTACGATGCACATCGTGAAGGGTTTGACAAAGCGGTATTTGTTATTAAAAAAGATGATCTGGAGCTTTTTGAAGGGTCGGTAGGAAAGAGAATAAGTGGTTCTATGCCTGTAGAATATGTATTCCAGGATATTAACGACATACCCGAAGGGATAAAGGTGCCGGAGGGAAGGATTAAGCCGTGGGGCACGGCACATGCCGTTTATTGTGCGAGAAAAAAGATCGACGGGCCTTTTGCCGTGATCAATGCTGACGATTTCTACGGTCGCGGTGCTTTCAAAAACCTCAATGATTTTCTTTGCGGCGCAAAAGAGCATGAGTATTGCATGATCGGATACAAGCTTATAAATACGCTTACCGAGAACGGCAGCGTTTCGAGAGGTGTATGTGCGGTTGACGCAAACGGACACCTCACCGCCATAAAAGAAGACAGATTTATCGAAAGCCAAAACGAAACGATCTTTAATACATTTGAAGACGGATCGAGGAAAGAGCTTGATCCAAAAACAATCGTTTCGATGAACTGCTGGGGCTTTATGCCCGATTTCTTTGATGTGATCGGTCGGGGCCTTAACGGGTTCTTTGAAGGAAACAAAGACAATCTGTCAAAGTGTGAGTATTACCTGCTCGAGCCTGTTGCAAAGGAGATAGGATCAAAAGCGGCATCGGTAAAGGTTATCCCCACAAACGAAAAATGGTTCGGTGTAACATACAGGCAAGACAGGGATAATGTAAAAGATCAGATAGCAACGCTTATAGAAAAGGGTGTGTATCCCGCAAATCTTTGGGGAAAAGCATGAACATCGATCTAACAGATCATATAATAGGAGTACGGTATTCGAGTGTTTAAGATTTGCCAATTCTGTTAAAAAGGCAAATTTGAATCGAGTATTGTACTCCTAAACACTGTTTACAAAAAATATTTAATTTGTTACAATGTCAAAAAGTTCGGAATTCGGGAGCTGCAAAACGGATCCGTTCTTAATTGATTCCTATCGGGGAACCTGAAGATAGGATATGCTGATAAAAGGGAAGGGAAGAATAGATTGCGAAGGCGATCATAGCAGGAGGGATAACAGTGATAGAGATCAAGGATTTAACCAAGATTTATAAGCTTTCAAACAGAAGAAAGATTGAGCTTAAAACGAAAGACACTCACAAAGTGGCTGCCAACAATATATCTCTTGTTGCACGTCCGGGTGAGATCTACGGACTGCTCGGACCTAACGGAGCCGGAAAAACAACCACTCTCAGATGTGTTGCGACTCTTTTGAAACCGACAAAAGGAAATGTCACAGTTTGTGGCTTTGATACCGTAAAAAGCGGAAAGGAAGTCAGAAACAAGATCGGTTTTCTTACCAATGA
Source organism: Lachnospiraceae bacterium (assembly GCA_024699645.1). Lineage (GTDB taxonomy): Bacteria > Bacillota > Clostridia > Lachnospirales > Lachnospiraceae > RUG11977. The sequence continues at coordinate 11,507 of JAILPE010000045.1, forward strand.
GATTAAACTTGACCCGAATTTTACACCGGATTATATGTTTGACTTCTTCGGAGGTCTGCATGGGGTGGATCCGGAAACACTCGCAAAGAGAAAAGAGATTCTGTTCGAGAAGTTTGGGATCAATGAATTTAAAAACAAGAAGATTGAAGAGTTTTCCACAGGTATGAAGCAGAAGGCCGGCATCGTTGTGAGCCTTGTGCACGATCCCGAAGTCATTATCTTCGATGAGCCCACAAACGGACTTGACATAATCACCGCCAGAGTTGTTACCGATTTCTTAAAGGAGCTCAGAGACAGCGGCAAGACCATTATCATTTCCACACATATCATGAGCGAGGCAGAGAAGCTTTGTGACAGGATCGGCCTCATCATAGACGGAAAGAAAGTGGTTGAGGGAACACTTCCCGAAATCATTGCCGGTGAGCAGGCAGAAGACCTTGAGGACGCATTCTTTAAGGTGTACAAGAGAACAACACAGGGTAATGACTGAGAAAGGTGGGATATAAATGAAAGGCTCTGTAAGAATTATTAAAAAAGAACTCAAACGAGTTTTTGGAAATAAGCGTTTGATTTTTTCGATGTATATCATGCCGGTAATTTTGATGTTTGTGATATACGGGTTTATGGGTAAGATGATGGGAGGTATGCAGAAGGATATAGTTGAGCATACATCTCAGGTTTATGTTGTAGATGCCCCCACGGGTATGAAGGAGACATTTGATGCGTGCGGATATTCAAACGGCGCAGACATAACATATATAAGCGCAGACGATTTTGCAAAACAAAAAGCAGAACTTGAGTTTCAGCTCAAGGAATCACAGATCGATCTTATCGTTAAGTGTGATGCGGATTTCTATAAGAAGTTTGAAAGCTATGCGTCACCCGCTGATGCGATCCCTTCGATAACACTCTGCTACAACAGCACAAGCAACTACTCTTCAAGAGCATATAACGTGTTTAATTCCGTAGCAGCACCCGCATATAAGACAGCACTGCAGGCTGAGCGTTTCGGCGACCTTAACAAGCTTGTCGTATTTAATGTAAATGAGCCCGAGCTTTTCGAGTATGAATCGAAGAAGGGTACACAGTTCCTCTCGATGCTCCTTCCTTACATGATCGTTCTTATGCTCTACACCTCGGCGATGAGCATCACGGTTGACGCGATCGCAGGCGAAAAGGAAAGAGGAACGATGGCAAGCATGCTTCTTGCACCGATCAACAGAAGCGAGATAGTTGTCGGAAAAATAGTTTCACTTGCGATCCTTTCGGGTCTGTCAGCGCTTTGCTACGCTGTGAGCATGATATTTGCGATCCCGCTTATGGGCGAAGGCATGGGTGAGGAACTCAATCTCGCGAACGTATTTGGAATAATAGAGATCATCGAACTTGTTGTAATAGTACTGTTTATCGATCTGTTATTTGTATCGATCCTTATCTTTGTATCGATCCTTGCGAAAGATTCAAAGACAGCAAGCACATACGCCGCTCCTATAATGCTCGTTGTTATCGCTGCCGGTATCGCAACAATGTTTTCGGGTCAGGACACTCACACAATAGTTCAGATGGCAATCCCCGTTTACGGAAATGCGCTTGTTATCCAGTCAATCTGTAACGGTGGCGTAGAATTCCTTGGATTCCTTGCTTCTGTCGGCGGACTCATTGCAGGAATCGCGCTCTTTACGATCTTTACCACAAAGGCATTCAACAGTGAAAAGATAATGTTTAATGCATAACGCAACGCGGAATATAAAGAAAAAAACAGGTCATGCCGATTGCGTGACCGAGGAGTAAAAATGATAAAGACAGATGTCAGCCTTTTTAATCCGGACAGAGTATGTGACAGCGGTCAGATATTCAGAATGTATCGGGAAGAAGGGGCTCCGTCTGTCTTTTTGGTGTATTCGGGAAACAGACGTCTTGTCATTACAAGGGAAGGCGAAGATGTATTCTTTCATTGCGATGACGATGAGTACGAAGGATATTGGAAGCATTACCTCGACATGGACAGGGATTACGAGGCGTTTGAGAAGAATCTCGATAAGAAAGACAGCTTTCTGATGAACGCCTGTAAGGCCGGAAAGGGACTCAGAATCCTGAATCAAGACCTTTTCGAGATGATCATATCGTTCATTATATCCCAGCAAAAACAGATCCCTTCGATCAGAAAGTGTGTAGAAGCGCTTTGTGAGAGGTTCGGAGAGAAGCATGAGATAACCGGACGGGAGACAGGTGGAAATGGGCAGATAATAGTTGGAGCCGGACGCGAAACAGTCAAAGAGAAAGGGATACCGGGAGAAGCCGGACGGGAGAAAAGGATATGGTACGGATTCCCTTCTCCGCAGAGCATAGCATCGGGAGGAGAAGAAGGACTTAAGGGGCTTTCTCTCGGTTACAGAGAACGCTATGTATATGAGACAAGCTGCAGATATATTGAGGTAGAGAAAGAACTTAAGGAAGCTGTGAGGAAAAAGGATTACAAAACGGCCAAAGAGATGCTTCTTTCAATGACGGGGATAGGCGAAAAGGTCGCAGACTGCATAATGCTCTTTGCATGCGGAGATTTGGATGCATTTCCGGTAGATACCCACATCATAAGTATACTTGAAAGGGAATATCCGGGAAAGACTACAATAGTAGAAAAACTAACTCCCGCACAGGCAAGAGCGCGAGCACGGGAGATATTCGGTCGATATAAAGGTTTTTCGGGACTCGTTCAGCAATGGATTTTTGCTTATGAGATCAGGCCAAAGGAGTGAACGAACCGTTAGGTAAGTACTTCTGGATAATAGCCTCGAATTGCGAGGGGATGATCGGCTTCAACAGGAAGTCGGCAAATCCCTCTTTTAAATAATCTTCACGGGCACCTGCATCGGAGTTGGCTGACAACGCGATGACAGGTGTTGTTTTACACAGATGAGGTATTTCTTGGCTGCGTCGGAGAGCGTCGATACCGTTCAAGCCCGGCATATAGTGATCAAGGAAAATAAGGTCGTAATGTTTTTTGGCGATCATATCAAGCATCGAATAGCCGCTGTCGGCAAGATCGATCTGAAGACCGGTTTCCTTCAAAAGGTCGCGGGCGATAGTTCTGTTGACCATATTGTCATCAACGATAAGGATGTGACAGGAATCGGCTCTGAAGGACGGTTTGTAACCCGAGCCGCCTTTCTGATTGGCTTTGAGAACAGGGGGCTCATAGCGCCCGATGGGATGATAATCTTCAACGGTCTGAGGTATATAGATGGTAAAGGTCGAACCTACTCCGTATTCGCTTGAAACCTCAAGTCTGCCTTCCATGAGTTCAAGCAGTCTGGAAGTGATCGTCATTCCGAGTCCTGTTCCGACGGTGCCTCTCGTATCGGGATTGTCAATTCTTCTGAATCTTTCGGTAAGATGGGCGATATCCTCGGGTTTTATACCGATACCCGTATCGGAAACGGTAAATTGAAGCTCCGCACGGTTCCTGGGGAGAAGAGAGAAATCGGTGGAAAGCGTGACACTACCGCGTTTTGTGTATTTGATCGCATTTGACAGCAGGTTGTAGATAAGCTGACGGACTCTTATATCGTCACCGCGGAACATTCCGGGAGTACGTTCGTCAATGTCCATAATGAAACCGAGTTTCTTGGCATTTGCCATGGGACGGAGATATTCGTCGATATCATGCAATACATCTATAAAACTGTAGGGGTTAGATGCAATTTCCATGCTACCCGATTCAATACGCGACATATCGAGAATGTCGTTAATGGTAGCGAGCAGAAGATTGCCCGAATTCATTATATCGGTTGCATGAGAACGGATCTCAGGATCCGAAGAGGATCTGAGAATCAGTTCGTTTGAACCGAGGATGGCATTGATGGGAGTGCGGATCTCGTGTGACATATGCGTAAGAAACGCATCTTTGGCTGTGTTGGCTTTTTCAGCCACCTGTCGGGCCGAATCGGCTTCTTCAGCAAGAGAGTGCATGGATTCGCCTATACAGAAAGTGTCATATTCCCGAAGAAAACGTATAGCCGAAACAAGGATCGCAACCACTAAAAGAATGGTAAGATCAACGCCCTTGTTGGGACCGAAGTTTATATCCACAACATGGAAGATAGCTGCACAGGTCGAAAAATAAACAATGAGAAATGTGAGCGAGTAAAGCGGCAACAGACAGATCCCGCCGCAAAATGACAGGATGCCGATCGCCCAGACTATAGGGGAATATCCTTCTTCACCGGAAGGGAGCAAAAGCACGAGTAACGTCCATATAGGAAGGATAGATACGGAAATATATGAGCATATCTCCAAGAGCCTGAAATGTTTTTCCGTGTCGTTGATAAATCGGCGCATGATCAAGATCAACGGCAGAGAGATGAGAAGAGGGCAAAGGTAGATCGCGCAGGTTAAAAGGAAAAGCGGTCCCGAAAATGAATTAAATTCCGAGATTATTCTCATGATAAAACCTGTTAAGGAAGCAATGCAAAACAAGATCAATATTCCCGTACAAAAAGAGATCTGTTTTTTGAGGATCATCTTTCTGAAAGGAATATACCTTCTGACGGAATAAACTTTAGACAGCTCTGAAAAGAAACCTCTCAACATATAACCCCGAAATCCTCCCCTATAAGATAATCGGTTAAATAACAATGCCGATGATCAGTTTAGCAACAAAATCTTTAAAATTCCAAAAAACGTGTTATAATTATATCACCCGTCGCGGTTCTTAACAAGTCAAAGGAAATATTGAGCTATTCAGAAGTGAGGTGATTTGAAATTGGACATCTCAAAAGAGGATATTATTAAAGCTTTAGGCAATGCATTTGAATCTAAAGAAGGAACAACAGATTCCACGGAACGTCTTGTGACCGAAAGTACAAGGTGTGACGGACATAATTATGCGTCGCTCATAAAACTCCACGACAGAGAAGACTTTGAAAAGCAGGCATACGCGGAGCATCAGGATTCCTATATGATAAAGGACATAATCAACTGTCTGAAAGAGGAAAGAGGGGCCCAGTACTCCGAGGCCGCAGACACACTTTCCCGTAAATTCCTCAATGCCGTTGAATGCAAAGACGAGATGCGTGTGAAAACACTCACGGAGAGCGCGAGAGATTTTTCGTTGAAGCTTCGTTGCACGTCTAAGGGCAGTCCGCAAAGGTCTGTAGTTTTACTTTACATAGCAAATCAGATTCCCTCGCTGTAGGCAAGGGAATTTTTTTGATTAAATATTGAAACTGATGTTGAAAGAAAAGAGTATTTGTGCTAATATCTTTCGGAATGAAAATTGATTGGTGATTTAAACGAGGAGGAAACCATGGGAAAAAGGACTGATATCAAAAAGGTTCTCATTATCGGATCGGGGCCTATCATCATCGGACAGGCATGCGAATTTGACTATTCCGGAACTCAGGCTTGTAAGGCACTTCATAAGCTTGGTTACGAAATAGTACTTGTTAATTCAAACCCCGCAACCATTATGACGGACCCCGGCACAGCTGATGTGACTTACATTGAACCGTTGAATGTTAAGAGGCTTGAACAGATCATTGCTAAAGAAAGACCGGATGCTATCCTTCCTAACCTTGGCGGACAGTCTGGTCTTAATTTATGCTCCGAGCTCGGAGAAAAAGGAATTCTTGATAAATACGGAGTAAAGGTCATCGGTGTTCAGCTCGACGCGATCGAGCGCGGTGAGGACCGTATCGAGTTTAAGAAGACCATGAATAAGCTCGGTATCGAGATGGCAAGATCTGAGGTCGCTTATTCCGTAGAGCAGGCGCTTGAGATCGCTGACAGACTCGGATATCCCGTTGTACTGCGTCCCGCATACACGATGGGCGGCGCCGGCGGCGGACTCGTTTATAATACAGAAGAACTTAAGATCGTTTGCGAGCGCGGTATTCAGGCCAGCCTTGTCGGACAGGTTCTTGTAGAGGAATCTATCCTCGGATGGGAAGAGCTTGAGCTTGAAGTTGTACGTGACGCAAAAGGACAGATGATCACAGTATGCTTCATTGAAAACATCGATCCCCTCGGCGTACATACCGGAGATTCGTTCTGTTCGGCGCCCATGCTGACGATCAGTGAGGAATGCCAAAAGAGACTTCAGGAGCAGGCATACAAGATTGTAAATGAAGTACAGGTTATCGGCGGAACGAACGTACAGTTCGCACATGACCCCGTAACCGACAGAATAATCGTTATAGAAATTAATCCGAGAACTTCCCGTTCTTCGGCTCTTGCATCGAAGGCCACAGGATTCCCCATCGCCCTCGTATCGGCAATGCTTGCGTCGGGTCTTACACTTGACGAGATTCCTTGCGGAAAGTACGGTTCGCTCGATAAATACGTTCCCGACGGAGATTATGTCGTTATCAAGTTTGCAAGATGGGCATTTGAAAAATTCAAGGGTGTTCAGGATAAGCTCGGCACACAGATGCGTGCGGTCGGCGAAGTAATGAGCATCGGAAAGACATACAAGGAAGCTTTCCAGAAGGCTATAAGAAGTCTTGAGATCGGCAGATACGGACTCGGATTTGCCAAGAACTTCCACGATCTTTCACTCAAAGAGCTTATGACGATGCTTCGCGAGCCCAGCAGTGAGAGACAGTTCATCATGTATGAGGCGATCCGTAAGGGTGCTTCGCTCGATGAACTCTATAACCTTACAAAGATCAAGCGTTATTTCCTCGAGCAGATGAAGGAGCTTGTTGAAGAAGAAGAGAAACTGATCTCCATGAAGGGCAGCGTTCCCTCGGTTGAAGTACTTGAGAGAGCAAAGAAGGACGGATTCTCCGATAAATACCTTTCAAAACTCCTTGAAGTCAGCGAAGACGATATCAGAAACGCACGCCTCAAGGCAGGTATCGTCGAGAGATGGGAAGGCGTTCATGTAAGCGGAACGCAGGACAGCGCATATTACTACTCGAGCTACAATATCCCCGCAGACGCACCCCCTACCTATAAGGATAACGGAAAGCAGAAGATCATCATCCTCGGCGGCGGACCCAACCGTATCGGTCAGGGTATCGAGTTCGACTATTGCAGCGTTCATTGCTCGCTTGCTCTTAAGAAACTCGGCTTTGAGACCATAATCATTAACTGCAATCCCGAGACTGTTTCAACAGACTACGATACATCCGATAAGCTCTACTTTGAGCCCCTTACACTTGAGGATGTTCTTTCAATATATAATGAAGAGAAGCCTGTGGGCGTTATCGCTCAGTTCGGCGGACAGACACCGCTTAACCTTGCGGCTTCGCTTAAAGCGAACGGCGTAAAGATCCTCGGAACTTCACCCGAAGTTATCGATCTTGCGGAGGACAGAGACATGTTCCGCACAATGATGGAGAAGCTTGAAATCCCGATGCCCGAAGCAGGTATGGCAGTCAATGTAGACGAAGCTATCGAAGTAGCGGAGAAGATCGGTTACCCTGTTATGGTTCGTCCTTCATACGTACTCGGCGGACGTGGAATGGAAGTCGTTTACGATCGTGAGACACTTGTAGAATACATGGCAGCGGCAGTCGGAGTTACACCCGACAGACCTATCCTTATCGACAGATTCCTCCGTCACGCAACCGAGTGTGAGGCTGATGCGATCTGTGACGGCAAGCACGCCTACGTACCCGCCGTTATGGAGCACATCGAGCTCGCGGGTATCCACTCCGGCGACTCGGCCTGCATCATTCCTTCGCTCAACCTTTCAAGCAAACACATTAAGACGATTGAGGATTATACGAGAAAGATCGCAGAAGAGATGGGCGTTAAAGGACTCATGAACATGCAGTACGCTATTGAGGATGACAAGGTCTTCGTTATCGAAGCGAACCCGAGAGCATCACGTACCGTTCCGCTTGTTTCGAAGGTCTGCGATACAAACATGGTACCCATCGCTACAGAGATCATCACACAGGAGCTTACGGGAAGGCCTTCGCCCATCAAGGATCTCAAGGAAAGAGACATCCCTTACTACGGCGTGAAGGAAGCTGTGTTCCCCTTCAATATGTTCCCTGAGGTAGATCCGATCCTCGGACCCGAGATGAGATCGACAGGCGAGGTTCTCGGTATCTCCAAGAACTTCGGAGAGGCATTCTTTAAGGCGCAGGAAGCAACGCAGACACTTCTTCCTCTTGAAGGCACGGCACTCATAAGCGTTAATGACCGTGACAAGACAGAGGTTCTTGAGGTTGTCCGTGATCTCGCAGAGGCAGGATTCAAGTTCGTTGCAACAGGCAGAACCTACCAGCTCATCAAAGCAGCCGGCTTCGAAGTTTCCGAGATCTACAAGCTCGGTGCGGGCCGTCCGAATGTTGAGGATGTTATCATCAACAAGAAGGTTCAGCTCATCGTCAATACACCCGCAGGACAGCGCGGCGCTACGGACGGAAGCTTCATCCGTAAGTCGGCTATCCGTGAGAAGATTCCTTACATCACAACGATGGCAGCAGCCAAAGCGGCAGCCAAGGGTATCCTCTCCATAAAGCGCGGACAGATTTCTGATATCCATTCGCTCCAGGAGTTGCATGCGATGATCAAATGATGAAATAGATGCAGTGTTATTTGATCGAAGAGAAGTAAGCAGTTTTGAAATGTAATTAAACAGGCCGCATAACTGAGGAAGGTTATGCGGCTTATTATTTTGGATTGATTGAAAACGAGCCAGAGATGATGGATATATGCTATTTACCAAACTGACAGCGATCCGGAACCTGCCGGTTATCTTGATATTGCGAACGTAATAGAAAAGATCTGCGGACGTTCCGCGGTTGATCACGGAACAGCATCGTCTTTTGCGTTTTGCCCGGCAACACGTTTTTTGCGGTACCGGTTATAGATCACGAGCCCTATACCGCTCACAAGCAGTGTGACACTGAAGACTATGATCGCGAAGGTGTAGTCACCGCTGCCGACTGCGTCACCTCCGATGATGGAAGTAACAATGGACGGGATACGTCCAAAGGAAGTGATGAGAATGAGCACGAGAAGAGGAATATCCGTAATTCCTCCGAAGTAACAAAGAAGATCCTTCGGGGTTCCGGGGAGTATGAAAGCGATGGCAAAGATAAGGATCTTGGCTTTACTTGAGTGAAGAAATTTGAGGGAGTCGATCTTTTCCTTGGAAAAAAATACTTCGAGGAGTTTGTGACCGAACTTTCTTACGAGAAGCAGAACAACAATGCTTCCGATTCCCTCTGCTATAAAACACAGGATCGAACCGTAAACTGAGCCGAACGCAAAGCCGGCCGCAATCTCAAACGGCTCACCGGGAACAAAGGCGGCGACGATCTGAAAAATAACCATCCCGATATATACGAGTGCGCTCAGGAAATAGTGATCGTCAACCCAGTCTCTGAATAATATCGGATTTTTTGCAAAGGATAGCATCGGGATCGCGATCGCTGCGGTAAGTGCCGCCAGCACGAGCATTGCAATGATGAGGGCAGATATCTTGATCGCCTTCTGCTGTCGTGGTGTAAGATCTTTTTTCTTGTGCATGTTTTTTCCTACCTATCGTTTTCTAAAGTCTTTTTATATAGTACAGGAACAACAGAAAAAAATCCATTATCGTATTCTTAAAAATTTCTAACGTTTTTTATAATTTTCAAATGAATAAAAAACATACCGCTGTAAAGTATTACTTTGTATCGAAAGGTTTTTTCGGAAAGAATACTTGATTTTTCTTATAACCCATGATAAACTCGCCTTATTACAGGCGAAAAGCGTTGAAGAGAAGAGTACACGGACGGCAGTCGCACAGAGAGCCCCGGTTGCTGAAAAGGGGTAGGCATGTATCCGCGGAAGATGGTCTCGGAGCAGACGATGTGATCCGGATTGGTGGTTTTGTTTTGACCGCCCGCACAGAAAGCATCGTACGGGAGTACCCGTTACAGTACGGACTGTTGATGGACAGTTGTAAAGGACCCAGCCGTGAGGCCGGGTCGAAATAAAGTGGTACCACGTGGATCTATTCCCCGTCTTTATTATTAAGACGGGGTTTTTGTTTTTTGAGGAGGAAATGACTATGGAAAAGAAACCTTATTACATCACAACGGCGATCGCCTACGCCTCAGGCAAGCCGCACATCGGAAACACATATGAGATCGTGCTCGCGGACTGTATCGCAAGATACAAGAAGCTTGAGGGGTTTGATGTGCGTTTTCAGACCGGTACCGATGAGCATGGTATAAAGGTAGAGGAGAAGGCCGCTGCGATCGGAAAAACACCCAAGGAATTTGTAGACGACGTCGCAGCCGAGATCAAGAGGATATTTGACCTCGTCGGAGCAAAGTATGACCGTTTCATCCGTACTACCGATGAAGATCACGTCGTTCAGATCCAGAAGATCTTTAAGAAGCTTTACGATCAGGGCGATATTTATAAGGATGAGTATGAAGGAATGTACTGTAAGCCCTGCGAGTCGTTTTTTACTCCGTCTCAGCTTAAGGACGGTAAGTGCCCCGACTGCGGAAGAGAGTGTGTGCCTGCAAAGGAAGAAGCTTATTTCTTTAAACTCAGCAAATATGCCGACAAGTTGATAGAGCACATCAACACACATCCCGAATTTATTCAGCCCGAATCCCGTAAGAACGAGATGATGAAGAATTTCCTGCTTCCGGGACTTAAGGATCTTTGCGTATCACGAACATCCGTTAAGTGGGGAATTCCTGTTGATTTTGACCCGAAGCACACTGTTTATGTATGGATAGATGCGCTCAGCAACTATATCACGGGACTCGGATACGATGCGGACGGAAATCACGGTGATCTTTACAAGAAGTATTGGCCTTGTGATCTGCATCTTATCGGAAAAGATATCATCAGATTCCATACTATCTATTGGCCGATCATGCTTCTTGCACTCGGCGAGCCGCTCCCGAAGCAGGTGTTCGGACATCCCTGGCTCCTGACCGGCGGCGAGAAGATGAGCAAGAGTAAGGGCAACGTGCTTTATGCGGACGATCTTGTCGATGTTTTCGGCGTTGATGCCGTAAGATACTTCGTAGTACACGAGATGCCTTTTGAAAATGACGGTGTTATCACATGGGATCTCTTGATCGAGCGTATCAACTCGGATCTCGCCAATGTTCTCGGAAATCTTGTAAACCGTACCGTTTCGATGTGCAATAAGTACTTCGGAGGTGTTGTAAAGAATGCGGGAGAGAGAGAGAATATCGACGCAGATCTCATCGATCTTGCAAAGAGCACTTCCGGGGCGGTTCATTCAAAGATGGAAGAACTCAGAGTTGCAGATGCACTTACCGAGATCTTTAATCTCTTTAAGAGATGCAATAAATATATTGATGAAACAACTCCTTGGGTCCTTGCGAAGAACGAGGCGGATAAGGACAGGCTCGCAACTGTAATGTACAACCTTGTTGAGAGCATTACGATCGGAGCAAGCCTTCTTGCGCCGTTCCTCCCGGAAACCGCTGAAAAGATCCTTTCGCAGCTCGGAACCAAGGCAAGAAGCTATGAAGAGCTTGGAGAGTTTGGACTTTATCCCGACGGTGGCAAGGTTGTGGAGACACCGACAATTCTCTTCGCAAGACTTGAAACAGACAAGGTGATGGAAAAAGTTGCCGTTATAAAAGAGAAGCAGATAAAGGAATACGAAGAAGAGCAGAAACGCGAGGCGATCCTTGCCGGCAAAGATCCGGGTGCCGCAACAGCGGGATCGGAAGAAAGCGCAGCATTCAAGGATCTTCAGGTTCCCGTAAAGCCGGAAGTAACATATGATGATTTTGCGAAGCTCGAGTTTAGAGTCGGACAGATCATCAAGTGTGAAGAAGTGAAGGGCTCGAAGAAACTGCTTTGTTCACAGGTTCGTTTCGGGAATGAAGTAAAGCAGATTGTTTCAGGAATCAAGGCTTATTACACTCCCGATCAGATGGTCGGAAAGAAAGTAATGGCAATAGTTAACCTTAAGACAGCAACCCTTGCGGGCTTAAAGAGCGAAGGAATGCTCCTCTGCGCGGAAGATGCAGACGGAAAACTGGCCCTCATGATCCCCGACAAGGATGTTTCGGACGGCTCGGAGGTGTGCTGACAAGCGAATATCGTGTTGTATGAAAATAATAAAAACAGCGCGTGTAAGTTTACTTACATAGCGTTGTTTTTTTGTCAGCCGGAGGGAACGGCAGTTCCCGTACTGAGTGCCGAGCACACCCACATCGAGCGAGCTAATCTCGCGAGATGCAATTGAGATGCCTTTAAAAAATAAACACCCAAACACTGTACAAAAAGACAGGAAACCCTTGTAAAATCAGGGGTTCCGCAAACCCAGTATTTATCATGGCAATATACAAATTGTACAATTTTGAGGTCGAATTATTGTGAACAATAACGGAGCTCATATCGTTGACGAGTGAATTTTCATCCGTTAAGATGGTCTCATCTGAAAGGGCTTCGTAATTTGGAGTCCATCTACAGAATCGTTCGGACGGAATCGTTCGGAAATCCTTGTTTGTAAGGAGGTCTTGAATCGATTATGCTGATGTAACTTGTTGGTTTTTGTTTCTTTTATGGTTCGGAGTTCTTATTATTTCATCATTAATATCTGAAAGATCTTCCGAGTTAATTATATGATACGGGTCTTATAATTCTTCTGATTTCGAACCGGAGAGAGGGGTAAAGAACAGCTAAACATCTTCAGACAGATATCAAAACCTTCGGATGGGGTGCATATGATCGGTATAGCAGTACTTGTAAGTGATGTTGATTATGCGGAAGGACTTGATAGGTATTTGACCGCAGTTTTATCGAGTGACATTTCTTTTGGGGTTTACACACAGCTTGAGAGTTTTGAGAGTTTCCTTAGAGAAAGTGAAACACGGATGATTTTTGTTGAGGAAGGATATGATACGGATAAATATGAGCTTCCGTGCCTTCGATTGATAAGAAGCGGTGTTTTTAAGGGGGACGACGGCATAGGAATGTATCGAAGTCTTGACTCGGTAGCACAGGACATCATGAAAAGAATAGAGATTGAATTCGGGCAAGGTATGCGGAAAGAAGAATGGGGCGCTTCAATGCTGCAGATAACCGACCCGGAAGGAGACAGTATCGATCAAACAAAAACCTTTACGGGATTTCCGGGCGTGACCGACGGATGTCTGAGTGAAGAGTCAAACCTGAAGATTACAGGAATTTGTTCTCCTATCGGAGGGGCTTTTTCATCTACTTTCGCATTCGGGCTTGCATTATATCACAGCAAAGGGGCAAGAACACTTTTTGTCAGTTTCGATCCTTTTTTTGAAACTGTGATCCGAAATGATAATATCCCCAAAAACGGGATTGGGAAACTGATCTATCTGTTGGACGGTGAAAGAGATTATGCCATTGAAAAGTGTACCCGGAGAATCGGGGGATTGGATTGTATAATCGGAGCCGATCACTGGACTGATATATGTGATATGAAGACGGAATACGCAACAAAGCTTTTGACATTGGCAGAGACGGAAGGATATAAAAACCTGATATTGGACATAAAACTGTTTGGTGAAGCAAGTGTTCCTTTACTGAGGTCATCACAAAAGATACTGGTTCCGGGTAAAAATGCGTCGGGAGAAGACAAACGGATCGATGAGTGGAAAAGACAGCTTTATTTGATAGGGATCGCTCCCGAAAAAATATCATGTGTTGAAGTACCGTACGATCCTCTGATCTCAAAAGGCTGTGAGCCGTTGATGCTTTTAAAAGGGAGACTGGGAAGGTTTGTGGAGGAGACGGAGGGCATGCGTTATGTTAGATAAGCAGGTTCGTAAGGAAATGGCCTGTCTCGTACAACAGATAGCAGGTGGGGACCCTGACATGACCGAGGCCCGTCTTAAAGAGATAATTGATGATGTGATAATGGAACAGTCTTCACGGGTACATTTATCGCTTGAAGAAAAAAAGGAAGCTGCGATCGCTCTTTTGGCAAGTGTCAGGGGTATGGATGAATTGGAGGAGCTGATAGCAGATCCGGAGATAACCGAGATCATGGTCAATGGACCGGATGATATATTTGTTGAAAAAGAAGGCCGACTGATCCGGCATAAGGGATCTTTTGAGAGCAGGGAAAAACTGGAGGATGTTATTCAAAAGATTGCGGCCGGTTCGAACAGAATAATAAACGAAAGCAGTCCGATAGTTGATGCGAGGCTTAAGGATGGAAGCAGAGTGAATCTTATCCTTCCGCCCGTATCGGTAAAAGATCCGATCATCACGATCAGAAAGTTCCCGGAAGAGGTAATGACAATATCAAAGCTTATAGAGGTCGGCAGTATTTCGGAGGATGCGGCAGATTTCCTGGAGAAGCTTGTAAAGGCGGGATACAACATTTTTGTGAGCGGAGGAACCGGAAGCGGAAAAACGACATTTTTAAACGCTTTGTCGGAATTTGTACCCAAAGATCAACGGATCATCACCATTGAGGATTCTGCAGAACTACAGCTAAGGGAAATACCGAATCTTGTCAGTCTTGAAGTCAGAAATGCAAATGTAGAGGGGAAAAACGAGATCACAATAAGAGATCTGATAAAGACATCGTTGAGAATGAGACCTGA
>JAILPE010000049.1 GCA_024699645.1 Lachnospiraceae bacterium
GATGAGCTTATTGCTCATTGGGAAAAACTTATCGATCGTTTCCCGATCATTTCAATCGAAGACGGACTTGATGAGGAAGATTGGGAAGGTTGGCAGCGTATGACAGCTAAACTCGGAAGCAGAGTTCAGCTTGTCGGTGACGATCTTTTCGTTACAAATACAGAGCGTCTTGCAAAGGGAATCAGCCTTAAGGCAGGTAACTCGATCCTTATCAAGCTTAATCAGATCGGATCTGTTTCTGAAACACTTGAAGCAATCAAGATGGCTCATGATGCCGGTTATACAGCAATTTCTTCACATCGTTCCGGAGAGACAGCTGATACAACGATAGCTGATCTTGCGGTTGCTCTTAATACCTGCCAGATCAAGACCGGTGCTCCCAGCCGTAGCGAGCGCGTAGCTAAGTACAACAGACTTCTCAGAATTGAGGAGAAGCTTGGGGCTTCGGCAATTTATCCCGGGATGAAAGCTTTTCACGTAACAAAATAAGTTTTGCACTAAGGTATAGTAGTAATAACGGATCTATGGTATAATCCAAAAGACAGAGCAGGGGATTGCTCCTACAACGCCAAATAAGGAGGTTACTTATGGATAAGTACGTATGTGAAGCTTGTGGTTATGTTTACGATCCGGAGCAGGGTGATCCCGAAAGCGGAATCGCTCCCGGAACAGCATTTGAAGACATCCCGGATGATTGGGTATGCCCTCTTTGCGGAGTAGGCAAAGATATGTTTTCAAAAATGGACTGATATCAAGAGATAAAACAACATTTAAAGATACCTTCTTCCCCACAGTCGAAGGTATCTTTTTGTATTTTATATGAAATATTCTCTTTCAAGCTATACTTTTTATAAAAAATCATTATAATCAAAAAAGACAGATCGGAAGGAAGGAAAAATAAGTATGAAAAAGCGGATATCGACTGTAATAGCGGCGGTGCTGACCTTGATCTTTTGTTTCTCGATTATCGGAGAAAGTGCCTCGGCATGGGCGGCATCGGATTCAAAGACATCGGCGGTTGCTGCAGAGAAAGTTAAAACCGAAAAAAAGTATACCGCTACAGAGATCTATGAAATGGCTTCACCTGCATGTGTGGAGGTAAGGGTCACCGACTCTTGCGGAGCGATATACGTAGGAAGCGGATTCTTTGTGGGAAAATATAACGTCCTTACGAATGCGCACGTTATCGAGAAGGCATCGAAGATTGAAGTATTCGGTCTTGACGGAAGAGAATACACGTTAAAGTCGATATACGGATATGATCAGAAAAAGGATATCGCGATACTGCGTGTAACCGAAAAGAATAAGAATTACTTAAAGATCGGCGAAGTCCCCAATGTAGGGACAGATGTATATGTGATCGGAAACCCGGTCGGGATCGTCGGAACTTACACCAAGGGTATGGTTTCGAACAAAGCAAGGATCATTGAAGACAACAATTATTTACAGCTTGATATACCTTCGGGAATCGGTATAGGCGGAGCGCCCGTACTGGACGGGACAGGAAAAGTGATCGGAGTTATGTGTCTGACCGTTCCGTCGGCAAACAGTGTAAACCTTGCCATAAACGCGGAAGTTGTTAAAGAATATATAGGCGGTTTAAAAAAGAAGGACAGGATTAGTCTTAAAGATTTCTATAAAGGAAACGAAAATAAGGTGATTACTCCGAATGCCGTTAATTTTATTACCGATAAAGATTTTAGATACACGTCGGATCTTTTCGGTGACGGCCTTGAAGAAATGACACCGGAACAGATATATGAAGAGTCGGTTGATGCTATGACGAGAATAGTGGCGACTGAGAATTATATGGGTTATATTGTGAACGCAGGATCCGGATCGGGTTGTTTTATCGCATCTGACAGGGTTCTTACGGCAAGCCATGTTGTGAGCGGGATAAAAAATGAGAATATTTATGTATTTGATAAAGCAGGAAACGCATATACCGTTAAAGAAGTGATCACCGAAAATGAGACGAAAGATATTTCGGTTCTGGTTGTAGAATTAAAGGAATATGCTGAAGGGGGAGAAGGATTCTTTCCCAAAACTCTCAAGGTGAATGAATACTATGTGCCGGCACCGGGAGAAGAGGTATATGCGCTCGGAAATCCGCAGAGCTATAATTTTACTTTATCGGCCGGAATGGTCAGGATACCAAGGGTCACAATGCAGGGCTGTGATTTTATCTGCCATCAGGCACCGACTTCGGCCGGAAGCAGCGGCGGAGTACTTTTAAATAAATACGGACAGATAATCGCGGTAACGAACATGTTGATCCTCACGGGCGAAAATCTCAGCGTCTCGACCATGGTAAAGAACGCGCCGAAGGATATGTACGGAAAATCCGAGTAAGGGAAGTTCGGCAAAGGTAAAAAACGTCGAAGAATGCAAGGAAAATCCGGGTATGGAAGGATAAGAAAAAATAGTGAAACATTTATATTTATGCCCTTGTCATTTTGGGCTTGAGGCGGTATTAAAGAGAGAACTGGTGGGACTTGGTCTGAACGTCGTACGTGTCGAGGACGGAAAGGTCTTCTTTGAGGGAGATGCGCTTGCGGCAGCAAGAGCCAACATATTCCTCAGAACTGCGGAGAGGGTTCAGACCGTTATCGGAGAGTTTGATGCCGCAACATTTGATGAATTGTTTGAAGGAGTGAAGGCACTCGCGTGGGACGAATATTTTCCCGTGGATGCCAACTTTTTTGTGTCAAAGGCATATTCCGTTAAATCAAAGCTCTTCAGTCCCTCCGATATACAGAGGATAACCGGTAAGGCTGTGGTAGAGGCGATGAAAAGAAAACATCGTCTCACGATATTCCCCAAGTCGGGAGCATCGTTCCCGATCAGAGTCGCAATAATAAAGGATCACGTAACGGTTTCGCTTGATACGTCGGGGGAATCGCTTCATAAGCGTGGTTACAGAAAGCTCAGGAGCGCAGCGCCCATATCGGAAACACTCGCAGCAGCGATCATCATGCTTACTCCCTGGAGAGAAGACAGGATCCTTGTGGACCCTTTCTGCGGATGCGGGACAATCCCCATAGAAGCAGCTCTTATAGGGAGAAATATAGCACCCGGGATTTCAAGGGAATTTGCGGGCGAAAAATATCCGTTCATACCGTACACGGTATGGAAGCAGGCACGTGAAGAAGCAAAAGACATCATGATACCCGACAGAAAAATGACAATCGAAGGGTACGATATAGACAACGAGATAATGACCGCTGCACGTCAAAATGCGGCTGCCGCGGGAGTCCTTGATACCATTCATTTCCAGGCAAGGGACGTAAGAGTGCTTTCGTCGTCTCATCAGTACGGATTTATAATAACAAATCCCCCTTACGGTGAAAGACTTGGCGCCGATACTAAATCAAGCGAGGTTTCGGGATACGGAGTCGGAGCTAAAAAGGCACCGAAAGCAGAAGACAGCGGCGA
>JAILPE010000115.1 GCA_024699645.1 Lachnospiraceae bacterium
GCTGACACAGGATGGATTTAAAAAGATTATTATTACAAAGGATGCCATTGCGCCATTGTATAACGAAGATGGGGTGCTTGTGATGGGATTGTTTGATTTTCTCCTTAATGAGAGTAGTCTGGAAATATAAAAAATTAGAAATGCTTTTGAATTAAAAATTTTACGACTATTGATCTAAAACTGTTGGAAGGAAATATATATAATTTTGTTAATAGTGCTTTGGATTATATCCTGAATCGTATCAATTGGAGAGGAAAAATAGGTACAAGGAAACGAAAGAAATACCTGAGATACCGGAATTAGCATTGCCGGACTTTTCGGCAGGATCGTCGGGTCAACGAGAAACTATAAAATAGGGGACTGCGTTGTTGCCGGAAAATAACATTATATTAGAGGTGGAAAACACTTGTTATGGATGTTAACATATATCATTTGATCGAGGGCGCAAAAGAGGCGAAGGGCCTAACTGTGATAATAGACGTTTTCAGAGCGTTTTCGCTGGAATGTTACCTGATGGCCATGGGCGTCAGGGAAATCCGACCGGTCGGAAAGCTCGAAGAGGCGTTTGCATGGAGAGAACGCGACAAGGATTGTGTGTTGATCGGTGAACGCGGTGGCAGGATGTGCGAGGGCTTCGATTTTGGCAATTCGCCATCGACAGTGGAGGCAAAGCGCGTTAGAGGAAAGCGGGTGATCCACACCACAAGTGCAGGAACTCAGGGGATCATAAATGCAGAAAAGGCGGATGAGATCATCACCGGAAGCCTTGTGAATGCGGCGGCCGTGGCAAGGTACATAAAGGGCAGACAGCCGGCCGGGGTGTCACTCGTTTGCATGGGAACAGCGGGAAAAGTAAGGAATCAGGAGGATGAGCTGTGCGCTGAATACATAAAAAGCATGATAATCGGAACGCCTATGCCTGATATCGGAGAGAGATCGAAGACCCTCCGATATAACGGGGGAGAGCACTTTTTCGACCCCGATAAACAGGAGATATAACCGCAAAAGGACTTTTTAATGTGCATAGATTATGATAAATTTGATTTCGTCCTGAAAATTCAGAAGGATAAAGATGGCTTTGTGGCGCGGAGTGACAGAAGCATAGGGATGGTTTTGTAGTCCGGAGTGACTGAATGATAAGGATAGTTTTATAGTCGGGGCTCACAAATAATTATAAAATTGTAAGGTAAAGGAGTATAAGGATGAGAAAAGCATTGACGATCGCCGGCTCTGATTCCGGCGGAGGAGCCGGTATTCAGGCAGACATAAAAACGATGACCATGAACGGTGTGTACGCGATGAGCGCGATAACCGCACTGACAGCGCAAAACACCATGGGAGTGACGGGAATTATGGAAGTTACTCCGCAGTTCCTTGCGAAACAACTTGATGCAGTGTTTGAGGATATATTCCCCGATGCGGTTAAGATAGGCATGGTCTCTTCTTCAGCACTGATCGAGGTGATAGCTGATAAGCTGGATCAATATAAACCGTCCAATATCGTAGTTGATCCGGTTATGGTGGCAACGAGCGGTGCACGTCTTATTGAGGAGTCTGCTGTCGAATCACTCAAAAACCGTCTTCTTCCGATCGCAACCTTGATAACGCCCAATATCCCCGAGACAGAGATACTTACGGGAATGACCATCAACGACGAAGCGGCCATGGAAGACGCGGCTAAGGCGCTTTATGAGCGTTATGGATGTGCCGCACTTGTAAAGGGCGGCCACAGGATCAATGACGCAAATGACGTCCTCTATGATGGAAAAGGCGCGGGAGCTGTGTGGTTCAGAGGCAGGAAGATCGACAATCCCAATACTCACGGAACAGGCTGCACGCTTTCGAGTGCTATAGCCTCGAATCTGGCAAAGGGCTGTTCACTTGCCATGTCGGTCGACAACGCAAAAGCGTACCTTTCGGGGGCGCTTGCCGCAATGCTCGATCTCGGCAAGGGTTCGGGACCCCTTGCACACAACTTTGCACTGATGAAAGACGACTGAATAACTTGGCAATTCAGCAACCGGGTGAATTGCGAGGATGAGAAAAATAAAAAACCTTTTTTGGAACCGATTGATTTTAAGTGTCGTCTATTGGGCATAAGGGGAGATAAAAACTTTCAATCCGGGCATCTGAGAAAGGAACGGCTTATGAAGAAAATAATCACATTATTACTTGCTTTGACGATGATATTTGCAATCGTCGGTTGCTCAAGTGAAGAAAATAAGGAAGACGATGTGGATATATACATTGACGCATCGGATACGACCTCATCAGGAACGACCTCATCAGGAACGACCTCATTAGGAACGACCTCATCGGATACGACCTCATCAGGAACGACCTCATCGGGGAGATCTGCGGAGAAAAAGTCGGATGCTTCGACAGGAGTGACCGGTGAAATAAAGAACGGCGGCAGTTATAGCAGCAAAGCCACTGATACAGAGACTTCCGGAGACGCGGGCTACGAATCGGAAACAATCGGGGGAGACGCGGGCTACAAATCGGAAGCAATCGGGGGAGACGCAGGCTACACAATCGATGAGGCCAAAGCAGACGCTGTCTACAAAAAAGAAGCGGCACTCGCAGAAGCGAGCCGTGAAAAGTGGGCAGGCGGGCCGGCATATGAGGAAAGCGAAGCTTATTCAACTGACGAATATCTTGGTCCCTCTGCGATGTCCGATCCTTATGGATCTATAGCAATCGATGATCCGCACGAACCCATAGTGATTGACGATCCGTACGAACCCATAGTGATCGACGACCCGTACCTTGGCTATCAAATAAGCTCGGGACTTCTCACAGCAGGTGAGTGGAACGATAATAAGAATTTTTATTTTATCCAAAATCTTCTTAACAACGGTCAGAGTTATAACTACAGTGAATTTTTCAAAAAATGGGGACTTGCTCCTTTTACAAGGATCGTTGTAAAGTGTACCGCATCCGGCGCACCTGCTGCAGGAGCGCATGTTACGGTAACAACCGCTTCGGGCAGCGCAATATATGAAGGTGTCACGGACCATGAAGGAATGTGCTACGTGTACTATTCTCTGCTCGACACAAATGCGGCACCCGCCCGGGTCACAGTTAATTATGAGTCGGCCAAACAGGTTTCCGACATAACGCCCATACAGCTTACCGGCGAAGAAAACGTGGAATTCACGTTTGCGGATCAATCGCAAAAAACCAAGAAGCTTGATCTGATGTTGACGATCGACACAACGGGCTCGATGGGAGATGAGATAAGGTATCTTCAGAAAGAGCTTGAAAACGTTATAACACGCGTACAGAACGATTGCGGAAACATCCCCGTCAGACTTAGCGTAAACTTTTACAGAGATCACGGCGACGCATATGTGGTAAAGCCCTACGAGTTCACAACTGACATCAACAGCGCACTTGCGAGCCTTGCCCGCGAATATGCCGATGGCGGCGGAGATTACGAGGAAGCTGTCGAGCTTGCACTCGCAAATTCTGTGGATGAGCACGACTGGGAAGAAGACAGTGTCAAACTCCTCTTTCTGGTTCTTGACGCACCGCCCCATAACAATGAAGCAAACTGTAAATCGCTTCAAAGGAGCATTATGAATGCTTCGGAGAAGGGCATCAGGATCATCCCCGTTGCTTCAAGCGGCGTGGACAAGGATACGGAATTCCTTTTGAGAGCATTCGCAATGACAACCGGAGGAACATATACGTTCCTGACCGATGACAGCGGAATCGGCGGG
Organism: Lachnospiraceae bacterium; assembly: GCA_024699645.1. Lineage (GTDB taxonomy): Bacteria > Bacillota > Clostridia > Lachnospirales > Lachnospiraceae > RUG11977. Next base: position 3,726 of record JAILPE010000115.1, read on the forward strand.
TCTCATATTGAACCCACGGTAGGGGATTACGAAGTTGAACACCTCAACGACATGCTTGTCCGCATAATCAAGGAGTATATCGGATAATACAAGTAGCAAAAAGGCCGTGCAAGACCGTGTGTATATGGAAGAGCTGTGAGGCAAGTCGATTTGCCGAACAATAACGCTTATGTTCCAAACGATACACATAGTTGCCTGCACGGCCTGTTTTTTGTATAATAGTAGCTGCTTTTGCAGTACGCGGCCGATTGCCGTTAGACAGCAAAAAGCCACGAGGAGGAAATATGAAGATTACAGATAACATTGTCTATGTAGGCGTTAACGACCACAAGCTTGACCTTTTTGAAGGCCAGTATACTATACCGAACGGAATGGCGTACAATTCGTATGTGATCCTTGATGAAAAGATCGCGGTCATGGATTCCGTTGACGGAGGTTTTACAAAGGAGTGGTTTGAGAATCTTGACGGGGCACTCGGGGACAGAAAGCCTGATTTTCTTGTGGTTCAGCATATGGAGCCGGATCACAGCGCAAATATAGTTAATTTCCTTGAACGATATCCCGATGCGAAGATGGTTTCGTCGGCCAAGTCGTTTACGATGATGAAGAATTTCTTCGGAAATGATTTTGAGGACAGAAGAGTTGTTGTGGCTGAAAACGACACACTCGTTCTCGGAAAGCATGTACTCAGATTTATCACAGCGCCTATGGTACATTGGCCGGAAGTGATCTTCACCTACGATGAGACCGATAAAGTTATCTTTACGGCAGATGCATTCGGAAAATTTGGGGCGCTTGACGTTGAAGATGATGATTGGGCGTGTGAGGCAAGAAGATATTACTTCGGAATAGTAGGCAAATACGGAATGCAGGTCCAAAAAGTCCTTGAGAAGGTTGCAAAACTTGAAGTAAAGGCTATCTGCCCGCTCCACGGACCGGTGCTTGATAAGAATCTTGATTATTATCTCGGACTTTATGATACATGGTCGTCATATGGGGTTGAAACAGAAGGGATACTTATCAATTTCACTTCTGTCTATGGACATACGAGGAAAGCCGTAAATACGCTGGCTGACAAACTGCTTGAATACGGATGCCCGAAGGTTGTTGTGAACGATCTTGCGCGTTCTGATATGGCAGAGTGCGTTGAGGATGCTTTCAGGTACGGAAAGATGGTGCTTGCGACCACGACATATAACGGCGAGATATTCCCGTTTATGAGAGAATTTATTAATGAACTTACGGAACGCGGCTACAAAAACAGAACGCTCGCCACTATTGAGAACGGGTCATGGGCGCCGATGGCAACAAAAATCATAAAGAAGATGTTTGAAAACTCGAAAGACATCACATTCGCAGAGAATAATGTCTCAATCCTTTCTGCGATGAATGAAGCGAATGAAGAGCAGATTGATGCACTTGCACAGGAACTGTGCAGTGAATATGAGGTCTGAATCCCCGGATACTGAAACATTCGGGTGCTGAATCCCCGGATATTGAAACATTCGGACACTGAATCACCCGGACAGAAAAAAATCGATATACTCACTTTCCTGTGAGTATATCGATGAATCCGACTTATTCGATCGTGAGTATATCAATGAATCCGGTAAGTTCGAGAACTTCCATGATATCCTTGTTTACATTGCGAAGTACCATTGAACCCTTTATGGAATTATAATATTTCTGCGCTCCGAGAAGTACTCTTAAACCTGCGGAAGAAACATATTCAAGTGTGGCAAGATCAAGGATAAGGTCCTTGGCGGTACCTTCCAAACTCTTGATCTTAGCTTCGAGGGCAGGAGCTGTAGTAGTGTCGAGTCTTCCCTCGACAATAAGCACATTCGCAGCACCTTCAATCTTCTCAGTAATGTTCATTTTGCTGACCTATCCTTCCTATTTTATTGTTTTTCTATATCTATGTATTTATTTCTTGCATAAAAAACCATTAACAAAACCAGTGAAAAAAACTAACAAAAATTCCTGACAAAAACTATTAACAAAAATCACTTACAAAAATTCCTGACAAAAATCTTTAACAAATACCACGGACGAAAACCATTTACAAAAAGCATTAATGAATTACATGTGTTTTGGAATAACGCTCTTCATATTATACTACACCGCGACAAGGTGTGTAAAGTGGTGTATATGTATCATTTATGCATCGTTTATGCATGAACGCTGTAAACGATGCACCTGATGATGAGTGCCTGTACAGTCATTATAAGAGAAAATTTCCATGAATGACTTACTGCTCTTTTTTGGGTTTTCTGCCGCATGAATTCTTTTCGGGACAATAGCCGAGAACTTCGCACTTCGGAGAAAAGAGATTAAGTGAAGCGTCGGTTGTCAGTGTTTTCCACTCCTCCGAATAACTGCTCAGAGCAGTGACAATATCATTGAAAAGCTGACGGAATTCCCACCAGGCACGCGTGCACATGCGCTGCCTGCTCATATCGCTGAGGTTGCGAAGGTTGGTGCGAAGAACAACCTTTGTCGTCATACATAAAGGAAGTACCATTGACGAATCTTCTCTGGGAATGCCGAGTGTGTCAAGCTTGAGCAATGCGTTTTTGATGACATCGATCGTGCTGTTATAGACATCGAGAGCCTCGGGATTGGCCTTTACTTTTGCGGGGGTGACATATTCGAAACCGTGTTCGTAATCGATATAGCGGGTGGAAGCCTGTAATCTCGTGGGAGCACCGCCTATGTGCGTGTAAAGCTCGCGGATCACTTTTGCACTATAGCCGTCGATTACCATGTAAACCTGAGGGTATTCGAGTACACGCCCATGATTTGTCTTGACACATTCCAATCCTCTTTTGTAATTCTTTTCGGGGTCAGATGTGTTGCTGTTGTAGCAGATTCCGGATTCCATACCCATAAGGGTTATGGGATTTTTTGTCGTTAGATCCTGAATGGTGATCGTTCCCATGATGACGCTCCTTGTAGCTGAATTATGATCCCTGCAGAGTAAAATATAAATGAAAATATTCTACAGATAAGGAATGAGACAATTATATCATAAGAAGTAATCATGGAAAAGGCAGGTACTGAAAATAATCCAATTCGAAAACAAATAGCAAAATGTAACCAATTGGAAAATGTGGAATATTATTAACAAAATAAAATATTCAGACTAAATATTTGCTAAAATGAAAGCGCACAAATTGCATATCAGGGAGTTACAAAACACAATTCACGTTCACAACACAAAAAATGAAATATTACTAAATTATTCTCACGATATAAAAAAAAATACGTTTACAAAACAAATAAAATGGGTTAAAATGACGAATGGGTATCTGGGCAGCGCGAATTGAATATATTTCTCGCATTGGCTGCTATTCCCAAGAATACTCAATAACGATTTTAGAAGAATCAAGGGGAACAAACATGAAGAACAAACTTGTCATGATAGTGCTCAGCATCATTTTGGTTTTAGCGGCCGGGGCAATGACGTATGCCATTTACAGTACGCAGACCGGAAAGGAAGTCTTCGCTGAAGACGGCTACATCATCGTATATGATGATAAGGATGCCGAACAGCCGGCTAAAACTTATCATTTTAGCGAGGGGACGGCTTTCAAACGCTCTTATGAGGGGAGTATTCAATTCACTGACACTGAAGGGAATACTGTAGTTGCCGACTCTAATTCCTTTGTTCACTATGACAGCGGCGCATCTGCTTCACTGTCCAAGAGTGTTCTTGTAAACCTCGACGAGGTTGATTCTTCTGCCCAGAATTATTATGGACTTAATTCGGGTACTTCTGTTAATCGTAGTGGCTCCTCTTATACAATAGACGCTTCGGGAAATGAATCGGTGGATCTTTCCGATTACCTCTGGAAGGTCGGTGACAATCATTATATGATGGTTTCCGATTATCTTACAGTTTCTTTTACTGACGGATCTTCTTATGATTTCGAAGATTATGTTGAACTTCTTTACCAGGATGGCGGAATGGTATGTATTATGAACGGAGACACTGTGCTTCGTGATGCTTCCAAGAATACATATGTAACGATCGATTCGGGTGTTTCTATTAACCTTAATACTCAGATGATCGTTAAAGACGGTACACCCAAGATGTCTCTCGGTCAGATCACGACCGATTCGGAACAGGTTGTTGACATACTTCCTGCCGACGTAGACGCGACAAGATATATTATGCCTGTTTTTGATTTTGAAATTCACGACGGAAAAAAAGGTGAGACAGGCGCAGACGGAATAAACGGAACAAACGGTGCCGACGGAACAGTCGGAGCTGACGGAATGAGCGGTGAAAACGGTCTTTCGGGTCTTATCGGATACGATGGCGATAACGGCGAAGCAGGCGAGGCCGGCACAAGCGGACACAGCGGAACCAACGGTATTGAAGGTGCTATCGGAACCGACGGAGCTCAGGGAGCACCGGGTGCAGCGGGAACGCAGGGCGGCCAGGGCGCGGCAGGCGGCGCGGGAGCAGCCGGAGGCGGTGGAGCAGCCGGTAATAACGGTTACGACGGACTTATGGGTAACAACGGAACAGACGGTGTAAACGGACAGAATGTTATTTTGGATGATCCTTTGGATGTGCTCAAGGATGTTCCCGTTATCAGATGGGTTAATCCTCTTACAGCTACATACTCCGAAATCAAAGGAACATTTGGTTTTAAAATGAGCATCGAGGAGAAAACACCGACTCCTATCAAAGATGTTACGGTCAGACTTATAAATATTGAAACCGGAAAACTTGTACATACACAGGAGATAGCAAGCGAAATGTCAACCGGTAGTACTTCGGATGCGGCCGACTTAACCGGATTTGACAATCTTGCTCCCGCTACCGCGTACAGGTTTTTGATCAGCGGAAAATACGATTATAAAGGAAAAACGGTAGAAACATCATTCGAGGACAGAGTTCTTGTAACGGATGATTTCCCTTTGCATGTAAATGTTTATGGCGTTAAATCACAAGAAATTGATATGGAACTTGTAAACCGCGATGCGGGTGCTGATGTTAATACTTCAAGTGTAACACATACCGCGTCGGTAAGCTGGGTTCTTACGGATGCAAACGGTTCAAATAAAAAGAGTGGATCTCTTACACTTTCACAGAACCTTGGTGCCAACGATAATCCTACTGTCATAAACAGTGACGGAACCACGTCGGATCATGTGATCATCAACACGATTGACACTACCCAGCTTTCATCGGATACGCAGTATTATTTCTCGATTACGGAGCTGGACGGTAACACAACACAGATACCTTCAAGATACGTAAGGATACCTGTTAAAACGTTAAAGAAAACTCCTTCGATATCGGATGTTGAAGTTGTAGTCAATGTGATGAATCAAAGCTTCGATTTCTCTGTTGGCAGAGTTAACGATATAGATCATGCAATAACCGGATACAGATATGAGGTTTACGATACAAGCGGTAAGCTTGTACGTGTGGTTCGCGCGTCAGACAATCAGTTGGTTCACTGCTATATTGACGGCGTTGATCCTATGACGGGCCTCGGACTTGATCCGAATGAGGCATACAGGGTAAGAGCTATCGCGGAGGCTTTTGATAACAAGAAAAATATCGAAGTAACCTGCGATTTCCCGGATGCGTTTACAATGGACGGCGTAACACAGTATACATGGCTTACGCTTGACAACAAAGAAACATCACTTTTACCCAATGCGCTGGGCTCATCGGCCGGCGGATCTATCGAAAATGCGCAGTTTACCATTCACTTGCCGGGCAACATAGCTCTTAAACGGGACAGTAATATAATCATTTCCTATCATTCCGATGCGATTCAGATGGGAAGTAAGGTCATATCGACCCAGGGTTTGAGTTTCGGCACCGGAGACAAGGGAGAAAAGACCTTGTCAATAAGAGACGTATTCAGTAACCTGAAGAGTAAGACAACGTACAGATTTGATGCAAGAGGATTAGTAGATATAAACGGCGACGGATATTATCAGGACAGACTTTTGGGTTCGGTTATCGTTACTACTCCTTACTATAAAGACGGCAAGGTGAAGATTGTCGGCGAGAAGAATAATACAAAACCTATTTTCTTTGACTTGACATTGGAACCCGATACAAACCAGATATCCACAGGCATTAATACATCTCAGTATGCGGTGAGTCAGGCCGGCAGCATCACAACGACCGAGGACGGAACCAACATCGGTGGTGTTCATGTTCAGCTTTACACTCCGAGCCTCATCCAGGGAAATGATCCGGTTCTTGTTTGTGAAGGCAACATAGAGATGGCATATGATCCAACCTCCGGTACATCAAAACAGAAAAGCGGAAATAAGATAACGCTTGATGATTTCCCCGGAAATCCTTCTATCGGATCCTTTAACGGAAAGTATATCGTTAAAGTTACAGAAGCATACGATTCAACATCACACAGAAACCCTATTCGTGTAGCTGATAATAGTTTTGAACAGGAAATAGGTAAGGCGTATCCCGATCCGGCAAGTCTGGGTCTTAATGTTGTACCCATTACAATAAATAATTATTCCGAAAAGGTTGGCGATACTCTTCCGAGCGAATACAGTAGCTATAATCCGGAAACTGTACTTGGATTCTTTGTTGAGCCCACAGGGATAAAGAACCTGGATTATTTTAAACGACTTGATTTCTACGTGTATGATTCTGAGTATTACAAAGCAACAATGAAACCGATAGAGGATAAGCTCAGAAGCAGCAACCCCAAGCTCGGCGCGGGAGAGAACTACAGCAAGGTATCTTCTGATGCTGAAACAGCCGGTGGGTCATATTTTTACCCGAGCAGCGATCAAAACTATATGGTCAAATTGAGTATTGACCTCACGAAGGATACCCCGAACGGTAAAGCCAGAATGGATGAAGCACCCACAGGTGTATTCCTTTTCGAGGATTTTAGTGGAGATAATGATACCTCGAAGGGTAAGCTTGTAGATCGTAACAACACCGGAAAAAAGGCGGGATATAATATCGAGGCCTTTATACCCGACGGAAACGGCGGAAGTGCTTCATTGTATGGATTTGCACGTGGTAGAGATTATGAATTTACATTCCGCTTGCAAACGGATCATGATACGATGGGTGATAATAATAAAATGTACCCTGAAGTACTCGGGGATGATAAAGCTTGCGTTTTGAAGTGCCCTGTAACAATGCTTGCTCCTTATGAGCAACCCTCATATTACTTCTATCCTGCAAGCAGTGATGCTAATTCGTTTAGCTATGGTTACTATATCAAATCGGTTGATGCTTCACTTTGCCTTGGTAATCCTATGAGTGTTGCTCCGGGTAGCGCGAACGTTACAAGTTATCTTAAATCTGATTCAACTCAAACAAACGGTACGAGTACGCTTCATTGTAATGAAGAGGCTCTTCTATGTGTTACAAATGCCAATAAAGGAAAATATACGATCAGCGTACCTGTTAATCTTTATATAAGTGCTTACGGAAGAAGTACGGATGTTAAACTGATAGAGAGATTTTTCTCCGGACTGAAACCCGAAACCACAGGAACATATGTTGTTAGTGCTGAAGAAAAGTATTCAAGAGTAAAATTTGATATAACTTGCGGAACAGACAATCAACCCAGAAATGTGGTTGCCATTGCAGCTAAATTTGTTAAGCTGGATGGTTCCGGAAACCCTACAACTCAAAAAACGGATTTAATACTTGACATTTCTTCTGTTGCCGGAAGAACGATCACTGCATATGCGAAGTTTTCAGATCTTACATCCATTGCAAATGCGAATGATGTTATCAAAACAGAACTGACTGTTTATTATGATACAGGAAAAGAGGGATTCCTCGTAAAAGATGGTGATGGAAGCCCGCTGTATAAGAATGAGTTGAGTTCCGCGCAGTATGTCTGCCTTAAGGAACTTACAAGTGAGAATGAAGGACAATATATATTGCCTATCGGCGAAGATGTTTCTGACTTTTCGGTAAGAAACGATCATTCGACTGACAGATTGGCTATCGGTTCCATATTCAGAATGACGATGAATTCGTCGGTGGCAGGCGCTCAAGCACAAAATATTGCCGGTACATTTGAGGATGCGAGCAATGACAACGGCTACCTTGCTGTGACATTTAATGATTGGCAAAAAAACCTCGGATGGCATTATGAGACTACTAAGACTTCTCATGCACAAAAAGGCGGCCTTTATGACTTTAAGATCACCAAGAATATTGAGCCGTATACCGTATCCCTTGTAAAAGGGACGAGTCAGGTTACAGCCAACTCCCCTTCTGAAGGACAATTTACTATGGGATCTGTAATACCTATGGTCAATCTTCACTCTGACAGAGGATTTACAATATCGGGCGGTATACATTCTGCAATCATCAACTTTAAGATTTCGGGTGTAAAAGGTGAATCTGAGATATACGAAAGGACTTGGACGCAGAATAATCCTACAGGAAGCATGGGTAACGTATATATCCTGCTGTACGACGTAGTTCAAACCGGAAACGGAACAAAATATACGCCCCTAATTGATCCTGATACCCATAAAATAAGGCGATTCCCCGTTGCATTGAATAAGCTTAACAGTGTGGAAGGAGCGCCCGGAGACGGAACATATACGATAGAGATCGGTGCTGATACAAACGGATTCCAGCTTAATGCCAATTCGCAGTATGTTATCCAGCTCGTATATTATAAGAATCAGGAAGACTTCAATTTAGATGTTGATTACGATGCCAATCCTATAGTAGACAAAAGAGTATATCTCCGTGATGAAAAATACCCTGAAGAATTGGCATCGGGAATCTATTATCCGATCAACACGACAGAAACCATACAGGTGGCAGAAAACCTTTCAAGAGTTTTGTATTCTGCAAAGGCATATGATAACAAGAAACTGTTGGTAAGCGTTCAACTTGCAAATACGAGTGCATTGATCCAAGAGGGAGTTACCGCCTTCAGATACGCGCTTTATGATAATGAGGACCATTTGGTACTCACACATGAAGAAATGGAGCAGTATATTAGAGAAAGAGAGAACAGTGGATCGGTTGTGCTCGATGTAAGTCCAAGAACTATTTTGATAGGACAGAAACCTGACGAAAATGATAAAATGAAAAATGTGTATTTCAATTTCTCAGATGGTTATGGAGGAGCACGTAAGTATAAGCTCAGATTGATACCGCTTACCATCGCAGATCTTGATTCGTTTACATCATACATGGCAGCAGAAAATAAATCAACCGATACACATGCTTCGGGAGTAGCATATTACTATCATACAGATGAATATTCAGATGTTTACAACAAATGGCTGACAACTCATTCGTTGGGATCGGACAGAGGAAATGATGTCGGACACTATTTGGATAACGCGACATTTGTTTCCTTCAACAGTATCCCCGAACTTAAGTCTGCGTTCCCTAACATCAGGGCATATGCGGGTGAGAAAAAAGTAACATTCCGTATCGGTATGGTTGATACGGACGGTGTTGTTCAATCGGATAAGTATATGGTAAGAATCCTCGACAAAAACGGAGCTGACAGAACACCGGGAAGTATAGCAGACACAACATACAGTACAAGGTCAACCCAGAAGATTGAAGTGAATGTATCGGACCCTGAAGAAGCGGTAACACTCAGGGTATATTATGTGGAGGATCTGACAGGTACAAAGACCAAAGGAATTAATGGATTTAAGGATACATTCCTGGATCCCACAGAAGAGCCGACCGCTCTTGAGAATGGACAATATAAGATGACGTCGGTAACACAAAAATCCGCAAGGGCCGATGGATTCTCATACGGAGCTATAGAAGCGGTAAGAAAGGGATCGGAAAAGAGCGTATTTGTTGACTTCTTTAATCCTTCGAAGATCGATAAGGTTAATAAACTTGATGTAAATATCAGGTTCCCCAGCGGTAAGACATTAAGCTACAGTTCGGATAATCCTTTTGCCAGCACTAATTATTATGATGCGACGACCAATCCGGAAGGTGTGACTGAATTGATTACCGGGGATGATACGATATACCGATACAGAGGAATCGCGGAAGGAATCTTTACGGAAACGGGAACGTATACCATAGCTCTGCGAATGAGCGTTGATAACGGTAGTGGCGGAGCTACGCAGGAAGACTATGTAATAAATAACTTTACGATTGCTTAGTGGGGAAAGGAAGCAGGTATTATGAGAAAGTTGGACAAAAAAAGCATGTTCTCCTTCTATGCATTTGCTTTGGCGATTGTTGCAATAGGTGCGATCGTCGTAGTGATGATGACGATGGGAATGGGAAAAAATGAAGACCCTTATGTAGTAGGGGCTTCAAGCATAGTCTATGATGCGGAGAATCATGCGATTGAAGTCAATGAGGAGTCTGTCATTGAGAAGAAATGGGACGGGAAATATTACCTTAAGACTCCGGAAGGACAGGGTCATTGTCTCGGCGAACAGGTTGTTATGTACGAGAGCAGCTCGGGTTCTGTCAGAACATACGGAGGGGGTCTGGAAGTAACCGACGATGGCGGGATCAAGTCTATCGAAGGTGTTATGGACATAACAGATTTCTCAACTCCCGGCTTTTACAAGCTTGCGGACAGAAAGTACCTGCTTGTCGGACCTGAGATTTCGACGGAAGACAAAGTAGTGGATACGACAGGATTCTTGTATTTGATACTTGACACGGCAGGAAATGCGCTTTTGTTTAACGGAGATACAAATGTTAAAACAGCGGTGCCGTCGAAGATATATGTCGGCGACTATGAATTTGACGTTGCGAACGAGGTCTTTGTAAAGGGAGACAGGCGTATCAACACGGCAAGTATGATGGGAACTACCAGTGCATACAGTGAAACTATCTACCGTGAGATGGAGAAGTCGGAAGAAACCGATGAACAGCGTGCTCCTGAATTTCATATAGTTATAAACGGCGGAGACGGCGGAGCAGGTGGAGCCGGCGGAAACGGCGGAAACGGTGGTCTTGGTGGATCAGGCGGTGCCGGCGGAACCGGTGGAACCGGCGGAGACGGCGGTGACGGCGGCATGGGCGGCTTGGGCGGCCAAGGTGGAATCGGTGGTACAGGCGGAAACGGCGGTAACGGCGGATCCGGTGGAACAGGTGGTTCCGGTGGCGCCGGAGGACAAGGTGGCCAGGGTGGCCAGGGCGGAACCGGTGGATCCGGTGGAACAGGTGGAACAGGTGGTACCGGTGGCCCCGGTGGAAACGGTGGTAACGGTGGCCAGGGCGGCCAGGGTGGTCTTGGCGGAAACGGCGGAAACGGCGGTGGCGTCGAAGGAACAAAGACACTGTACAAATACCTCAAACTCAGAGGAGTTACTCCTTTTGCCAACAGACTTTCAATCGATTACGGTGTTGACGATCCGGAGCTTTCATACGGGCAGATCTATCTTGGTGTAATACCCACAGATGCTGACGGAAAAGCCGATGAGACAAATTATGAATATTACGTATTCCCCGTAGACAGATCACTTGTAAATGCGATCTCGTATGTGGGCGGAATGACAAAGGGTGACAATAGCACGGAAATTAAGATCAAACCCGGAGAAATGTACGTAGTTAAGCTTGGTTTCCTTGACTATAACAAAATAGGTTCCGACATTGTATGGGATCAGTACATAGTGGTACGTACACCTCAGCTTTACAGTAACATCACACTTGACAGCATTACTCCGGTAGGACCGGCTACGGGCGGCTCGATCTCCGCAAAAATTATTGTTGAACTCGATCCTCTGATCGATGAGGCATATGTAGAGGTTGTAGGAGAAAACGGAAGTGTTATCACGATAACGAATCCGTCTCCGGCACTCGAAAACGGAAACGATGCTCGCTGGAAGATCGATATACCTACGGCAGTGCAGGTCGGACAGAAATTCTCGTTCAATTATGACAAAAACGATGAGAATCTTCTCGTCAGGATAACGGATGTTAAATACGGAAATGAGGCTCATCCTCTCAAATCGGAGTTGTATATCAATAAATTGTTTTGATCTTAAAAATATTAAAATAAAGAATAATAATAGATAGGAGAATATACTTATGGAAACGATACTTTCGTCAACAATGAGCGCTATCGGAACAATGCTCGGACTTGCTTTTTTGGGAGTCGGGATCGGTCTGGGAATACTCGGATCCAAGGTGGCAGAAGCTGTAGGTCGTAACCCCGAAACAAAGAATGACATTGTTCATTCGGTTATGATCATTGCGGTTGTAATGACGGTACTGCTTTTGGTGCTCTTTGCACTCATATTCCTTCTTCTGTATTTTAATCCGTATGCTATCTGATGTTTTCGAAAAGGTTTGGCATGATGATCGGGGTATGAAGGCTTCGAAATGTCGAATGTTTTGAAACTTTATGGAAGATGATATCGAATGAGGGAAGGGATTAGGGCATAATGAGCGAGATTATTCTTGTCATTGCGATTCTCGTTATTGCGATAGCCGTTGTGTTTATGGTAGTGGCAATTTACTCGAGAGAAGCGGAAAAAAACTTAAAATCAAATGTAAGCGACAGGATTCTCATCTATGACGATCTCATTGAGGAGAAACAGGCGAGACTTGAGAGCGTACAGAATCGAGTTGATACTCTTGAGAAGAGACTCAGAGAACTTGAGGAAAGCGAGGATTCCCGCACGGTTTCCACGGGTCAGATGTTCTTTACCAGGACAACGGGGTATTGCAGCCCCGATCTGAAAAGGGACTATCGAAACATGCGCGAACATTTTTCGTTTGACAGACAGGGCCTTGTTAAAGATTTTATGGCATCATACGTTGTTCCCGATGTTTCGGCTGAATATGCCGCAATAGATGAGCTCTGTAAGGCGCTCTCGGGAGATCTGTGCTACAGATTATTGGCATTTGACAGCGCGGAACAGTATGAGGCATTGAATGATTCTCTCGACGACGAGGGGAAAAAGCTTCTTGCTTTATATTGTGAAGAACGCGGTGATTTTGATACGACCGATAGATTTGTTTACTGGCTTGCATGCAGAAGAGACAGACTCGATCCTTCGATCGTTGTCCGCACAGCCGAAAAAGACGATGATTTCTCTGATATATCACCTCTTATAAAGACCGTATACGACAAGGGTCTTTGCGAAGGAATCCAGATCATCGCCGGACGTAAACTGTATGATTTCGGTATTCATCGTTCCGAACTGGGCTAAACCGGGATTATATGTGAAAATATTGGTATAAGATAATATAGTAAAAGATTTTTAGATTTGGGGGTTGAACTTTTTATGAGCAAGCATGTTGAAGAACTCGTAGATCGTAAGTGCCGTGAGATCGTGGACAGAAAGAATATCCATGAGGTAGGCCGTGTTGCGGGTATCAAGAATTACATCATTGAGGTTGAAGGACTTGACGGAGCCGGTTATTTCGAAAAGATAATCATCGACGGTAAAGCTGAAGGATATGTCAGCACTATCGGCAGAAACCGTATTTATGTCGCTCTTATCCGTAAGACCGACGAAATATACGTTGGTGATGCGGTTCATGCAACGGGAGTTGAATTCAAAGGTGTTTTCTCTCCCGATTCCATCGGGCATATAGTTGATATGTTCGGAGTTGATCGAATGAACGATCAAAAGTTTGATAATACCGTTGAGCTTGCTATTGAAACTCCCCCCATTCCGATCATGGACAGAGGAAACGTTAAGCGCCCCATGCAGACGGGAGTTACCGGTATCGACATGATCTATCCCGTAGGTAAAGGACAGCGTCAGCTTATCATCGGCGATAAGCGTACAGGTAAGACACAGCTTTGCCTCGATGCGATCGTTAATCAAAAAGGTCGCGATATGATCTGTATCTACATTGCTGTAGGTAAGACAAAGAAAGAGATCAAGAATGTATTTTATGAGCTCTTAAAGCGTGGAGCCATGGAATACACGATAATCATAAGCGCATTTAACGACGAGTTCCCTCCCGTTATCAAAACAACACCTTTCATGGGTCTTGCTGTCGCTGAAAAATACATGCTTGAAGGAAAAGACGTACTTGTTTGTATCGATGATCTAAAGCGTCATGCCGATGTATGCCGAGAGATCGGACTTCTTACGGGAACGGTTCCCGGACGTGATGCATATCCTTCGGATATATTCTATACACATGCACGTCTTCTTGAAAGAGGATGCCAGCATAAGGACGGAGGCTCAATAACGATCCTTCCTATTTGCGAGACAAAGGGCGGAGATATCACCGACTACATTTCAAGTAACATTATTTCAATAACAGACGGACAGATCGTTCTTTCTGCAAAGAACTTTGAGAAGGGTAATAAACCCGCTATTGAATACGGACTTTCGGTTTCTCGTCTCGGTGGTGCCGTTCAGACCAGAGAGATGAAGCAGGTTGGCGCAGTCGTAAGACGTGAGCTGCTTGCATATCTTGAGAAATGTGATGTTTACGAGCTTGCAAATGAGGATGAAATGAGCCCTGAGCTCTTGAAGAGTATGAGAAACGGTAAAGCAATCAGAAATAAGCTTCGTCAGTATAAGTTTTCACCCATACCGCCTGAAGAGATGCAGCATATGTTTGACGGACTTGTTGATTTGGGTTGATGAAAGGGGATAGCACCTTATGAGGATAAAACCGATAGTTAAGGTCATGAACTTCCACTCTCTTATACGTGTCGACAAAGCACGAAAAAAAGCTGAAAAGTATTTGAAGCTGGAGAGAGAAGCATCGGATATCATCGACCTGATCGCAAACAATCGTAACTTCCAGCTTGATAAAAAGTTGTGGAGCATAGACGAGACAAAGCCGCCGCTCAATATTTACATCGGAAGTGATTTCGGTTTTTGCGGCAACATAAACTTCACGGTTAATCAGTTTATTGAACAGGATACGGATGCAGATAAGATCCTGATCGGAAGAAAGCTCAGGCAGAGCGCACAGGGAATAATCCTTTCGCTTCCGCGTGAAGAATTTTATTCAAGCTATGATAAGGTCCATGACCTCCTGGTTGAGACCATCATGGGAAAGAAGCATTCACAGATCAACCTTATATACAATCACTTTTATAATACGTCAAGGATCGAGATCATGAAGAAAAAGATCTTCCCGTTTGACATTGAGGTTGGATCAAAGGTCTACACGGAGGACTTCTTCGTGGAAGGTGATGCGAACCGGATACTTTATAACCTGCTTACGAGTTATGTCAACTACGAGGTAAAGATTGCAGAAGTAAACAGTTACGCTTCTGAAAATATTTACCGCCAGAATTCGACATCGGAATCACTTAAAAAGATTGAAGAGATCGAAGCAGAACAGTTGGTACAGATCCGTAAAGAAAAAGTTGCAAAGGAATTTGAGAAGGTTATAGACAATTTCACTAAAAAGATGGCAAAGAAAACTGTAGATTGACAGTTGGGCGAGGAGGATATAAACAATGAGCCTTGGAAGAATAATCGCAGTATCCTCGATGAGGGTTGAGATACTGCTTAACGAAACTGATGTCAGAGTAAAGGATATCGTAGAGACTGTAGGAAGCGAACACAAGAATCGTTTTGAGATCGCTCAGATAGCAGGAAATCTTGCAATTGCGGTTCCTTTTGACAGCGTTATAGGACTCACCAGAGGAGTTGAGGTTGAGCGTGTTGACGGCGGACTTCGTACAGAATACTCGGACGAGATCCTCGGAAAGGTATTTGACTCATACGGTCGCCTTATCGACGGTAACGTAATAGAGAATCCTCATACTAAGAATGTTTATGAGAGGAACATGTCCCTCAAAGAGATCAATACTGACGGACAGATCCTTTGGACAGGTATCAAGGTACTCGATTTCTTCGCACCCATGCAAAAGGGCTTTAAGATGGGCCTCCTTGGTGGTGCCGGCGTAGGAAAAACGGTCCTTATAAAAGAGCTTATTCACAACGTATATAAATTCCTTCAGAGTAACTCGGTGTTCATCGGTGTCGGCGAGCGTTCGCGTGAAGGTAAGGAACTTTATGACGAGATGATCGATGGCGATCTGCTTTCAAAGATGACGATCACCTTCGGACAGATGGGCGAGAATTCAATGTCACGTTCACGTGCAGTGTTCTCGGGACTTACACAGGCAGAGTTCCTTCGTGATGAGCTTAAGCAGGATGTGCTTCTGTTTGTTGATAATATCTACCGTTTCGTTCAGGCAAGCTCCGAGATTTCAGCCGAGCTTGAAAACATGCCCATCGATAACGGTTATCCGCCCACACTTTTGTCTGATGTCTCTTCAATAGAGGAGAGGATCAACTCTACGGAAGACGGTTCGATCACATCATTCCAGACAGTTTTCATCCCTGCCGATGATTATAACGATGCAGCGGTTCATGCGATAACATCGCACTTTGACGGACAGATCGTTCTTGACCGTAAAGTTGCAGAAAAAGGTATTTATCCCGCAGTTAACGTATTCCGTACATCGTCAAAGATGATCGATATAGAGAAGGTCGGCGAGCGTCATTATAACCTTGTATCTGAAGTACTTCGTTATATGACACGTTACGAGGAGCTCGAAGAGATCGTTGCGGTACTCGGTATTGAAGAGCTTTCGAAGGAAGATTACAATATCTTCTACCGCTCAAGAAAGCTTCGTAACTATTTTACACAGCCTATGTTCGTTGCTGAGCAGTTTACAAATATACCCGGACGTTTCGTTAAGATTGAGGACGTTCTTGATGATGTTGAAGCGATCCTTGCAGGCAAGTACGACACCACAGATGAGAACAGGTTCCTCTACATCAGTAACCTGTACGATTACAAAAAATCCTGATTTGACGAACATTTTGAAAGGATCATCTAATGAAGAAGCAGATTCAAAAAAAGTATATAGAAGTGATCCTCATCAGCTTTGCCACCGGATATGAGGTATTCCATGATGTCCATATGGTGCGCTTGAAGGATAAGCGTTCAAATCTCCTTATAATGGTGGATTATATGCCCACACTCGGAGAGATGGACGGAGAGCTTGAGATCGTCACGGATAATGATGTACGTAAGCTGGAAGGAGTCAGAGGCTTTTACTGCATAAAGAATAATGTGTTCAAGCTTCTTTTGAAGGAGGACAGTGAGGTTGGCTAACGGATTTGACCTGAATTCCCGTCTTAGCCGTATGAAGGTTACGGCTGCGGGTTTTGATCAGTTTGATACTCTTGCGGTCGCAATCGTATTTGTTAGATTCTTTATCTACCTTATTGCCGCTGCTCTTATACATGATTATGATGAGAAAATAATGATCGCTGCGGCAACCATTGAGATCATGGTCATGATATTCACGCTTATAGCAACATTCAAGCGCGATATATTGGTAGGATGCGTGATCAGGCTGGTCGGAGAAGTTTGCATGGCCGGTGTGGCCATGGGCGTTATATATGTCAACGGTATTATAATGACATATCTCAAAGATGTTCAGATGAGGGAAAGCGTTATCGTTTTGCTTGTGGTCCTGAATATACTGTTTGTTGTTATGGAGATCGCAAACCTGATCCTGAGTCTTGATGTGCTGTTTGCTGCATCGACTTCAAAGCACAGAAAAAGCAGTACCGCTGAATTTAAGTCGCGTATTAAACCCACGACGCAGCTTATCGGAATGGTGGTCTGCATATTGGTCCTCGGTGTGCCTGCGTTCTTTGCGGGAAACATTGTTTCCGGCCTTGATAACGTAAAGATCGATACCAAGGTTTATCAGATCGTTAAATCCGAGTACGTCTATTATGACTATCCGGCGACAGCGAGAAAGAGAAACAACGGCTGTGTCATCACCTACGGAGATGAAAAAGAGATCGCTCTTGCGGAAACTCCTTTGTATTTCGAAGGGGGAAGCGCAGGTAAGAAGATGATGATGCCCAGAGCATATGCGATCGTTGAGCCGGCTATATCATCGACAAAGAGAGTTGATACTCTCAGTACGATCGAAGCCGGAGACGGCGGAAGCTATATCATAAGCAGAGAAGAAAAAGAGAGAGAAGCAATGAATTTCTTCCTCTACGACGGAAGCGATTCCTATGTTTTCTTCAATGATCTCGAGCTTACGGTCGGAGACAACGTTGTTAAGATCTCGCCGTTCACGTATCTAAAGGCTACGTATAACGGATCGCTCATGATATTTGATCCGGGTGCTTCATCGATCAATACATACAGTTTGATCGGAAAAGATGCATACGTGATGCTTAAGGACGGCACACAGCTTGATATAGTAACAGATATTTTGATAAAAACAGACGGTTCTGAACAGATGCTTTTCGTACAGCCACAGAGCCTCGATGAATATGTTGGTTGATTATGAAGAGAAATAATGTTTCAAAGACAATCCTTTCGAAGAAGGCGCTTTTGGTGATAGTTCCGTTGATTATGATACTCGCGGTACTCATCATGGTAGCTCTTTCTTACAGGGGTAGACGTGAAGTGATGGTGAAAGATTACGGCTTTGCGTTTGTCAATACGGGAAGACTCGTCGGGGTCATGAGAGTCCCCGGGGCTCAGACAGATATCAGCGAGATGGTCTGCATTCTGTCACCGGACGGAAGGATTGAGATTGATGACGAGGTACCTGAATACAACGGCGAGAAACTGGCCTCAGAGGTTCCGTCATTTTTCAATAACAACAGCTATTTATACATACCATGGGATAAAGCAGTCTTCCTTGATGTAAACCTTAAGCTTAAGACATTTGAAGGCAGGTCGTTTCTTATCAAGGAAGTGCTTTTTGATGAAGAATACATGAGAAGAGAAGAGGCTAAAGATCTGTTGCTTCTTTCCTGCACAAAGAACTTATTTGTGGCATTGAAAAGCTTTTCTGTAATATCAAGCGGAGAAAGATTTGAAGTTGATCCGATGGAGCTTGTGCTTTTTGACGGATACAGCATCAGAAAAGCGACAGTAACGGAAACTACCGCAGAGAGGGAATCGCACGGAATCGGTAAGGATTCGCTCGTTAATGTGGGAGACAAGACGTATATGATGGAGGATTTCCTCAGCGTCCTCGGTCTTTCCGTCGAACGCGACAGTACGTCAGGCGGTCTTGAAAAGATCGAAGTTTCCGAGAATGAAGACAGGGAAGAGAAAAAAGAAGCCCCGAAACCGATAAACGATACCATACTCGTTATACCGGAAAAGACATTCCAGTATTGTATCGGATACAGATATGATTACCCGGAAAACTTCGAGGTATTCTTACACGACGGAGAATGGTATCAGAAGAGAGAAGAATTTACCTCACCGCTTGAGGGAGCGCCTTTGTACGGTGAAAACACGATATATCTTCCTCATGATTATACGATCGTCGAACCGCTCAAAGGAAGGCAGTACAAATTGCCGGCTTTCAGCAGGATAAATACAGAGGAAAACGAAGATACTGCAACGCGTATAGAATCGAGTGATTCCAAGAAAACAAAAACGCTCGACAGAACTGTGATCTACGACGGGGAAAACTACATCGTTACGGATCGGGCCACACTTTCGTGGGGAGACAGTTCATATACGCTGGCACCATACTCGTATGTCAGCTTTGATGGGAATGAGATACTTGAATTTTACGACCCGGAGCTGGACGAGTTTAAAACATTCATTTTACAGGTTGATTCGGCCAAAGTTTTATATGAAGACGGGAGCGGCGTTGATGTTATAAACAGAACGGTTCTCGAGGACGAAGAGCCTAAGATGCTTGTTATAAATGATTCATCGACATTTGGTTCGATTTTTGACTAAAACATAAAGAAGTGATTGAGACTTCTTAAGAGGAGGGTTACAGGATGAAGAAACGCGGCATGGGTCTATTTATCGCCATGGGCGGGATCGCTCTTGTACTGATTGTTGCATCGATATTTTTGATAGTATCCGGAAGTTATACGGCACGTCTGGTGCTTGTTAATGACGGATTTTTTGTCGGTGAGACGGTTCGTGACAGCCTTTACGCCAATGACGAAAATGCGGTTATGACGTCTATTCCGGCTATTACCGCATCGCAGTCAGACATTCTTTACGAGAAGTCGGGTAAGTATTATCTGGGTGACAATTACACTCCGGTATCACTTAATTATCCCTATGTCATCAATAACGCTTCGGCTGTTATGTTTACGAGCAATGTCGATAAGCTCCTCACGGGAACATTTGAATATGTCGATTCATATGAGAACCTTTATATGAGCGGCGGTGTAACATTCAACTCTGACATGGAGCGTGCTTACAGAGAGGATTTCATCCTTGTAGATACCGGAAACGGAGTCTATATGAATGCCAACAAGCTTACTGTAGGCGGAGCATTGACGACTGCGGGCGAGGTTCCCGCCAATTCATTTATCCGTTTCCTTGAAGACAGGGTAGATTATTATTACTATGAAGATGATAAGCTTGTTTATGCAAGCATTTCTCCGGTTTCACGTACAGCTACGATCGAGACCGGTTCATACAGCTATTCTTATATCGAGTTCCTTGAGAAACTCGGTCTTTACAGTGAGAGAAAGGTTAAGGAAAAAATTTCGCCCACACCTACTCCTGTTCCCGTAAACGAAGAATCCGAAGACCTTCCGGCACCTACAAGAGAGGTGATCTTTGTCAGCGATACGTCATCGGGATCGGGTGATGATACCGATGATGAACTTGATAAAGCAGAAAAAAGCACATCGTCTGATGAAGGAAGAAAGACATCCGAACAGACAACAGATCCTTTGCCTGCAGGAGATGATGTACGTGATGATGATGGAGAGCGTGAGTCCGTAACTCCGGATCCCGCGGAAAGACCCACAAGGGCGCCGCGTCCTACAAGTGTTCCTTCGATACCTGAACCTGCCGGAGATCCTCTCCCTGCAGAAGATGTAGATGTAGTGCGCGTTACTCCTACGCCCAGGCCTACGGCTACACCTCTTCCCACACCTACACTTATACCTCCCCTTGAGCAGACAGTATCGGGAGGAGATCCCTATGTGCCCGAAGCACCGGCTCCGGGAGGTGCTGCAGCTGCCGCATCACCTGTAAAACCGCCGGAATTAATTCCTAAGCAGGAGACGGGAAATCCCCAACGTCCCGTATATTTTACAGAGTGGAAGAAGCCCGTTGTTCATCTCGGAGATATAACAACAGGTACATATACCATATTCCTTGATAATTTCCATATCGAAAATGCACAATTTATCTATAAGCGTTACGGTGTTGAGATCTATGTTAAAAAGGGAACTGACGAAAACGGTGAGCTTGTTTATACAAAATCGGTAACAGGAAGCGGCCCGCTTCGCCTTGCACAGCCTTTTGAACCTGAGGAGAAGTATACCCTTAAAGTAGTTCTTAACTACATCAACGCATTTGGTGAAACTGTAGCCGAGGACATTATGCAATTCGGCGATGTCGTTGTTGAGACCAAGAGCCGTGATTTCCTCGACAAACTCGATCTTACTTTTGCTAAGGCCAAAAAGGCTCCCAATTCATTTAAGATCAATGATCTCGGTATCGGTATTGCCGTAAACAAAACAAATGACAAATTCATAGAGTCGGTTGAGTACATGGGAAGGTTCGAGATAACCGCAACCAATGCAGCCGATCCTAATGATGTCAGGATTCTTACACTTTCTTCTTCCGAACTTGAAAAACTCAGAAGAGGAGAGAAGTTTAATTACGAAAGTTCAAGAGTATTCCGTTCAAATTCGACCTATAACTATGTCATAAAGATTTATGACAAGACAGGTGCTTTACTTAAATTTGATGACGGATCGGGCAATGGTGTCGAATCGATAAGCGGTGTGTTCAAAACATGTACCGAAGCACCCAATGCCGTATTCCGTGTGCTCAATAACAAGATATACGACTATACCGTTGCGATGCGTATGACTAACAGCGGTAATGCCGGAATGAAGAATATAAAATACAGGATAACCGATATTAACGGCAATGAAGTTCTTACGACCGTTAAATATCTGACTACGGTTACCGGCGCGGGCGTTACATACACTGCCCCCGAAGGTCCTTTGAGCGAGCATTTGTTCACGGACGCTCAGGTGGATGGAATCTTCGATTCATCAGCGGGAGCATCGGGTATAAACCCCAATCGTATGGTTGAAGTAGCAACACAATTTACAGATCTTTCGGATCAGACGGTCTACAAGCTTCAGGTAATCGCGGATTATGATATATATGACTACGATGAAGCCGATTATGAAGGCGGTATTGTGCCCGAATCAGAAAAGTGGCATGTCGGAGAGGTGATCGGTGAGACTAGATTTACGACAGCCTCGATCTCATCCCTTGGAAACCTTTTCTTAGACAATATTATTCCCGAAACGGATGAGAATCTTAACGAGGGCAATCTTTATATGACCCTCAGACTCGGTGACAGAACCAACGATCTTCTTATCGATCTGCTTGATGACGTTACGATCGGTTTTTATAAGAACAAGAAAGATGAGAACGGCGTAGAGACCGGAGTGTATGAACTTGATACAGATGCAAGGATCTCATATATATTAAGTGATGCAAGTGAAACACAATACTCCGATATAAAATCTGTGCTCAGCAAGACAAGGCCCGATGAGCTTGCCGAGTGGGAAGAAACAGCCAATAAAGCAGCTCAGCTTGCATATGATCAGGTGATGAACACGGCGTATGCAGATTGCTACAGTGAAGTCAGACAAAATCATAAGTTTATAGAAATTGACGAGCAGGGAGTAGAAAAAGAATATACTCTTGATGATTACTACTCTGCTGCCGCAAATGCACAGACAGAGCTCAATTCCGGTAATTATGCGACCGAGGGTGATGAATATAAGATCCTGACGGCCATTGTTGATAAGTATTCTGATGCTCTTGCCGAGATCGAATCGGAAGCTATGACTTTACTGAGAACGAAGGCAGATGAGGCTAAGACAACAGCATATGAGGCTTCCATGGCTACTCATAACATTGCGGACCCCGGTCAATATTATAAGAACGGCGAATTTTCGTTCGGAAGTTCGCATGCAGGTTATACTGAAGGAACAATCGATAGCCTTAAGGAGCTGAGCCCTGAGAACACTACGGGAGGAGTAGTGCCTTATAAGTATAAGAATGAACTCAGGATTGTTGTTACAGGTCTTTCAACCAATTCGACATATAACATCAAAGTGAAGTCGAAAGCTACGGTAGGAACAAGCGGCAAGGAAAGCGAAGTTCGTACGACGCTTTCGCGTACTTCATTCAAGACGTACCGCAAGAAAGCAAGAATAAAGATGGATGCTTATTATGCAGCATCAGACTTTATTTCACTTTTTGGTGTGAGTATCGATGATCCCGACGGTGCCATCAGTTCGTATCCGGTTACGCTTACGATGATGAATCGTGTTGGAACGACGATGGGTACCAGAACGTTTAACGGTCCTCAAGATACGTTCGATGAGATAAGGTTCAGCGGTCTTACACGAGAAGAAGTGTACAGTATCATGTTCCTTGCAAAAGAGTACAACAAGGGATGGACGAAGGCATCAAGCGAGATAAACAAAGAACTCTTTGTTAATGACAACACGGAGACTCTGATGATTGTCACTCATGAGTCGATCAAGGCTGACATATCACTGATCGGTATAAATGAAGCATACGATCTTGCTCCCGAAGTGAGAGTCATGGTTAAGAGAGGAACGACGAGTGTTACAGCCGGACCTATAACCGGTAAGTATTCAACCGAGGAAAACGGGACACCGACTACTTACCTTAACAAGGGAAGCCTCGGAAGCGGGGAGTATTATATAGCCGGTGCTGACGGCAAAGATAAACTGATATACAGAACGGCAGTATATACGATCGATGTCGATCTGGGAGACGAAAGCTATAATATCATTGAGCCGGCCATATATCCCACCAGAAACAGATTCACAAAATATCAGCTGTTTGAGGATGAGGCATGTACTATACCCCTTTCGGATGCATCGGATCCGAACGCAAGGGTTGAAGTTACTTCAGACACTTCAAACGGTGTCGCACGTTCACGTAGCTATTGGACGAGTAATTATATCAGACTTAATAAATATCTTACCGGTTCGGTAAGAGTATATCTTCGTGCAACAGCACTTAATATTGGAAATGCCATCGGTGGAGCGTCGCCTAAATTCAATGGCGTGTATATGCTTACCGGAGTTTCGTTCCATAAATTCGGAGAAAAAGCTTATACAGCGAACATTAATGCAGTCCTTAAAGATGAGTACGGTCAGCTTGGTGAAGGCGGTGTTTCTACATACTATGTCAGAGTATATGAGAAGGAAGGCGAATCTGTTTCGTCCGATTCGGGATATGCTCTTGTAAGCGAGCGTATGCATACATGGAGGGAGCTTGAAAAAGACGAGGCAAGAGAACACACCGGGGATAATTGTCTCCTGTCTATGTGTGAGTACGACAAGTATGCTTTAGACGGTAAAGGTGAAGATCTCGGACAAAAGACGTTTGTCGGCGGTTCTAAGCAGATAGACACCAACTTTGGTGTCAGAGTTGCGTACGGTAAGTATTATCGACTCGAGCTGTGGATCAAGATAAATAACTACAATATACGAGTAGGTACTTCAGTATTTACGTCAGACAGATTTATCCATTCGATAGAAGATGAAAACGATCTTCTTGATGCTTACTGTCATCCTTCAGACAGTTATATAGTGACCAAAGATCTGAAGATAAACATAGCCAATATATATAATACAAAGCAGTTCGACGGTGTTCTGGATTTCAACGGTCATACTCTCGTTCACACTTCGAATGAGTACCTTATTCATACACTCGGTGCGTACGGCGAGGTAAAGAATATTGTATATGAGAAGGGTGTCGGCGATCCTAATGTTTATGACAACCTGAAGAACGTCAGGGGTATAACCTATGCCAACTACGGACGCATTGACAATGTGATCATAAACTACAAGAACAGAATTGAGACAATCTGGATAACCGATGAGAACGGAAATAGGGTCCGTTCCGCAAGAAATGCTTCAGACTTCAGAGAGTCATCTTATATACAGGGAATGTGTTCATATGCAAACTATCCGACGGGTATTATTGAGAATTTCTGTGTTAACGTGGAAGAGGATATTTATTTATACGGAGGTAACGGATTAGGACTGGTTACATATATAAATTATGGATTAGTGCGAAACGGTTACTCGTGTTCGACAACCGGTGCCAAGATTCATCAGCTTGCGCTTCAAAGTGATTACGAAATTATTTTTGAGAATAAGACTACCGCTAAGACGAACTATACAACAAGTTATTATACGGGAGGTCTGGTTCGTCAAAATATCGGAGGTATAATCGAAAGTACTTTCGGTCTTGTTGACATGGATTTGAAAGCTGATACTACAGATGGAAGATATAAAAAGGGTGCCGTCCTTTGCGGAAAGAATGATGGTTTTGTTCGTAACAGTTTTTCTGCGGCTAAAGTACTTACGTTAAACGAGAGTGATGCCACTGTTTCTAATCCTTATTATGAAGCAAAACAGGGAAGATCTCCGGCCGTTCGTAACTTTATCGAAGGAAACAATATATACGGTTATTCCAAGAATGTATACCATTACGGAATGGGTCTTGATTACGGTATATGTCTTGACTACAGGGGTTTTGATTATGACTCCGTAGAGATCAGGAAAGAGATCCTTTACGATGTGAATTGGTATAAATCGCTCTTCGAGTCAGATGATATTACAAGACCCGGTCAGTGGGATTATGATTATGTTGCGAGAAATTGCTACCCTCATGTTCGCTTGCCTGAATGTATGCCGGCGCAGCCCGATATAGCGCTTCCCGCTATAACATCGATCGGTACATCGATTATTCCGCTGGCAGCTATGGTGACAGAAAACAACGATACCGAAGCATATGCTACTGTTACGTTCTATAATCCGAGCACGCTTGTCATCAATAATGTGAGTCTTGATTATGCCAACGGACGTGTTATAGAACAGTGGGAAGACGGTAAGTTCTACTATGCAAGGATCCGTGTACAGAATCCTTCGAGATATCTCAGCAGTTACCGTATTACCGGAATACGTTACTCACTCCGCGGAGAAACGAAAACCTATGAGAGAGAGTTCACAGAGGAGGCACAGAGGATTCCGCTTAGGGTAGAATTCTTTAAGCCGGTAAGAACAGTGGGCGATTTTATTGATATTTCAGCTGATCTTGAACAGAATTATATGCTCGGTAACGATATTGATTTTACAGGTTACTTTGCGGCAGATTTTGTTGTCGGTGCGAAAACAACGGACGGAACTCTTGATTCAAAATATACCCAAGAGGACGATGATAGATGCTTTTCGGGTAAGTTTGACGGTAGGAACCATGCGATCCGGAATATAGATGTCGGAAATGTGGGATTTGTTTTCAGTAAGGTTTCAGGATCTATTTCGAATCTTAAGGTTGAGAATATACACACAATGAATCAGGAGATATACGGAGCTACACTTTCAACGGCGAAGTATATGGGACTTGTCGGAATATTCAGGCAGGGAGCCAGTCTTGACAATGTTCATGTTGACGGGGCACGTTTTGAGAATATCACACAGTTCTGTGGTGTACTTCTTGCTCGAAACTTCTTTGAGAACAAGATCACCAATTGTTCCGTTCGAAATGTATATCTTTCTACAGGATTGCCTTCGGAAAATTCGACTGCGGCATCCGTCGGATGTCTTGTAGGACATAACGACCTTGGTTTGATAATAAACAACTGTTATGTAGATAATTATGAGATCAATGCCAAACAGGCCGGTGATGTATACGGAATAGGCGGAGCGGTAGGATATACCATAAACGGAATCAAGCTTGAAAATGTTTATGCAGTCAGAGGTAAGATCAATACATATTATTCGAATGTTGGCGGACTTGTAGGTTCTGTTCAATCCATAAATGATGTTTCAACATCGAGTAAATCGAATTATTATACAAATGAGTATTTCATAAAGAATTACTATACCGATTGCGAGATCTATACAATGGCCAATAATATCGGAGGTGTCATCGGATACACATCGAAGCTTTCGGGATGGGACTATAACTATGGTATTGCATTCGGAAGAATAGTTCCAAAGAGTAATTCGGTTGACCTTGCAACATTGGGTCCTATTGTCGGATACTATTCTGAAACACCGGTTGACGACAAATCGGGTCTCAGACTCGGAAAGAACCAGTATGTATATTCGGATTACGAAATCGGAGGAACACCTTTCGTACCGCACTCCGGAGATGAAACAGAAACATCAAGAAATGCATATTTCAAGACGTTGTCATACGGCGAGATCACCACGTCGGAGATTGTAAACGGTTCGCAGACATACGGCTGGGAGGATGCACTCTTAAGACCCAGACTTGCATGGAAGGGTAATTATGAGATAGATGAAGAAGAGCTTCAGAAGGGAATACTGCCGAAGCTTTACTACAGCTATAAGGATGAGAACGGGGCTAATATGCTTCTTCCGGGTCAGCAGGATTTCTCGCTGAAGCCGGCGGAAATAGAGATAGTTGATGTAACAATAAGTGATTATAACGGGGACAATGCAAACTCAATTCCCAGAATAACTGCGAAATTTGAGCATGATAAATCAATCTGTGTAAACGGATACGATGAGAACAGCAATAAGGTTCTTACGTTTGAGGGTACTGAATGGTTTGAACCGGAAGCAAACGTTACGGTAACTTCCGGACAACCTGATGAAAGCGGAAGAATCGTTACCACTGTAACAGGACTGTTAAAATTAAAGGGCGACGATGATGGTGTTGTGTTTGCTGTGGATAAGTATTTTATTAAATCCATTCGATACAAAAAGTCATCTGTTGCTACAATGTCGGCGATTGAGGCACAGACAGCCATTACAGGAGGAGCAGATTCGTCGCTTCTGGTGGACAAAGAAAGAGAAATATATTACGAGATCAAAGGTATTAATTCCGGTTGGATATATATTTCGAGTGCAGACGACTGGAACGCAAAGATGTCGGCAAACAAATACGGACTTAAGGGATTCAATATCTATTTGACGGGAGACCTTGAATTTAACGACACGATAAACAACGCTCAAATGAACGTAGTTGTTAACAATATAATCGGAAAAAAACTGGGCATGAGCGGTGACCTGGAAAATGCCGATGGTACTTATAATACGGCAAATACTGTCACGATCAAGAATGTAAATATTTATAAGGACGATGAATCCGGAAATGCATCGAGTTTCATTGAACAGGTTCTCGGTAAAATGGAGGGTATCACATTTGAGAATTGCTCCGTTTCACAGACCTATAAGAAGGCTGTAACCGAGAAAAAGGTATCCAATAAAACGGCTCTTATCGGAATCGTTAACGGTAAGATCAACTGCGTAACGATGAAAAATATCGATATTACTGCATTCAGATCTGCCAATATCGCACCGATAGCGTTTGCATATGGTGTCAGCACGAACATCGAGATATCCGATATCAATGTTGTTCAGCATAAAGCCGGCAGTTATATAAGCACATATTCAAACAGGGGTGGCTATGTTTCGTTCATGGGTAAGTTCGCCGGCATAGACGGACTTAATGCAGAAAGGATCTACATTGACGCTTCCGGTGCATACATCGGAGGAATCGTCGGAAACCAGCTCGGTGGTACATACTTGTGGAATATCAACGCGAAAGATATTGTTGCCTTCTCAAGATCGAGTTCAAGCTTTGTCGGTGGTATCATAGGTAGTGCAAAAGACAGAGGTATCAGACAACGTGCCGGTATGCTGCATATCGAAGACGTCTTTGTAAGAGGAGGATCTTACATAGGCGGTATTGCAGGACGCCTTTTCTTAGGCGGATGGGACAGTGACGGATACAGAAGAGTTACGGGAACAGGAATCAGTGCACTGAATGATTACTATGCTCTCGACCTCGGTACCTCATCATCGAATTCTGTAAGATCGTGGGTAAAGAGAGGCTTTGTCGCTTCGATGACCAATGGTTCGTACGTTGGCGGTTCGATAGGTATCGGCGGAGCTTGGAAGACAACGGTCGAAGATACGTCAGTATTCGGAGGAACATATACGGGCGGTATTGTCGGGCTTTACGCAGCAATCGATTGTGATGTGCGCAACAGTTTTATATCACACTGGTATGAAAAGGTCGGTGGAAATTCACTTAATTCCATTACAGCAGATAACTGGCCGTCAATGGCATACAGACCCGGAGATAGTTATAAGAATTTGTATAGTAATGATATATCCGGAAAAACTTACACGTCATACGTGACAAATAAGACAAATGTTGACAATCATTTTACTGACCATGATGCAGAACAGGATGTCGGAGAAGGAAAGTATTTTGACTGGAAGGATAGTGTCATGACCAATGTCAATGCCGAATCAGATAATGCGGTAAAGACTTTGCGAGGTGATTTCTGGAATCAGGCTACATGGGGAATGACTTCTTACAGTAAGAATTTTGGAGTGCAGGAAAGAACAAACGGAAGATCGGGAATAGTAATCAACAAACTTAAAGACCGACTTCCGAGTGACATGCAGGCAAGTGACAAAACTCCCATAGGTAACCTTTCTTCAGACCGTATGTTGACATACCTGACTTACGCATCTGTATATAATGCATTGAACTCAACGTGTAATGATTATATCGGAGGAATTGCGGGTCGAGGAACCTCTATAAGAGGAGCTGCTGTTCTTGACAGCATGGTATACTCGCCTAAATCGACCTTTGTCGGTGGTATTGCAGGCGGAGCGGCTTATTATGACGGAAACTACACCAGCATGGGCGGTTACTATTCGTTGATGGTAGGGAATACTCATGTTGTCGGTGGTAAAAATGTCGGAGGCGTTTTCGGAGAAACTTACAGGTATAATACCGTGCGTGTGTTTGTAGACGAAAAGACCATTGTAGAAGGAAGAACATACACGGCATCCGGAAGAGACGGAACAAATGTCGGAGGTATCGCGGGATATGTACGTATGGGATCGTCTTCGGCATCTGAGCATCCGCAGTTTGATTACATCATAAGCGGAGCCACTGTTATTGGTAATAATAAGGTTGCCGGAATGATCGGATATATGAACGTAGATTTCTATACTGATGAATCCGAATCAGGCTGGGCAATGCTCGGTAAAGTTATCGTCAACGGAACGGATATCAACAAGGGTGACCTTATTATAAACAAGGATTCCGATATTAATTATATTAACAAGTCGGTTATACTTGGTACGTCAACCATTGAGGCCATATCAAATCCTGTTGATACAACAACAAATACCATTGTTGCAAATGCTACTGCATCGACTAAAAAGACTGCCTCGATGTACTGGACTCCTTTAACTCCAAACAGACAGACCAGATTGCAAGTCATAGACGCTGCAGATCTGAAGAATAAGGCAACTTATACCGGCAAGCTGGGAATGGCTGATTCGAGTGGAATCACGAGCGGTAATTATAAAGACAAGATGTTCATTTATGATAAACTTGGAGACGGATACTTGCCATACTTTTCTATGGGAGCAGTTATTCAGAGCAATTTTGATCAAGGTAAAGTAGGTATGTTCCCCGGAACAGACAGTTCAGGTAAATCAAGAACCGTAATGCTTCCTATACCGGGAATCAGCACGGGATCGGGAAATGCAGGCAACGAAGTAAACGGTGCTTTGATATCCTTCCTGGGTATACCTGAAGCAAGGCTTTACACTTCCGGTGTAGATACGATCTCGGTTGACTTTAGCCATATCGATCCTACATATACATGGACGATCTCGATGGGCGACAAGGTGATCTCGGGAGTAGTTGATCAGAAGACGATCAGTTTCACGTATGACTTTGCTTCTGATGTGACGGTTGTTGTTTCGGGAGCCGACGGAGAAAAGGTAGTTGCATCTTCCGGTTCGGAACTTGCTAATTACGTTTCGGCAGCAGGCGGCTCATACAATATGATAACAGGCGAAGGAATTGTCAGAGGATCGGGAAGCAGTTCACTTCCTACCAGGTACGGAGATTATGTAAATCTCTACGACGGTAAAGCTCTTGAAAGAGACGGAAGTATAATCGATCTTGAGACGGGAGTTGTTACTTCGGCGGTTGACAGAGCAACATCGCTCGGTGACGAACGTACACCTGAACCTCTTGCAAAGGGTGAATTCGGTGGATTCAGAATTGAAACATTTGCTTCATATTCTGTAACGACCAATGTCGCAACAGGCGAGAGCAGTATAAGAGATGAATTCCTCTTCTACACAGACGGTAAGACTCTGCAGAGTATCCGTACAAGTGAGAGAATCAAACCTGACAGCGTGATCCTTTACAGTGATCTCGAAAATACATATTTTGCAGCACTCGGTTCGGACAGAAAACTTAATGTTCTGCTTGATGGGGCATTTAAGGTTCCCGACGGCATAAGCGTTGAAAATATTTACGAGATGAGCAGCTCAAGAGAAATCAGAGCTCCGTACTGCATCATGAGATACTCTAACGGCGGTGTATGTGCGTTCAACTTCGTAACGGGAGAGATTCTGTACGAGAAGGATGCAAATCGCGGTTTGGCGGTCGGCGGAGGAAGCGCTTCGAGCGGAAGCAGCGCAATAAGCTTCTCACGTGCGATGGAACTTAATGATGCACTTAAGTCCGGCTCGATCAACCTTAAGGGAATCATTCTCGCTTCGCCGATCGATAAGAATAACGGTGGAGCTGCGAGACCTGCAATAGACGGAGAATTCGTTGAAGGCGGTGCAAACAATCCGAACGGTAACTTCACATTTGTCAAAGAAGGTGAGGCTGTTAACGGAAATGCTACGGAAGTAGGAGAGATCGGTGCTGACGGACTTACTGTAATATCTGAAGAAAGTGAAAGGAACAAAGCCGAAATTGCCGGAAACAGCAGCGGTAACGTCGGTGAGCCGGATGAAAAGAATGTTGGAGAACAGCCTGAGACAACAGAAGGCGGCGCAAGCTCTGACAGTTCTGAATCAGGTGTGGCTATCGTGCCCGATCTGAGCGGTACGGCTACCGGAATCGAAGGCGCACTTCCTGTTGAAGGCGAAGTACCTTTAGGTAATTATGACGGAAATACAATTAACGGAACAAATTCTCAGAATGGCAGTGTGGCCGTTGAGAATGGTGTGGTCATTGAGCCTATAGGCGGTGATCCGAATTCTCAGATCGGTTCGAACGTGGTCGAGAGTTCACTTGTAAGTGTCGATCCCAAGCTTCTTGCTTCAGTAGAATCCGAAGCATCCTCGCTTATTGAGGACGGAAGTATTTCAATCGAAACGATCACAGAAGTGCTCGGAACTACCGAAAGCGAAGCAAAAACAAAGCTTTACGGAGCTGCGGCGCAGATCGCTGACAGAGATGGTTTCTCGATCAGAGATGCTATCACGGAAGCGTACAAGGATATTGTCCTTAATCCGACGGAATATAAAGAGGAGCCGATAGCAGCACTCAAGCACACTGCAGAAACAGTGAATGCTATAACGTTTAAGCGTGATCTTGAGATTGCTAAACAGACGCTCATGGGCGGTGATTCGATCGATCCTTCAACGCTCAACCTCGTAACCGTATTCAATCCTGAAACGGGCGAGTATGAACTCTTTGATATGAATGAGCTTCTTGCAGGTGAAGAAGAGCAGTTGAAGTCGCTTGAAGAAAGACTTGCCGAAAGCGGTAGGTTTATCGATACTTCTCATGCATTTAGGTCGGGTGCGGAGAAATCAAAGGCATCACGTGATTACAACGGTTTCATCGCAGTTATAGCTGCGGTACTCCTTGCGGGAGGATTAACGTGTGCCCTGATCTATAAAAAGAGAAAGGAAGGAAGCAGATGAAAAGGAGATACCTGATCCTTGCGGTGGTGACCATACTGATGTTAGCGGGCGTAGCCGTAGGGTATTCCTTCTTAAGTAGCAACGAAAATCTGATGCGCATTGAAGAGGCGGGAAAAGAGTTTGAGATTCTTGACCAAACTCTCGCATCCAAAATGCAGGTATATACTCAGAGTGTCATGAAGAACCTTGAGGGTGCCGCAAGTGCTATCAGTACGATCGGTGGGGAAAAAGCTACGAAGGAAGAGCTTATGGCGGTTCTTACTCAGTTAAAGGAAAGGGGCGGATACGACGAACTTTCCTACGTTGGGACTAAGAATGACGCTATGAGCAGCAATGGTTCCACTTATGATGTTTCATTTGATCCTTATTACGGAAGAGCACTGAACGGAGACAGTACGATCACTAAATCCGGGTACCTTTCTGAGGAAGACGATTCCTATATGGCAACTGTTCCGGTTAAGGGAGCTGCCGGTATAACAGGCGCATTAAGGGCAAAGCTTTCTGCTACGGCAGTTGAAGGTAATCTGACGATCAGCAATTATCGCGGACGCGAGGTTATTCTTCTTCTTAATCGTGACGGTGAGGTCATACATGTTTCGAGCGGAACGGATCTGTCAAATACTAAAACGATCTACGATGTGTTTGGAAAGAATTCCGACAGCCGTGCGCAGTTCGAATCAGTCGTAAGACAGGGTAGAGGTCTTTTCCTCAGAGTTGATGAGAACCTTACAGTGGAAGTTTTCGGAGACGGACCGTATTATATTGCATATCAGGGCGTCTCGGGAACAGGCGAGTGGGGCGTCATGATGATCATGAACGAGGAGAAACTCTTCGAGTTTTACAAGAATGACGCTGTTTCATCAAATGCGATAACTGCGGTCATTTTGTTCCTGATCGCGCTTGTCGGTGCGATAGGACTCGGAATTTACGGATTCTTTGAGACCCGATCGAGAAACCGTATGTACAACCTCGCATACTATGATGAATTTGCGGGAACCATGAACATTAACTATTTCCGAAAGGGAGTCAACCAGACACTTACGAAAAGTAATTCAACTCAGTACGCATTTGTATTGATGGGTATTGCAAAATACGAATACTTGCGAGACTTCTTCGGTGAGAACGAGATCTCGCGAATACTTAGAGAAATCTCTCAGATACTTAAGTCGAATGTAAAGCGCGACGAGTACTTCTGCCATAACTTCGGTGAAGAGTACGATCTTCTCCTCTCATACCATAACAGGGATGAGCTTGTGGCAAGACTTAAGTTCCTTGAGGGATCGCTCGAGATGGTGAACAAGAGCGAAGGCGGTTCCGATAAATATGCACTTACCTTCAGATACGGTGTTGCTTTCGGCGGTGCTGACGCACATGACTTCGATACACTGATGTCCCGTGCCAACATGGCTCACATGGAGGCAAAAGGCAAGGGTGCCGGTGCGGTTGAATTCTACACCGAAAAGATGCAAAGCCGTATCGTTGATGAGAAGGAAATCGAGCGCGATATGTATGACGCTCTCGAAAACAAGGAATTCCTTGTTTACCTTCAGCCTAAATTCAACCTTTCAACAGGTCTTCAGGCCGGTGCCGAGGCACTTATCCGTTGGATGCACCCTGTTAAAGGACTTATGTATCCCGGACGTTTCATTGAAACTTTCGAGAAGAACGGTTTCGTAACAAGACTCGACATGTACATGCTCGAAGAGCTTTGCCGACGTATTAAGGTTTGGACAGGTAAGGGCTACAGACCCATGCCGTTGTCACTTAATATTTCCCAGCAGAACCTTTTGAATCCCGAGTTCGTAAACGATGCTATCGCACTTACCGAGAAGTATGGTGTTTCTCCCAACCTCATCATCTTCGAGATGTCGGAGAAAGTGGTTGTTGACAACATGGGCATCCTTAACAAGATCATGGAGCAGATGAAGGATCACGGCTTCGTGGTATCAATGGATAACTTCGGTACAGGCAGCACGTCCATGAACACTCTTTACAACGTGCCTGTCGATGAGCTTAAGATCGACCGTAAGTTCCTCCTCAACGCCGAAAAGACCGACCGTGGACAGAACGTTATCCAGTCCGTTATCGAGATGGCCAAGCGTCTTAAGATCGACGTTGTATCCGAGGGTGTTGAGAACAAGCAGCAGGCAATCCTCCTCCGCGAGATGGGTTGTGACATGATCCAGGGCTTCGCCTTCTCCGAACCCCTCCCCGAGCACGAGTACGAAGAGTACGCTTACGGCCCCCGTGCAAGAGACAATTCGGTTTGGTAATCCGATCCTTGCCGGCAATCCAATCCTTACTTTACTTACCAC
>JAILPE010000019.1 GCA_024699645.1 Lachnospiraceae bacterium
GGTAGGATTCAGGAGTACCGTTATAGATAACTATATAGTCGATTTTGCAGTCTTTGTGGAAGCCAAACCCTATCCACTCTTTATCTCCTTCACTGCTGTTATAGGCATCGGGGTCATCGATCGCGGTTTGCCAGCTTGTAGTTACATCACCGTCAAGCATCATTGTTGGTGGATATTTTTTGAGAAATGCACCGGCTCTTGCGCCTTCGGGGGGGACAGGAACCCATTCTGAGGGAATGTCAGTCATGGAAATAAGCTCCATACTGATTTTATTATCCTCTTCGGTTGACAACGCTGAAAAATCAGCAGCCTCGATTTCTTGATTATCGATGTCGGAATTAAGTTCGTAATTATTCTTGGCTGCATCGATAGCGTTTGATGTAACCTTTCCATATATGAGAATTGTTTCATCCGTAAATCCAAGGGGATCCATACCACCGATAACTCCCGCATTGCAAGCCAAAAAAACCACCAAAAGGATCAGTCCGGAAACCCAAAACGCGAGGCCTCTGGCAAAAGAATAAGATTGACCGGGATGGGATCGTTTTTTCCTGAAATAGGTAATCAGAATAATTGCAATAACTATTGCATAGACAATAAAAAACCAAATAGGATCGATTGAGAACATATCCTTTACCCTCCCAAAACTAAATACGATAGAATCGTATTATTAACGGTGGGCACATGCTCATAAAAATACATCCCCCAATACCCACAAGAAGAATGTTATCACAGCGTTTAATGTGCGTCAAGCGTAGTTGAGGTGCAGATTTCAAGCCCAAATTGCATTTTTAAATTCTACCACCCTTTGGATGGGTAGAATTTAAAAATGCAATTTGGGAGTAGTGACCACGTTATAGTACGGTGTTGTGCGTATACAGAGAATATTGTATACTAAAAATCAGTCGGAAAACAATTTCACACAAAGGAGAAAACGATTATGGCAGAGATGAACACCAAGGCAATGTTTAAGATTTCGTACGGATTATTTGTTTGTACCGCTGTTGTGGGCGACAAGAAAAATGGTTGCATAATCAACACAGCCATGCAGGTCGCTTCGGAACCCAATTTGATCTCGGTTGCCATCAACAAAGCAAACCTAACGCATGATATGGTTCTTGAATCGGGCATGTGCAACGTGTCTGTCATCAGCCGGAAAGCCGATTTTGAGCTGTTTAAGCACTTCGGTTTTCAGTCCGGTCGTGATGTTAACAAGTTTGGAGCTGACTATCCGACTTCTTCTTATGCGATGGCAGAAAACGGAATACCTTATATAACGGCAGGGACAAATGCGTATTTCTCACTGAAAGTCACACAAACCGTTGATATCGGTTCGCACACATTGTTCCTTTGCACGCCCACCTTTATGACAGTTCTGGATGAAACTCCTTCTTGTACATATGAATTCTATCAAAGCGACATCAAGCCCAAGCCTCAGGCGGTTGCAACGACCCCGAAAGGTGAAACTGTATGGCGCTGCGTTATCTGCGGTTATGAATGGGTCGGCGAGGAACTTCCCGATGATTTCATCTGCCCTCTCTGCAAGCACCCGAAGTCGGATTTTGAGAAAATCGTGAGATAGGCGTAATATAAGGTACAATGGAACAAAAAGAAGCACTTGACCTTTTGAGGGACACGCTTGGAAATATATGATCGCGGTGCTGCGTATCGGGATGCGAAAGCACAAAATTCAGTATTTTTATGGTAAATGATCCTTCAGTATGATAGAATTAAAAAAGTGCGGAAACATGAGCGTTTCGCCACATGAGGCCGACGAAGATCTGCCGTGGTCCGTCGAAATGAGGCCGACAGGATATGCCACGGCCGTCGATATGAGGCCGGCAGGATATGCCACGGCCGTCGATATGAGGCCGGCAGGATATGCCGAGACCCGTCAATTTTAGGAGGAAGGATTTTTACTATGAAGATTGGATGTGTAAAAGAGATCAAAAACAACGAATTCCGTGTGGGACTTACACCGGATAATGTCAGGGCGTATGTGGCTGCCGGCCACCACGTATATATGGAGATGGGCGCGGGCGTTGGCTCGGGATTCTCCGACAATGAGTATGTAAACGCGGGTGCGAGCATCATCGACAATGCGGCCGATGTATGGCACCTTGTAGATATGATGGTCAAAGTTAAGGAGCCTCTTGAGGAGGAGTACGCGCTCTTCCATGAAGGCCTCATTCTCTACACTTATCTCCACCTTGCAGCCGACAAGCAGCAGATGGATGCGCTCCTCAAGGGCAAGGTGAAGGCAGTCGCTTACGAAACGATCGAAGAGACAGACCGTTCGCTTCCCTGCCTTGCGCCTATGTCACAGATCGCAGGTCGTCTTTCTATCCAGGAAGGTGCGAAATATCTTGAAAAGCGCTTTGGCGGCGAGGGAATCCTTCTTGCCGGTGTTCCCGGAACTCCCAAGGCCAATGTTGTTATCCTCGGCGGCGGAACGGTCGGCATGAATGCATGCAAGATCGCAGTCGGAATGGGCGCTAACGTTACGATCCTTGATGTTAATCTCAAACGTCTTGAGCAGCTTGACAACATGTTCGGCGCTCATATCCAGACGCTTGTTTCCACAGACAGCAATATCGAGCGAGTTCTCAAAGATGCCGATCTTGTCATCGGTTCGGTTCTTATCCCCGGCGGTTCAACCCCGAAGCTTTTCAAGAAGAGGTATCTGCCTGAGATGAAGGACGGTGCAGTGTTTGTTGACGTTGCGATCGATCAGGGCGGTTGCGGTGAGTCTTCGCACGTTACGACTCATGACGATCCCGTTTATATCGAAGAAGGCGTAGTTCACTACTGCGTCGGCAATATGCCCGGAGCTGTGCCCCGTACAAGTACGATCGCTCTTACGAATGCGACTCTCAGGTACGGCCTTCAGATCGCAAAAGACGGTCTTGAGGATGCATGCAAGAAGAGTGCTGTTGTCGCAAGCGGCGTGAACTGTTACCTCGGCAAACTTACAAATAAGAATGTCGCTGACGCCCACGGCTACGAATTTACAGCCCTTTCGGAATTGATCTGATTGCCGGAGTGAGATTTGGAGGGAGAAAGGCGGGAGAGGCCCGCCAAGTTTCGGCGCGTGTTTGTGATAAAGGCGGAAGAGGCCGCCAAGTTTCGGCGCGTGTTGTGATAAAGGCGGAAGAGGCCGCCAAGCATCCTTATAGGATTGCATGGGCGTGAAACTCGAGTTTTTGTGGCAAAACGAAAATCATTATGGTAAAATGTTAGCGGCGTGCGGCATAAGCGCTAAGAAACGCAGTCGCCGAGCCGTGTTCGAGGCGAAAGCTGAATATAAACGGATGCGGTAACAGGAAGAATAAATGAACGAGCAAGATAACGAAATAACTATCAGTTTGGGAAATATGTTCGCATATATGCTTCATCGCTGGAAGCTTGTGCTTATAGTAGGTGTTATATGTACGCTGGTTATAGGCGGATTCCTTATATACAGGCAGAACGAAGCGATCAAGAGCAAGTACGAAGACGCTACTTATAAAGAGATGGTAAAGGACATGACAGATGAACAGCTCAAAACTGTCGACATGTTCTATACGCGTTACGGAACATTCCAGGAAAGAATTGCGGAGAATCAGTTCTATGCGGATCACAGTCTTGCTATGAAGCTCGATCCCAACAACGTCGGAGTCCTTACGAAGGAGTACCTTGTAAAGTCGGGATATTCGGGCGTTATGTCGTCGTTCAGCGATGCAGCCCTCGACCTTGATGACTATGAGAAGATGGCGAATATCCTCGGCGAAAACCTCGATGCGAGATATGTTAACGAGCTTGTGTCTCTGTACGGAGGAATCAGCCAGGATGCATATCAGATAGACACCGACAAAGTCGGTGATGTCATAAACGGAAGTATCGGCAATTCTTATACAGGAATCCTGACCTTCAGCGTTACGGCGAACACCCGCTCAGATTGTGACAATATTGCAAAGATCGCGGATGAAGCGATCAAGGAGCATATGGAGGCACTTAAGGCAGCAGGCATAAGCATTGAGATGTCGGATCTGACTACCTCTTATACAGAGAGATATGACACAGGTATCGCGGAGATGCAGAGATCGCAGGCAGAACGCGGATCGAAGCTCGTTACCGACTACTACGACTTTGAGAACAGTGCAAAGAATTCGCTTGATGAGCAGGAAATCAAGGTCTTCAGTTACCTGATCGAGAAGGAACAGGAAGTACAGGAAAGGATGCATTACATCAGATACCTTGCCATCGGCGCGGTTGTCGGCTTGGTTGTTTCGGTGATCTTCCTTGCTATCGTATATCTCTTCGCTTCGGGATTTAAGACATTTGATGATATCAGAAGAATGACCAAAGAGAAGGAACTCGGTGTTGTTATCCAGAACACAAAATCGAAGATTCTCCTCGGAAAGTTCTTCCACAACTGGGCTAAGAAGATTGAATTCCACGGTATCAGAAAGGTTCCCGAGGCAGATGCTATCGCCATCGTGTGCGACCGTATCGTAAGCATCTGCGAGAGCAAGGGTGCAAAGAGTGTATTTATCATGGCGGACGACGAGGGTGAATACACGGGATCTGTTCTGAAAAAAGCGTTGGAACAGCTTAAGGGAAAAGGGCTTGAGGCAAATACGGGAGCTCCCATTGCTTCGATCGACGCACTCAGATCGCTCAGAGCTTCGCAGGTTGCAGTCCTTGCCGTGACAATAAAGTACAGTCTTCCCAATGTTGTTCGGGATGAATACGCTGTATGCGAAGAGAACAACATCCCCGTAGTCGGAAACTTTGTGGTATTTCCTCAGAGATGATCAGGCTTATAAGCGGGAATTTGCGGTAATCCATGGTAATTCAAATGCCCGGTAATTCACAATAATACAATGTCAGTAATTGGAGTGGTTAAAGAGACCACTCCTTTTTTGTTCACACGGAGAAATACCCCGACATTTGGGCTTCGGCGCGCAAGACCTATGAACGGGACTGAAAATATAGTTAGCCACAGCTAACGAATCGTAGTATAATATGGGGTAGCGACTGTGCAGACACCGACAACTGTGAGGCATCCCCGGTTAATGTCGGCCGGTATTCGGATGACAGTCGTCCGAAATGAGAAATCAGCAAGCAGACAGTAAAAAGAAGGAAAACAGAAAAGATATGAGTAATAAAAATAGTACGGATTACAGAAAAGATATGAAAAACAGAATTGATATGAACGATGCGGACATTGGGGACATATTCAAAAAGTATATGCTTGTCTTTTGCGAGAAAGAGACCGTAAAAACATATCGCCTCAAGGACGATGCCGGGGACGGGATCATGCGCGACTACGAGGTCGCAAAGGGGATAGAGATCGTATATTCCGAAATTGAGTCATACGTTCCGCTTGTGCACGACTACATAATGTACGGGGAACATGTTGAGATAATGTATATGGTGGACGGCCATGCCGATTTCGAGATGGAGAACGGAAGCATCATATCGGCAAACAAAGGCGATATCTGCATTTTTAACAGCAGGATCGGCGTTGTGGAATGCACAATCGGAAAAGGTGGGATGAGATGCATAAGCGTTATACTTGCGATCGAGGCGCTGGAAGTTGAACTGAATCGTCTGTTTATGACTGATAAATTTGATAAAAATACACTTTTTAAGGATATAATGGTTGCCGACGCAAATATTTGTTTCCCGGCAAACGAGATGCTTAAAAACACGTTTATGGCGCTTATGCAGCTTCCCGAGAAGAACTGCGAGTACCACAGGCGTCTTTTGACTATGATGGTGATAATGGATCTGCTTGATATCAGGGACGGGAGAAGTGCCGATTACCGGTATTTCAGCGCAGATACGGGCAACAGGGCGCATGAGGCCCGAAAGATACTTGGCGAAAATCTTGACCTGAACATTTCGGTTGAGGATCTTTCCGGTATGGTAAATCTCAATCGCACGACGCTGCAAAGGGTATTCAAGCAGATGTACGGCGTTACGACATTTGAATACAGGACTCAGGTCCGCATGCAGGAGGCGCGAAACCTGCTTCTGAAAGGCAAAAATTCGGTTACCGAGATTGCCGGGATATGCGGTTACGCCAATGTCAGCAAGTTCTCCGCGGCTTTCAAGAAAGTATTCGGCCTCTCCCCGACGGAATGGAAAGCGAAGTATTCGTGAGATGAGAAGCGACCATAGAACTCACAATGCGCGATGCGGGACAAGAGAAGCGACCATTGCGTTTATTCCGGCATACTTGCAACACGAAAGTATACTAACTATAATAAGACTCAGTCGCGCGAGGTAGTGCGAACGGGTCTTATTTTTTTCTCAGTGAGAGAAGACCCCGTTTTTTTAAAAATTCGGGCGGGATAGTGACAAAATTGAAATGGGGTAGAACTGTGAAATATTACTTGAATGGGAAGCAGGCTAAGTTCATAGACAATCATACAAGTGAAAAAATGGGGCTAAACAGCTTGATCCTCATGGAGCGGGCTGCCGCCGAGCTCACAAAGGTATTGCGCAAAAAGGTGCTCTTTGTCGTGGGTAACGGCAATAACGGCGGCGACGGAGTTGCGGCCGCAAGGATTCTGAAAAACAGCGACGTTGAGCCTTTCGTTTACGAAGTCAATCCGCGCGGGAAGAAGAGTGAATCCCTCGAGTATCAGCTCATGGTTGCCAAGAATTTTGGTGTGCAGTTTTTGGAAACCCTGCCCGAAACCGCGACTGTTGAGGAGCTGGCCGCTCTCTTTAACGCCTATGACGTGATAGTCGACGCGATCTTCGGAGTCGGACTTTCACGGGATGTTGAGGGAGTGTACAAGACGGCCGTTGAGGCCATAAACGTTGTGGCCCGGAGGGGCGGAAAGAATTTGAACGATGACGAAAGAGCGATTGAGTCACCCATTGGTGACCGTGCTGCGATCGTTGTCGGATGCGATATTCCGAGCGGGATCAATGCCGATACGGGGCGCGTTATGGGCGCTGCGGTCAGATGCGATCTTACGGTGACGTTTGGTTACACTAAGCTCGGGATGCTGATAAACGAGGGGCGTGCGTGCAGCGGCGAGTTGATCACGCGGGATATCGGGCTTTATATGCCGCGGTCGCGTGCTGAAGTGGGTAAGCTTTTTGACGGCGTTGTCGCATATGAGTTTGAACGTGGAGAATTTGAAAGCGTACTTCCTTCCGTTGTGGCCGATTCCAATAAAGGGACGCGCGGTAAGGTGCTTGTGATCTCGGGCTCGAAGGATATTTACGGGGCGATGTATCTGTGCGCTTCGGCTTGCTTTAATATGGGCGTTGGGCTTGTTAAGGTTGTTTCGCACGAGGCAAACCGCGGGCTTTTGATGGACAAGATCCCGGAAGCCATGATGCTCACTTACAGCGATGAAGTGTTGACATGTGGGAAGAACGGGGACGAAGGCGGAAATATTGTGACGGGTGCGGCGTGTGAGGACGCAGGTAGAAAGATCGCTACGGATGGTTTTGGAAGGAAGCTCGCGGAATCGGTGAAATGGGCGGATACCGTGATCATAGGTCCGGGGCTTGGCACGGAACCGCAGGCGCGCGCAATTTTGGCGGAGGCACTCTCACATGTTTGCGAGGGGCAGAACGTGGTGCTCGACGCGGATGCGCTGAATATAATTGCAACCACCGGAGACCCGGAGCAGAGAACCGAAGCCACATATGCGTCGAATACGTTCGCAACCACCGGAGGCCCGGAGCTGAAAACCGGGGACGTGTTCAAATCTCTTGAAAAGCGGCTCGGGCGGGGCAAGGTGGTAGTTACGCCCCACATCGCCGAAATGATAAGGCTTATGAAAGGCCTCGAAAGAGAGATCGGGGCGGATGAGATAAAGACGGATCCTGTCGGCGCGGCGCAGTGGGTGGCAGAGAAGAGCGGAGCTATATGCGTTTTGAAGGACGCGAGGACTGTGGTTTGTGACCCCGAAGACACGAGTGCTGCTTATATCAACACAACAGGCAACAGCGGCATGTCGAAAGGCGGATTCGGAGACGTGCTCGCCGGGATTGTTGGCGGCATGCTCACGCTGAACAGAAAGACGCAAAGTGCGGGATTTGAGAGTGTTTGCGCTGCTGTCAGACTGCATGGAATGCTCGGAGATGAGGACAAGCTGAAAGTCGGCGAATCTTGCATGATGGCGGGACATATTGTGGATGAAATAAGGGAAAAGCGTATTTTTAAATAAATGGGGTGTGGTACATAGGAGGCGTATTAAATGAACAACGGAAGCGTGAAAAACAGCGGAAGCAGAAGAAACAGCAGGATCATAGCAATAATTCTTATGCTTGTAATGGTGATGTGCATGGCATGCTCGAGCTCGGGCGATGCGCAGGATCCCCAAACACAGGAACAGAGTAAATCAGCCGAAAATGCAGGCACTGAAACCGGAGCCGGCGCAGAGGCCGCAGCAGAAGGCGAAAAGGCCGGCGCAGAGGCCCCGGCAGAAGGCGAAAAGGCCGACGCAGAGGCCGCAGCAGAAGGTGAAAAGGCCGACGCAGAGGCCCCGGCAGAGCCAAAAGATATTGTGGTACTTTTTACAAGCGACATTCATTGCGGTGTTGATCAGGGATTCGGGCTTGCGGGCCTTATGGAAGTCAGAAAGTCGATCGAGAAGGACGGCACGCTCACGATCCTTGTCGATAACGGCGATGCAATACAGGGAGAACCTCTCGGAACGCTGACGACGGGCGAAGCGATCACAGACCTGATGAATCAGGCGGGTTATGACATCGCGATCCCCGGAAACCACGAGTTTGACTACGGCATGGATCGTTTCCTCGAGCTCGTGAGCAAATCGAACTTTCCGTACATCAGCTGTAACTTCAACAAAGAAGGGAATCTTGTCTTTGAGCCCTTCATCATAAAAGAGATCGGCGGCAGGAAGATCGGTTTTGTCGGCGTAACGACGCCTCACACGATCAGGTCGTCGACTCCCCGTTATTTCCAAAATGAGAACGGCGAGT
Organism: Lachnospiraceae bacterium; assembly: GCA_024699645.1. Lineage (GTDB taxonomy): Bacteria > Bacillota > Clostridia > Lachnospirales > Lachnospiraceae > RUG11977. The sequence continues at coordinate 8,962 of JAILPE010000019.1, forward strand.
TCATCTACGGATTTATGCAGGACGAGACCGGCGAAGCGCTCTTTAAGGCTGTACAGGACGCCGTTGACAAAGCAAGAGCGGCGGGAGCCGAGAGAGTTTTTGCCATGGGACATATGGGCAATGAGCAGGACGCCTATCCCTACAATTACGTCGGGATCGTCGAAAACACCACGGGTATCGATGTTTTCCTTGACGGACATTCCCATGATACAGACCGGGTTATGTTAAAGAACAAGAACGGTGAAGATGTGTTCAGAACCGCTTGCGGGACGAAGCTTCAGGGAATCGGTTGGACAAGGATATCCGCAAAAGACGGTTCTCTCACGTCCGGGCTTTATTCGTGGGACAACAGCGTATCGGTGCCCGAACTTCTCGGAATCGACAATGAGATGAAGTCGGCGGTCGACGCAACAAAAGGGATAATCGATGAGAAGCTTGCCGAGGTTGTCGCAAAATCGAGTGTTGAACTCACGATCTACGACCCCGTGGCAAAGAGCGACTCGGGCGTACCCATAAGGATTGTCAGAAGATCCGAGACCAATCTCGGAGATCTTTGCGCAGACGCATATAGAGATCAGCTCGGCGCGGACATCGCATTTGTCAACGGTGGCGGCGTCAGAGGCGGAATAAATAAGGGTGATATCACGCTCGGCGACATAATCATGATCCATCCCTACGGAAACAGGCTTTGCATGGTAAATGCGACAGGCCGGCAGATACTCGATGCACTCGAATGGGGCGCGAGAATGACTCCCAACGAGACAGGTAGCTTCCTTCAGGTTTCGGGGATTACGTACGAGATTGACACAAGCGTTGAAAGCCACTGTACTCAGGACGTGAACGGCATGTTCACGGGTGTTGACGGCGAGTACCGCGTGAAAAACGTCATGGTTGGCGGCGAGCCGCTCGATCTGAAGAAGACATACAAACTCGGCGGCCATAACTACATGCTCAAAAACAGCGGTGACGGATATACGATGTTCGGCGATTGCGAGCTGCTGCTTGATGAGGTGATGATCGACAATCAGGCGCTTATCAATTACATCACGGGCACGCTCGGCGGTGAGATCGGAAGCGAGTACGCCGATCCTTACGGAGACGGCAGGATCCTGGCTATAGAATAAAGGATAAGGACAAGTACTTATAGGCGGAAAAAAGACCTATAAGGAAGAGACAGGAACTTGCAGGGAAAAATCAAAGTGTTATAGGGAAGAGAAACAAGGTTTTACGGGGTATCGGACATGAAGATCAAATGTAATTATTGCGGGAGTATGATCGACGAAACGGAAAAAGCGTGCCCAAATTGCGGTGCGCCGCTTTCCGGTGCGAACAGGACGGCTCCGACTTCACCGCAGACGATCGAGGAGCTGCGGCAGTGGTACATTGCGCGCAATCTACCGCCGGAAGAGGTGACGAGGTTCTTCATCGGGAAGGATATAAAGGAGCCGAAAGCTTTCGGTATTTATAAGAATTCGAACGGCGATTGTGTCGTTTATAAAAATAAATCGGACGGCTCGCGTGCGGTGAGATATCAGGGCAGCGACGAGGCATATGCGGTAAATGAGCTTTACCAGCGTATGCGTTCTCAGATCGAGGATCAGAAGAGGCGCAACAATATGCGTCGCAGGAATTACGGCTCGAATAAGAATTCAAATAATAACAGGCCGGGCTTCTGGAAAAGAAACAAGTGGATCATAATCATTATTGTGGCGGGGCTGATATGTGCCCTGGTGAGCCGTTCGGGGAGTGGTATTCCGAGAGGGTACTATAACTACGGCGGTCGGGATTATTACTATCAGGACTCGGATTGGTACTACTACGACAATAGTTCAAACAGCTGGTTTGAGTCGGATCCGTCATCTGATATTTATTCTTATATCACCGGTGACAATTACAGCAGTTACAGCAACAACTATAGCGACTATAGCTTCTCCGGCGGTAATACCTTCGAGAGCAGCGATTACTATGATTCGGACAGCGGGTCTTCGTGGTACGATTCGGACGATGATTCGAGCTGGGACAGTGACTGGTCATGGGACAGCTCGGATTCATGGGATTCTGACTGGGGCGGAAGTGATTGGGATTCGGATTGGTGATGAAACCGAGTGGAAGTGATTTTGGCTCGGAATGGTGAGAAAACCGCATAAAATAGCGGCTTTCGGGCTAAATAGGTAAAAATGGTAAGAAAACTTACCAAAAAAATGTAAAATTTTGTAAATTTGGTCAAAAACCTATCAAAAAAGTAGGAAATAGATCAAAAAACCTATCAAAAAAGTAGGAATTTGGTCGAATTTCCTACTTTTTTTGTAGGAAATTTTCGGAAAAAGCTTTTTGAAAAACGGCTGAAACCTGCATGGTTCTAAGAATGCAGCCGTTTTTTAAAGAAAATTTCGGGCCTGAAAAATTTCTTGACACTATCGAAAACTCGGAATAGAATAAGGACAGTTAGCCGGGGCTAACCCAAACCCACAATTCTTCCTTATTCGTTTTCTCCGACCACACGGGTACAGACGCCCGTAGCTCTGGGCTTGAGTTAGCACCGTCGACTGACTTCCTAAAATTGTCGCTGTTCTCTTTATAGGGTAGAATAAATTGATCAGCTCCTTGTGTACGACAGGCCTTCTTCTCCGGAAGGCCTGTTTTTGCATTAATTCAAGAATTCTTGCTCAAAATCCGAAATGGGGATGGGCTTGCTGAAATAATAGCCCTGAATCACGTTACATCCGAGCTCCACAAGCCTGCAGACCTGTGCTCTGCTTTCGGCTCCTTCTGCGAGACACATGAAGCCGAGCTCCTTTGCGAGCGATATGATATGTCTCAGAACGATGATATCTCCCTTTTTCTCATCTTTGGAAGCTATTTTGTCCACAAAGCTTTTGTCGATCTTTAACGTGTCAAACGGAAGCTCGGTCAGAAGCGAAAGAGAAGAATAGCCGGTCCCGAAATCGTCCATTGAGATTCCGAAGCCTCTTTTTCTCAGCTCTTCCATCAGATTTATCATGTGCTTTTTGTTGTCGTACGATGCGCTTTCCGTGAGCTCGAAATCGATATATTTATGATCGACACCGTATTCATCGACTATGTTTGTCAGGTAATTGATGATATTGTTGCTGTAAAGCCTGCTTCTTGAGAGATTAACGGATATGGGAACGAGCTTTTTCCCTTCCTTCTCCCACTTTTTCAAAGCCATACAAACTTTCCTGAGTACGATATCGTCAATCTTTCCAATCGAGCAGTCCTTTTCGAAGTATGGTATAAACCTTGCGGGTGAGAGGAATTCTTCGCCCTTGTAGTTCCAGCGGATGAGCGCCTCTGCACCTTCAAGCTCGCCGCAGAGGGGAGTGTCAGCCTCGGAAGCGGGAGCGCCTGCATGGGCGTTAGGGGCGGTTACCTTGATCTTGGGCTGGAGGTAAACGACAAACTCGTCGTTCTCGATCGCTGTCTCGAGGTAGGCCTTTATGTAATTGCTCCAGGAGATGTCGTCGTGCATCTTGTCGGTGTAGATTATGATGTCGGTCTCCGCTCTGTTCGTGCCGAGGGCCTGCGCCATCTTGCCGGCATCGGCGACGCGGTTGCCGGAGAGGATCGAGCGCTGCATCGGAACAACGCCGCATCTGTAGAAAATCTTGTAGTTGGGGTCCTCCTCGAGATGTGAGAGCTCCTCAAAGAAATGTTCGAGCGTCCGAATGGTCTCTTCGCGGGGCATGTCTTTGATCATCATCGCAAAATTGTCATTATGGCAACGGGCACTGGCATAGACGAAATCCGCCTCGTTCATGGCTTTCACAATGTTGCAAAGAACTTTGTTGGCAGCTATATGTCCGTATACCTCATTGATAACGCGGAATTCTTTGACGTCGAAATGAACGAAGGCATAGTCATTAATGCCTCTGTCCATGGGCATTTCAAGATACGAAACGAGGTGATTCCAGTTGTAGTGGCCGGTGATGGGATCGAAGAAAGAAGTCTTGTAGAGCATCTCGGAGCCGAACGCGGAAATGTCGTCATCTATGATGCTGCGGGCGATATCTCTGTCAAGCTTCCACTCGTAAAGCATGCGAATCTTCTTGCAGCCGGCAAAGACGCTGATAACGCCGGCATCGTTACGATCCTTGATGGAAAGATCGCTGTAATTCCTATGGGCATCGTCGTCAAGCGCGATCTTCTCGAAAAACTGTCGGATGGAATCAAAACTCATGTCCATGCCGGAGTCGATCTCCACGGAATAGAAGAAAGAACCGTTGAGAACAATGCTCTTAAGATCCTCGGGGTAGTCGACTCTGTCGTCATCCGCGCGGTATTCGATCCCTATAACCTCACGCTCGAGTGAGCTCACGAAAAACACACCCGGGTAGTCATAGGTTCCAAATGCGCCGGAATATTTCTCGATCCGTTCGGGAACGGTCTCTGTATAGAAAGCTTTGATCTCTTCGTCGGTTGCTTCCGTGTAGAAGAGTATCCTTTTGGGTTTGTATAGCTGATTGAGTTTGTTTATAAACATATATTCTCCAAATTATTCGTTGATAAATACCGTATTATGGCATTTGTGAGGGTAACCGCCGCCCCGATCGCAGGCCGCCGAAAGGGCATAAAAAAACCTGTGTACATATATATAATACTATCACAGGTGAATGTATTTATCAATTTTGCATGGACCACAACACCGTCGCTTTGGCTGTGGCTTGCCGCAGCCGTTTCCT
>JAILPE010000042.1 GCA_024699645.1 Lachnospiraceae bacterium
AATCTGCAGAGCCAGCAGTCGCAGCTTGCGGGATTACTCGGAACGGCTTAAAGAAATAAAAACATACGGAGGGCACCGATATGACACCTAACATGACACTTGCGTACAAAGACAACTCGATCAAAACAGCTTCTCCCGCTGAGCTTACGCTCATGCTTTACGACGGAGCGATCAAATTCTGCAATATAGCTCTTGCCGGATTTGAGAAGAACGATCTTGACAAGATCAATACAAACATCATCAAAGCGGAGAAGATCATCGTTGAATTCCGCGCAACGCTCGATTTCAAATATCCGGTTGCGAAGGATTTTGACCTTGTGTATGATTATATCTACAGAAGACTTGTTGAAGCCAACATCAAGAAAGACAGCGAGATTCTTATGGACGCCCTGAAGTATATCCGTGAAATGCGCGATACATGGAAGGAAGTTATGGCAAGGAGCAGAACAGTCGTTGCCCCAAACCCGATCCAGTACGTTCCGGCCCGGAAGAAGGCCGTATCACAATAAAATAGTCTGAAATGCCAGGAAGGAAACTACTGCATGGAAACACGCGATCTTACCTATATAAGCATACTTATCGATTCTTTGAAAAAGAAGATCGAGGTACTCGAATACCTGCGTGATGACACACTTAAGCAGGAAGAGATCCTCTCACGAGACGAACTTGATTTTGATGCGTTCAATAAGACGATCGAATCAAAGGATAAGTCGCTGGCCCGATTGAACGAGCTTGATGACGGGTTCCTCGAGATATATGAGAAGGTTTCGCCTCTTTTCAAAAAGGATAAGGACGCTTACGAAAACGAGATAACATATATGAAAGAACTCGTGCGTCGGATCACGGATTGCTCGACAACTCTTACCGCACTTGAAGAGCGGAACAAGATCAAGCTTTCAATCCATCTCAACCGCGGCAAACAGAAGATCAAGGATTACAAGCAGAGTTCCAAGACCGTTGCTGCATATTATAAGAATATAGCAAACAAGAGAACACCGGAAGGATCGACATTCTACGATAAAAAGAAATAAAATGATATACAAATACGAAAAACAGCCTTAAATGGCTGTTTTTTCAATGGCTTGATAATCTTTTTGTATTTTTTTAAAAAAGTTTTGAAAAAGGGGTTAAGAATCTCACATCCCATCCGATATATATAACAAGTAAAGCAACACACACTTAGCTACAAGTTTTTCCGGTAAGAGCGTCAGTCTCGATCCGGAACGGTTCCGAAGGAACAGGGAGTACGGCCCGCAGAGTCCCAAAGAACCACGCAACCAATTAACCCCAGCATTGTGGCAAGGATGCCACTAAACATTCAAGGAGGAAATTATGATAGTACAACACAACATGTCAGCAGCCAACACCAACAGACAGCTTGGTGTTACAAACGGAAATTTAAGCAAGTCAACAGAGAAGTTATCAAGTGGTTACAGAATCAATCGCGCAGGCGATGACGCAGCCGGTCTTTCGATTTCAGAGAAGATGCGTGGACAGATCAGAGGTCTCGAGCAGGGTTCAACAAACGCTCAGGACGGTATCTCCCTCATCCAGACAGCTGAAGGTGCTCTTAACGAAGTACATAGCGTACTCCAGAGAATGAGAGAGCTTGCAGTTCAGGGTTCTAACGATACCAATGTTACTGAAGATCGTACATCCATCTACGAAGAGATGGAGCAGCTTGCTAAAGAGATCAACCGTATCGGTTGCACAACTGAGTTCAACACGATGAAGCTTTTCGCTTCTGAAGAGATGATCGAAGGTATGCAGGATGACCTTGGTGAACTTGAGTACAATAGTGATAAGGCTTCTGAGAAGTTTGAATCTATGATCTCTCTTGCAAATCTTGGTGACGATATAAATGCTAACCTTCAGGTTGGTGCTAACTCAGCTCAGTCCATTAAGTTCAGAATGGGAACACTTGATACTTCTAAGCTTAACTATCCCGGTGCAGAGGATGGAGAAGAAGTTAACCTTGCTACATTCAGCGACGGAGTAATCGAAGGTGGTACTCTTTACAACATTAAAGAGAAGCTTGATGCAGGCGTAGACAGCGATTCGTTTGAGGATGTTCACAAGGCATTCACAGCAGCTGTTACAGATATCGATATCGCTACATCGTTCGTATCGAAGTCAAGATCTTATCTCGGTGCTATCCAGAACAGACTTGAGCACACCATAGCAAACGCTGATAACACAGCAGAGAACTTACAGGCATCTGAAAGCCGTATCCGTGATGTCAACATGGCTGAAGAGATGGTTCAGTACTCGAAGAGCAGTATCCTTCAGCAGGCTGGCCAGTCGATGCTCGCACAGGCAAATCAGTCTACTCAGGGTGTTCTTACACTCCTCAGATAATCATCTCAATAGTATTGACTATCGACAAAATCGTGAGCCGCAGCCCTCTTTGGAGCTGCGGCTCCTTTTTTGCGCGTTAAGCGAATACCGTCAATAGCAAGCATTTGCTTGCTATTGTCTGTAGGAATAGTTTGGCTGCGGGAGCCTGCTCACAGGAGCAAAACTTTCTGAACCTTCAAAAAGCTGTAAAGAGTGGTTGATATCGGTGGGTTGTGGTATTATTGGATAATAAGAAGTTTTTAGGGGGATCTATGGATCTTACAGAGTTGTGTGACCGTGTGATTACAGATATCGATGGACTTGCCGCATGCTGCCTCGAACAAAAAAAAGAAGAAGCTCTTCAAAAGACGGGAGCTTTGATGGGAAGGCTTGCGACTTTCCTTGATCTTGTCTTTAAAACATCTTCCGGTGCGGCTTCCGGTTTTGAACGGGAAACAGAGATACTCAAAAGTGAAACAATTCCCGCAATCGCAAGTGTGTTTGAAGCAATCAAGACGGGTGACGTCGAAGTACTCGGAAACACTTTTAACGATAAGATCAAGGACTCTTTACAAGCATTCGGTCACAAAGCATCTGAAACCGGCAGGAGGATGTGCTTTGAAATACCGGAAACAGATGCGTCGGAGTGGGTGAAGAACTTTAAAGAAGTATCGTCGAGAACAGTCATTATGTTTGGCGGGAGTGACGGAAAACTGATCCGTAAGCTCCTTGGAATTCTTGACGGCAAAAGCAGGATCATAGTCTGCGAACCGTTAAAAAACGATTATGCGGCTTTGACCGAATGCTTAAGCGACGAGCGGCTTATAACTGTAGATTTTTCGGAAGACAGCCCGGCTTTTAGCGACGAGCTTATAAAACGGGTTGATTATTACAGTATCGCACGGATGGATGTTTGTGTACATCCGGCATATGACTCGGCATTTCCCCGTGAGTATGAAATGTTTTTGAGAATGGTTAATGATAACCGTGAGAGACTCTTGGTCAATATGAACACCATGACCCGCTTCAGAGACGAGGGAACGTTACATATACTTGAAAATATCAAAGCAATCGGTAAGGCATACTTTGTCAGTGAACTTAAGAAAACGGATGTATCTGATACTACGGCCATCATCGTTTCTGCGGGACCTTCACTTGATAAGAATATCGAAGAACTGCGCGCCGCGAAAGGGCGTGCGCTGATCATAGCCGTAGATACGGCACTCAAGTACATGCTTGCGCGGGATATCGTTCCGGATATCTTCGTTACTATAGATCCCGACAAGCCGATGGAAAATTTTACAGACGAGAGAGTGCGTGATATACCTGTTATATTTGATGAACAAACTCCTTCAGCGCTGCTTCGTGAGCATAAGGCGGCAAAGGTCCTGTACAACTGTCGTGATTACCCGAAGAGGCTTTTTGAGGAATGCGGCGTTAGCGTGGATGGTAATATTGCGAGCGGAGGCAGCGTGGCTACTGCCGCATTTGCAATCTGCTGTGATCTGGGGATTAAAAACATCATCCTTATCGGTCAGGATCTGGCCTACACAGGAGAGATAACTCATGCGGGAGGCGTGGTTTCTGCAGGTGTTAACGGTGACATAGGTACCGTTATGATAGAAGGAATTGACGGTCAAAAGGTACGTACCAGAAGCGACTGGCTCGGGTACCTGCGCTGGTTTGAGCGTACGATTGAGGCTGTCCGACAGGAGAAACCGTCAATTCATGTGATTGACGCGACCGAGGGCGGGGCGCTCATTCGCGGAACCGAGGTTATGACCCTTAAGGAAGCAATCGCTGAAACTATTGGGAATGACGCGGAGAGCGATAATGATGAGGGACAGAACTGTAAGGATGGCACACAAGATTGCGAGCAGGGCGGAAAACATGACAGTGTGAAGGCCGGTAAGCCGGGCGAAAAAGGAAACTCCTTACTCCCCGGGATGCTCGCTAAGATCAGTCCGGCACTGGACGATGAGGGGAGAAAGAAGTTCGTTGAACTTCATAAGCGGGAGGTGGCTTCGCTTCCGAAGCTTAAGGCCGACGCCGAAGAGGGTCTCAGTCTCAGCGAAGAGATTGGAAATAGAATTAAAGAGATTCTCGCTAAGCAGTACAAGAGCGGAACGACGGGGGCGGGAGTAATCTCGAAGGAAGTAAAGGAACTCGTTGCTGAGATGGGAAAGATCAGAAAGAGATGCGAGTCGCGTCTCATCTTCCCTGTTATCAATAATTATGCGGTCACATATGAAGCTGACGAGATCGGCAGGATCCTCTGTGAGAAGGCTTCGGCGAACGGTGAAACGGCGAAGTTCTTCTTCGATATAGAGGCTTCAAAGGTTGCATTCCGTGGTGTTGCTTCGGCGTGCGAATTCCTGATGAAGAATTACCCACGAAAGAGGAAAAAGAGTGAAAAAGTGGGTAAGGACTTGAGCAAGCGACAATAAATATTACCCACAGGAGCATAAGCTATGGAAGTACTTGCACTTATACCCGCGCGAAGCGGGTCTAAATCCATTAAAGACAAAAATATCAGAATTGTCGGAGGGAAGCCCATGCTTGTCCACTCGGTTGAGCATGCGCTTGCATCTAAATTTGTGACGAGGGTGATACTCTCAACGGACAGCGAGGAGTACGCACGGATAGGACGAGAGGCAGGTGCCGAGGTACCGTTTATAAGGCCGGCAGAGTTTGCGGCAGACGACTCACTCGATATTGATGTTTTTGAACATGCCCTTAACTGGCTAAAAGAAAACGAAGGATATGAGCCTGACATCATTGTTCATCTTCGTCCGACGTTCCCGACAAGAGACCCTGACGATATCGATAAAATGGTGGATCTCATCCTTGATCATCCCGAAGCAGACTGTGTGAGGTCTGTAGCGGAAGCGAAGGAGACGCCTTTTAAGATGTGGTTTGTTGACAGAGGAGACCCAAGCGACGGAGATTTTGAAGCACCCGAAAGGATGTCGGTATCCGAAAGTATGACTGTATCGGAAAGCATAACTACGCCGGAAAGTATGGCGGCACCCGAAAGTATGACTGCGCAGGAAAGCGGGCCTTCTTGGGGGGCAGGTAAAGAAGAAAAACAGCCGGCAGGCAGTGAAGGACAAGCAGATGAGCTCGGGCACGAGCTTGGCATTATAAAACCTGTCGTAATGCTTCCGGGGCTTGAAGCGTGCAGTATGCCGCGTCAGGCACTCCCGAAGGTATATCTGCAAAATGCCTGCATTGACGTTGTCAGAACCGAAACGATAACAGAAAAGCATTCCATGACAGGAGATATGGTCCTCGGTTATCTTATGAAAGATGACTGTGATATAGATTATGAGGAAGACCTGAAAAGGGCGGAAGAAATCCTGTCAAAATGAAATTGTATATTCTTTTGTAAGTTAAGTGATACAATAGGATAAATTAAACCGGTTAAAAGAGGCATGGGTTATTAACAGCTGTTACAGTGGATATACGATCACGAATGAGTGGGACGAAAGGAAGAGCTTATGAGCGGACTTTTTAAGGACTTGTTTATATTCGAGATGGCAAACAGCCATCAGGGAAGTGTGGAACACGGACGTGAGATAATCCGTGCAATGGGGAGGATCGCACGTGAATATAATATCAATGCAGCGGTGAAGCTTCAGTACAGAGAGCTTGACACGTTTATTCACCCGGACTACAAGGGTAGAACGGATATAAAACATATCCCGCGTTTTGAGTCGACAAGGCTTACGCGTGAGCAGTTTGACGAACTCGTTGCCGCTGTCCGCGAAGAAGGAATGATCGCCATGAGCACACCATTTGATGAGGCGGGTGTGGAGCTTTGCAAGGATCAGGGACTTGACATTATTAAGATCGCAAGCTGCTCCGCACAGGACTGGCCTCTCCTTGAAGTTGCGGCCGCAGCGCATCGTCCGCTTATCGTTTCAACGGGCGGTCTTGTGATCTCGGACATTGACAAGCTTTATAATTTCTTTACCCACAAGGGAGCGGATTTTGCCTTCCTTCACTGTGTAGCGGAGTATCCGGCGGGACGTGACAGACTTCAGATGGACTTTATAGACAAGATGAAGAAGCGTTACCCGGATATTGCGATCGGTTATTCGGGTCACGAGGATCCTTCGGACACCGTTCCGGCTGTGATCGCAGCAGCAAAAGGCGCTTCAATCCTGGAACGTCATGTGGGACTTCCTACGGAAACTATCAAGCTCAACGCTTATTCTATGAACCCGGAGCAGGCTGCAAACTGGGTTAAGGCTGTTATTGAGGCGCGGCAAATGTGCGGCCTTAAAAAGACGAGGGAAGGTCAGATCCCTGAAAAATATGTTTCTGTCGCTGAAAAAGATTCGCTTCGCTCTCTGATGAGGGGCGTTTTTGCGGGCAGAGAGATAAAAGCCGGAGAAACACTGACGCGGGAAGATGTCTTCTTTGCAATGCCCTGTGGGGAGAAGCAGACCGTGTCGGGACAATTCTACGAAGGAATGGTGGCTTCAAAGGATTATGCTCTTAACGAGGCACTTTATGAGCCTGAAAAATACAGTGATATAAGTATCATGAGGAGCGTTGTGCATGATGCAAAAGGTATGCTCTACGAGGCAGGGATCGCGCTTGGAAAAGACTTTGAGGTAGAACTCTCGCATCACTACGGAATGAAGCATTTCAGGCAGTTCGGTGCGATCATTATAAACATTGTGAACAGAGAATATTGTAAGAAACTCATTATCGTGCTTCCGGGACAGAAAAATCCCATGCATTACCATATGAAGAAAGAGGAAACTTTCCAGCTCCTTTACGGAGACCTTGAGGTCGAGATGGACGGAATATCGTTCTCGATGAAGCCGGGAGACATTAAAACGGTCATGCGAGGAGAGCCTCATGCATTCACATCAAAGACCGGAGCAATCTTTGAAGAGATATCGACAACTCATGCAAGAGGCGATTCCTTCTACGAGGATCCCCAGATCGCAAAGCTCGATCCGCTTGAGAGAAAGTCGATACTCAGGGATTGGTAAAATAGGTTTTATCGAAAAACGTGAAAAATCGGCCGAGGAAGTGCTGAAAAACGTGATGGAATCGTTAATTTAATTAACAACACGCGCACCTAATTGTGATGTTTGAATGCAAAAATCACAATTAGGTGTTTTTGAATACAAATAGTTCAAAGATGTAATTGAATGCTGGCAATTATTTGAATTATGTGTTATAATGAAATTTATAGACTATCCTGCTCAGAAGAAAGAAAAAATCTGCTGAAAAATTTAAAAAAAGACATAAAATGGTGTTAAGTATACCACGCCCCATGTCGATATACTTATCAGCAGACGAGCAATGTGCTCATTATTTAATTGACTGCAATATGTGAATTGCTTTACTTTGAGACGCGACGCCGGAATAGGCCGGCCGCACATCCGGGTTTCCCATGAACCCCTCAGGCCCCGTACACCTGACAGATCAGGGAGACTTCTCAGATGTTTGTGTCCACGGATGGACACGGGCAGGATACACAACCACAAGGAGGTAAATTGTATGAAGAAGTACAATTTCGTCAAAGGCTTACTTACAAGTCTTATGGCATTCGCTCTTTGCTTAGCTGCGTTCGGCGTAGCTGCAAAGGCAGATGAAACACCTGCAAAGTCAACAAAGATTGATGCAACGTATGATGCAACAAACGATACTGTTAGAGCAGGATCAAATGCATATGTATATGTTGTTAAGGCGGCTACGGGAAATAAGCTTAAAGCCGGAACTGCAGCTAACGGTCAGTTGGCTAACGGCAAGATTTCCATTGCAGATCTTGGTATTAAGTCAACCAAGAAAGATGTTTTCCTTTATGTTTGCAACAAGGAAGTTGAAGTTGAAGAGACAGTAGCAGCAAACCTTACCATTAAGGGAAATTCGATCAAAGTTGTCGGCACAATCGATTATACACAGGCTGACGTTGCTAATTCGGTAAATGTTATCTCTGCATACTACAAGGACAAAAAAACAAAGAAAAACGTTGATATTGAAGATGCAAGACTTTACTGGAGTGCAGATCAGGAAAAATGGTATCTGGCTAACGGGGCTACCACGGCCGGAGGCAGAAAAGTTAATAATGTAGAAGTTGCTGACGGCTTCAGAGGCGCAGACCTTAAAGCAATGCTTGAAGCAGGCGGAACAATCTACATCAAGCAGGCAGGCGTGAGCGGCGCTTCGGGAACTGCAGAGTTCGGTAGCGTAGCAGCTAAGGTTAAGGTTGCTAAGCAGGCTAAGGCACCCAAGACTAAATATGATTACAAAAAAGATACGTTAGCTATCAAGAATGGTTATGATTTTGCTCTTGCACAAAAGAGTGGTTCGACATATACCGTTGCAGAAGGTGCTTGGTTTACGATCGCTCCTTTTGACAAAAATGCAAAGACAAAAACCGCAGCAGACAGTATCGTAGCTACAACGAATTTCGCACCTGTTGATAAGAAAGACGATAATGCATTTAAGTTAGCTTCTGAAAATGGTAACGAGCTTTCATACACGAGTTATAAGTTCAAGAACATTACTCTTGACGACATAATTGCGAAGATCGGTGCTGGTGCAAACGGAGATTTCTCTCTTGCTGTAAGAAAATCGGCTACATATAAGAAGTCTGCTTCGGCAGTTACTTATATCGACTTTGAGGATCAGACAGCAGCTCCTCTTGTCCTTACATCATCAAAGGTACTGGGTCAGTTTGATGTAGTTACTTCTACAGAAGACTTCAATAAGAAGGGTCTTGTGATCGGAGAAGGTAATGTTGTTAATTTCACAGACACCACTACCGGTTATGATGATTCGTTTAAACTTATAACAACAGGCGATGGCGTAACAGTAGATGCAAACCCTGCTTCTTATGAGTTTACAGTTGTTAAGACAGCTGATTACACGACTATCGACTGGACATCTGTAAAGTGGAAGAAGCTTGATGCAGCTAAGACAAAGTTTACTGGAAAGCTTAAATTCAAGTATGATACTTCTGCAAAGAAGAAGAATGAGGTAACTCTCAAAGCCATGAGCGTGGAAGATAACTTTACAGCAGCGGCCGGTTCGGTTGACGATGCTGAAACAGAAATTCTTGTCAGACGTGCCGGCGTTAAGGGAGATACTCCCGTCAGACCTTCCGGTGTTCTTAAGCTTTACGTAGCAAAGAACGGTAAGAAATACACTCTTTACACTTCTGATGATGTTGGCGCTGCAGCTACTAAGTATACAGTAAGTTTCTACACCTTGCAGAAGAACGCTCAGGATGCTTATGGTTGGACAGAAGACGAGAGCATCGCTGCAGTGACCGGTTGGGGTGATGCAGGTCAGACAGAAAGTGTTACATTCCCCACAATCGATGGTGCTGTGTTCTATCTGTACAACGGCAGTGCAGTAGGAGAAAAGCTTACACCTACCGAAGGTAAGTACACCGTCACTGTTGCTGCAAGTGTTAAGGTTGCAGTTGATAAGCCTGTAAAGGTTACATATGATCTTAACAAATCTGAAGGTCTTACAACAAGTGCTGTAGCTCCTGCAGTTGCGATTACCGACAAGGGAGTTATCACACCTTCTACCGCAAGTCTTACCGGAACAATGAATGAGGTTGCCTGCGAAGTAAAAGGTTGGTATCTTGACAAAGCTTGCACAAAGGCAGTTTCTAATGCGACAATATTTGTTGAAGATACAACGATCTACGCTAAGTGGGGAGCACAGGATTGAAATTAAAGACTAAAGAAACGATTTAGTAAAAATCACATAACATTGACAGCCCCTGGTATGTGCCGGGGGCTGTTTTTGTGTTATACCGTCAGATCAGATTGATCGGGAAAAAGGCAGGAAAAAGGTTATGTATAAACTTTTTTATGCCGATATAATTATAAAGTATGATCGTTTCGGAAGATGTCAGCTTATGCCTGCAGGAATCCTGCACGGGTCTTGTGAGCGGAATCTGAATGCCGGAATACACAAGATCAGACAGAAAAAGAGACAAAAACAGACAAGATCAGACAGAAAAAGAGACAAGAACAGACAAAAAAAGACAGAAACAAAAACAGACCATAAAAGAGGAAAGTATGATAAATACAGCAGCAGAAAGAAAAACATTATTTGCAGTGATCGGAGCGGTTCTGATCATTGCTTTGATTGCGGTATTTCCCGGAGAAAAGGCGAAAGCATCCGACCTGATAAACGTCAATTACAGCTCCGGAGCTGATAACCCTTACGGATACGCCTGGCTTACGGATGCACAGAAAGAACTTTACGTTAATCTTGATGAGGCGCTTACGGATTTTGTCGATTCGGATGATTTCTCCAAAAAAGAACTTGTACTCAAAGAAGCGGTTGTAAGAGCGGAATACACCGGAAATCTTACAGCGGATGAAATCATTAAAACATACACGGTATTTAGGGCGGACAGGCCGGTCTATTTCTTCCTCGGCAGCCTTTATTCGTACAGTGCAGGCGAGGGTGGTAATCTCTGTGTTTACCCTGATTCGCACTATCTGACGGCGCTTTCGAGGCGGCGTGCGGAGGCATATATCAAGCATGTGCGTGAGATCTGGCTGCAGAAAATAGCACAGATACGAAATGACGGGGACACATCGGATAATAATACCGAGGATGTTTATGATATAGCCCGTCTGTTACATGACGAGATAATAGAAAGGATTGATTATGCGTATGAGAACGGAGTGCCCTCAGAGGCCGGATGGGCACATTCGCTTGTCGGAGTGTTTGCGGCTGACGGAGCAGTGTGTGAGGGCTACGCGAAGGCATTCAAATATATGCTCGACCTGGCCGACATAGAAAATGTTTATATCACAGGAAATGGCGGCGGCGAAGCTCATGCCTGGAATGCGGTAAAGATCGGAGATAAGTATTATCCGGTCGACGTAACCTGGGACGATCTGAAAAAAGGTCCGAGCAGCAAAACTTCACCTGCGGGTTATTACGACTGGTTCTGTATACCTGCGGACAAGTTTAACACTAAGCATACTCCCGATTCCGCAAGCAGTCTGTATGAGCTTCCGGAACTTGCTGAGAGCGATGAATATATGTATTACAAAAAATACGGTTCGTATTCGGAGCAGACGCTTACGAACAAGACGGCGGCTGAGTTGGTTGGTAACGCAAAGGATGCTGCCCCCGGCGCCTATGTATATTACGTAGTTCCGGACACCGATTCGGTCAGTAAGCTTTTTGGCAGCCTCGAAATAGCAGGCGGAAGCTATATTTCGGGACTGTTCGGGAAGATATTCATTTATATTGACGAATCAAAGTACGCCGATCCTGTAGCGGATGACTGGGTATTTGAAGAGGAAGAAGCCTGGGAAGCTGCGGGTGGTACCGGCTCGGAGTTCGAGGTTATAGACGGCGGAACGAAGACCATATGGGCGAAGGGCTCCAAGGAGTTTTCGAAGGTTACGCTGAAAACAACGCTGCGGGCAACCTCATATAAGGACGCTAAAGGAAAAACAAAAAAAGGAAAGCTCGGATTTGTGGTCCTTACGGAAAACACGGGAGTTTCGTTTGATACTACGACACATAAAGTGCTGACGAAAAATCAGAAGGATATCGCTTCAGTATCAAACAAGGGAGTGGTCTCGGCCAAGGCGCCCGGAATCGCCTATGTATATGCATATGACACGGGTTCCTTCAAGGTGGAAAAATTCACCGTTAACGTACTTATGGCGCCCACAAAGGTTGAACTCACCGAAGTTGCGGGATCTTCCGATAAAAACGATCTCATAAAGAAACTTGTACTTGAGCCCGGCGAGACAAGAAATGTTTATATCAAAGGGACGGCAAAAGGCATTACAGTTGACAGCAACACTACATATAGTGTTATACTTGAAGGTGAAGCGAAAAAAATTCTCACTGCATCGGAGATAAAGAAGGATGGAATGGGAAATCCGTACTTTCAGATCACGGCAGGCGAAAAGCCTTTAAATGCGACAAAGGTCACAAAGGCGAAAGTAACTGTCGTAAACGGTGAAAGCGGAAAGAAAGCAACTCTTAACGTGATCGTAGGCAACCCTGTTTACGGGGTTGAAGTGACCGGAAGCGGATCGCTTAAAGAAAAAGGCGACAAGGCAGTGCTTAAGGTGTCTTACGTTACTCCGTACGGAACAGGCCTGCAGACCACAGACACGGTAAAGGTCGTAGCTTCGAGCTTTGAACCCGATATTGACGGTAAAAAGATGACCGTGGATAAGGAAGATCTGGGTATAAGCGTTAAATACGATAAAAAAACGGGTACTCTTACCGTTACGGCTAAAAAGAACGTCGAAGACGGTGGTGAGGTATATCTCGCACTGAAAGACAAAGGTACGGGAGAAATGAGAGTGATCCTTATTTGCGGGGTCAGCCATTCAGGAGAGCTGATCTTGGAATAAAGATAGCGGGAATTCTCGGTTATTTAATTGCCGGGTAGTTCAGGGGAGAAGGAGGCGGCAGAGCAAAAGCTGCAAAAAGGGGGAGCAACAGTGAAAAAAGACAGGAAAAAGAAAGAATCAATCGCCTCACGAATTTTTGAGTTGTCCATCATGGTCTCCGTGATCGTGATCGTGGGCTTCCTTGTACTGAGTATCAAACTGATAACAGGCGTCTCTTCATCCATAAAGGAGAGCGGGAAGGTCTTCGCCGAGCAATTGGCGGACTCCGATTGTTCAAACGATGAAGCTGCTTTGGAAAGCTTTCTTGACACTGTTTCACAACGGAGTTTGCTTATAATCATTGTTATGCTTTGCGGCGTGGTTATTGCGGTTGCCGGTGTTTTCATATTTACGCACCATAAAACGAAGCATCTGGTTGATCCTATCAGGAAGCTGATCGGGCAGATCGACGATATAACCAGAAGGATTGACACGGAAGGGTACGATGTCGAAGCCGGTCAGTTGAGTCTCGAAGAGTTCACCGGACGAGGTGAAACGGCTGCTCTTGCAGAATCATACATGGGACTTATCGAAAAGATTAAGGAAATGTATGAAAAACAGCGCCGGATCGAAGACGAGAACACCATGTACGCCGGACAGCGAACGATGGATAAGCGTTTTATCAAGGCGATAAATCCGGTATGTTCGTATTTCTTTGAAATAGATGTTCTCAGAGACGAGGTTTACCGATATGATATGGACGAAGGCAGTGACGTGTTCATCAACAAGACGAACATGTCCTTTATGACGTATATATCATATATCGCAAACTCATATGTGCACCACGACTCACGTGAAACTTTCCTGCAGAGTTTTAGGGAGCTTGATTTTGACGAGATCCTTGCGGGAGAAAAACCGAGAGTCGTCTGTGTTTATGAGAGACGTACGCAGGACGACAGATTTAAGTGGTATACATCGTGGATACGGCCTTTATTTGACGAGGAAGGACATAAGCGTTTGTTCTGTTTTGCACAGGACGTTGATTCACAGCTCAGGATCCGGCATATGCAGGAAAAACAGCTGAAGATGGCCAACGAAAAGCTTATCGTCGCCAAGCAGGAAGCGGACAGCGCGAACGTTGCAAAATCCGAATTCCTTTCAAACATGTCGCATGATATCCGTACACCGATGAACGGAATAGTGGGTATGATCGATCTGGCGATACGTCATATCAACGATAAAAGCAAGGTGCTTGATTACCTTGGGAAGATGAAGCTTTCGTCCAACCATCTGATCAGCCTTATAAACGATATTCTTGACATGGCTTCGATCGATAACGGCAAGCTTTCCTTTAAGAACGAGGAATGCTCCGTGCACGGCATAGTCAGCGAGGTTGCCGATATAATGCGCGTGCAGACGGATGCGAAGGGGCAGATCTTTAATGTCAATGTTGACGGCGTGCTTCACGACAGGATCATTGCCGATGAGCACAGGCTCAAGCAGATCATGATAAACATAATCGGTAACGCCCATAAATTCACTCCGAAGGGCGGCACAATCGATTTCATCGTCCATGAGCTCGACAACTGCATGCTCAAGATGGTATTTCAGGATAACGGAATGGGCATGACGAGCGAGTTTGTCAGCCGACTCTTCGGCAGATTCGAAAGAGCACAGTCATCGACTGATTCCAAGACCGAGGGAACCGGCCTCGGAATGGCCATAACACGCTCACTTGTTATGATGATGGGCGGTACGATCGAGGTTGACAGTAAAGTCGGAGAGGGAACAACGTTTACGGTTGAGATCCCCATATCGCCTGCCGTGACGCCTGTTGAGGTTGAGAAGGCCAAGGAAACGGACGAGATCGCAAAGATAGATTTCTCAGGCAGAAGATTCCTGCTTGCGGAAGACAACCAGCTTAATGCCGAGATAGTGATGACACTTCTTACGGAGCTTGGCGGAGAGGTTGTTCATGCCGAGAACGGAAGGGAAGTTGTCGATAAGTTCAAGCAGATGGGAGAAGGGTATTTCGATTGCATCCTTATGGACATTAAGATGCCCGTTATGGACGGATACGAAGCGGCCCGCGCGATCAGAAATATAGGAACGGACTATTCCGATGTGGTTCCGATCATTGCCGTGACGGCAGATGCATTCCTCAGCGATAAGGAACGTGCACGTCAGAGCGGTATGAACGAGCATGTTGCAAAGCCGATCGACATGAGGCAGCTTTATAAGGCGTTAAAGAAGTTTTTTGACTGAAGGGTGTGGGGCTATATATCTACAGTTGCTTGTTTGGAAAAGGCGGGTTGCTGTGCTATAATATATTAGATTACTGTTTAGGGTGCTGACGAAAGGATAGGCGTATGAAGAATTTGATCAAGAAGATTTTGGTATGTGTGGTGTTGACCGCATCTCTTGTGGCTTTATATGCAGCTAAACCTGCGGATGACAGAGCACACAAGGTCACTTTTGCGGAGGCTGAGGAAACTACGGGAACCGGAACATCAACGGGAACCGGGACATCGACGGGAACCGGAACCGGGACATCGACGGGAACCGGAACAAATTCGGGTTCGACAATGCCGGCGGGTATCACGCAGATCCAGGTGCTTTACACAAAAGAAGAGATCATGATTTCTTCGAATGCACAGGTATATTATGCACAACTGAAGAAGCCGACCGATACGACCGTTAAGCCTGCGGACGTTATCCCTGCGGCAAAGGTTAACGACTCAACGTATATGATAGACATTTCGTGTTACTCGGCGTCAAAAGACCTTTATCTCGGTATCACTAATAAACTTTCGGCTGATTCAAACGGGCTTTATCCCGTTATGAACTGCAAGATTCCGGCAACATACAAGAAAATTAAATTTAACGTTAATTTTTCGGCAGAAGGAGATTCTGCCGCAGGAAACGGTGTAATAAAGAGCGTTGAAATAAACAATACGGACGGTACAACGATCACATACGATCATTCAGGTGTTACGAATGATAAGGTCCGTCCGATATCCGAGCTTTCAATCGAGTGGCGCAAGGGCAGCAACTGCGCATACAGCAGCATCAGCACACTCTCGTCAGCCACATGGGAAAGCATGAAGACATCGGGAGCGATCTTATATTTGAGGATTGCCGCAGTTGACGGACAGCTCGGTGGCAGCGGTCATCGCTACAGTCAGGAGAACAAGATCAAGCTTGCGATCGTAAAGGCAAAGAAGATCACGGTTGATGTGAACAAGCTTTCCGTGCCTATTGCCAACGGCATGCAGTTCAGGCTTAAGGGAAAGACTATATGGGAGACTGTTCTTCCTTACAACGGAAAGAGTAAGACGGAAAAAGCGATCCGTAATGGCGCGCTTTCAGCGACTTCCTTTGATCCGTACACTGAGGATACTTCGGAAAAAGTTAAAGAGCTTTCGATAACCGATCTGTTTTCGGCGGTCAATTATACACAGCCGACTGAAAACGGAACTTCCGTTGAATTTGAAGTTCGCGTTGCCGCAACGACCAAGAAACCTGCTTCAAGGATCGCAACATTTAAGGTGCCTTATCAGTACGCCGGCCCTGTGGTGGCTGCGAAAAAGTCGGGAACGGATATTGTTTTCTCATCAATAACAAACTCGCCGGCCGATAGGGTTTCGGGCAAGTATGAATATACGATAGCTGATAAAGCGGATATCACGGCAAATAATATAGTTTTTTCGAAGATAAAGTGGTATTCTATTAAAACGGGTTCCGTATTAAAGACCGGAGCCAATATAAAAGGAACCTACACAAGGAAGGATGACTCAAGAAAAACGGTCATACTCGGAGACAGCGGAAGCGTGATTCTTGTACGTCGCTGCGGAATAAAGGAAAGCAAAAAGAACAGCGCTGTTCTTGCTTCGGCATATACGGTTGTTGATCCTACGGCACTTCCCACACCGACACCTACGACAAGCCCGGCAACGACACCTGAAACGTCACCTGCCACAACGCCTGAAGCGTCACCTGCCACAACGCCGTAAAAGTGTGTTTTGGTGTGAGATATGGCTCTGCCGAAGAGGTTTTTAACGTACGGAATTACGGATATCGACAGATTTTGACGACAGAGGACTGTGCTTTGTGAGGGGATAAAGGGAAAAAAGGGGAAATAATTGTCATGCCAAAGAGAAGTAAATATGTAAATCCGAAGCGGTTTAATTTTGCATTGATACCTATTATAGGTGTTCTCGGAATTGTGCCTATAATAGTCAGGATGCATCAGTATGAAACCCATCTTGAGGATCAGCCTTATTTTGATAGGGCTGAGTACGCGGATTTCTTCCTTACATGGAAGATGTATCTTTTTATTGCGTTTACTGTTGCAATGGCATGCGTTACTGCTTACAAATTATACCAAGAGGGTAAGAAGATACGTTTCGAAAAGATCTTCATACCTCTTGGTGTTTATGCTTTTCTTGCACTCGTTTCGAGCGTTTTCAGTGATTATCAGCCATTTCCTTTTACGGGAATATATGAGCAGTTTGAGAACGTCTTTACGCTTATAGGATATGCGATGACTGCTTACTATGCATACCTCTTTGTACAGACCGAAAAAGATCTGAAGATCGTGTTGGGTGCGTTGTCATTCAGCGTTGTTATCATGATGCTTATCGGCCTGTCTCAGGCTTTCTTTACTGATTTCTATCAGACCGATATCGGAAAACATATGATACTTCCGTTCTCTATGTGGGATACTGCCCAGCAGATGACGTTTAATTTTGAAAAAGGCAGAGTTTACATGTCCTTATATAATCCGAACTATGTCGGATCGTTTGTTTCGTTCCTTTTCCCTATCTATCTCATGCTGGCACTCAATAAGTGGAAGTACAGACCGATCATGATACCGGCATGCCTTTCGGTAGCCATAGGCCTTATTCTTGTACTTTTGGGTTCACAGTCGCGTGCAGGCTTTGTAGGCGTTATCATGTCACTCGTGATTTTGCTTGTTGTAATGAACAGGAAGATATTCAGACATTTCATTCCCGTTCTCTTTTCGATTCTGCTTATTCTGACAGTAATAAACAAGATGAATGCAGATGCCGATAACTACTACCTTAACAGGTTAATGTCCATATTTGATGTTCAGGAGTCTGTGAAGCCTAATTTCTCGGATATTTCCGCGGAAGGGGATCAGTTACATATAACCTATTGCGAAAATGTTTTAAATATTGAGTTTGATTATAACAATGAAACAGGTGAATATACATTCCATCTTACAGACAGTGACGGGGTCGGCATCAATGCAACTGCCGAAGATGAACAGTGGATCATTCCCGATGATGAGCGCTTTTCAATGCTTAAGATCCGCGCTGTAGGACTTGAAATGTACAATACGGCCGGCTTCGGAGTGCTGATAGACGGCAAGGAATGGTATTTCATGAATACAAATGACGGTGTGAAGATGCTTTCGGGTCAGTTAAAGCCTGCAACACCGTATAAGAGCGATACATTCGGACCTCTCGAAGGACGCGAAAGGTTTGCTTCGGGACGTGGGTTCATCTGGGGCAAGACAATACCCGTATTGCTCGATAATCTGCTCATCGGAACCGGACCCGACACATTTACGCTTGCTTATCCCAATGATGATCTAAGATCCTCTTATTACGGCGGATATGAAAACGTTATTATCACGAAGCCTCACAATATGTACCTTCAGATCGGTGTTCAGACAGGTATCTTTTCACTGATCGCGATACTCGTCTTTTATATCTGGTATTTTGTACTGGCCATAACGACATATACAAGGATCGGAAAACTCGATATGTTCGGACTCGCGGGAGTCGGAATATTCTGCGGAAGCTTCGGTTACATGATCACTCAGTTCATAAACGACTCGAGTATAACCGTTGCGCCGATATTCTGGACAATGATCGGTGTGGGGATCACGTTGCTCATGAAGACAAGAAAAGATCTGAAAGAGCAGATCGCCACATCACATGCAGCTGAAAGTACACAAGATGATCCTGTGGAGCAGGTCGCGGAGGTCGTTGCTTCGGCCACAGAGCCCGAGCCTGTTCAGGCAGTAATTGTTGATGATTCAGAGAATACTTCGATTTCGGAGGTAGCCAAAAATGGAAGCAGTAAAAACAAACGTAAAGGATCTGCTACTCGTAAAGGCAGACGTTCACGTTGACAACAGAGGATATTTCTTCGAGTCATGGAACAGGGAAGATTTTAAGAAGGCGGGAATAACAGCCGATTTTATCCAGGACAATATAAGCGTTTCGAGCGGAAAATGGACTCTTAGGGGGCTTCATTATCAGGCGGGAGAGTTTTCTCAGGCCAAGCTTGTGAGGTGCTTAAAGGGTGAGCTCATCGATGTGGCTGTTGATCTGAGACGTGAAAGCGAAACATTCGGGAAATGGGCGTCGGTGGTCCTTAAAGAAGGCGACGGACAGGCATTTTTCGTTCCCCGCGGATTCGCCCACGGTTTTCTGACTCTTTCCGATGAAGTTATATTCTCATACAAAGTTGATAATACATATAATCGTGCTTCGGAGCGCAATATCTTCTACGGGGATCCCGGTATCGGGATCGAGTGGGGGCTCCCGGAGGGCGTGAAGCCGCTTCTCAAGCCCGCGGACGAGCAGGCTCCGATGTTAAAGGACGTAAAGGATCTGTTTTGACACACACGTAACGGTCGCAGGTCTGTAGAAATGCATAGACAGCGATGCCGAAGGGTGTAGGGATTCTGTTTTGACTCGCATGGGGCAGAGGCTCAGTGAGGGTGCAAATAGATATGGATAGGGTTATTTAGGAGAAGAGAAATTGAAAGATTTTCTTGTTGTGGGTGCGGGGCTCTACGGAGCCGTTATGGCGAGAGAGCTTACCCGTAAGGGTTACAGTTGTATCGTGATAGACAAGAGAAAAGCTCCGGGTGGAAATATACGGACGACAATGCGTAACGGTATCATGGTTCATGAATACGGAGCGCATATATTTCATACAAGTGACGAAGCGGTCTGGAAGTATGTAACAGACCTTGTTCCCATGGTTCCCTTTGTGCATTCGCCTGTGGCGCGCTACAAGGGGAATTTTTATTCTCTGCCGTTCAACATGCATACATTCAAGGCACTTTTCGGGTGCAGCGAGCCTGATGAGGCGAGAGCATGCATCGAGAGAGAAGCTCGTGCCGAGAAGGAGAGAATACTCGGTGAAAGAAAGAAGATAAGAGAAGTATCTCTTGATCGGGAAAAAGCTCATGGCGGGTGTGAAACAGATCCCGGGCAGGAGTTCGTCCCTGCGAATCTTGAGGAGCAGGCCCTCGTTTCAGTTGGGCGCAGTGTTTACGAGACTCTCATAAAAGGCTACACCGCGAAGCAGTGGGGCTGTGATCCGCGTATGCTTTCCGCCGACATCATCAAACGTATCCCAATCAGATATACATACGACGAAGACTATTTTACCGACAAATATGAAGGACTTCCGGATACAAAGGAAGGCGGCTATACGGGACTTATCGATAAGCTCCTTGGCGGTATCGAGGTTCGCCTTGAGACCGATTATCTGGAACTGAGGGGAGAACTTGATCCGGAAACATGGTACAGCAATCCGGGACTCGGGCTCGCCGGGAAGGTCATATACACCGGAGCTGTCGACGAATTTTTCTGCGAATGCTACGGTGCACTTTCCTACAGAAGCCTTCGCTTCGAGCATGAGGAGCTTGCAACGGATGATTTCCAAGGGCATGCTGTAGTCAATTATACGGATTCCGAATCGCCCTTTACGAGGATAATAGAGCACAAATACCTGACGGCCGAGTATCGCCCGCAGGGTGATCCTTTGACGGTGATAACAAGGGAATATCCGAAGATATTCGAAAAAGGCGATGAGCGTTATTATCCTGTGCGAGACAATTTGAGCATGGAGAGGTATAATAAGTATATGGAACTTGCTTCCAAATGCCCCCAAATTGCCTTTGGAGGGCGTCTTGGCAACTACAGGTACCTCGATATGGATAAGGTCGTAAAAGAGGCTTTAAAGGACAGCAGGGCATATTAAAAGGGAAGCCCGGGTGTGGCGAGTAATGACAGTGAAGAACGAAAGCCCCAAACACGGAAGGGATAAGGAGCGTCAGTCATGGACGAATTGATGGAAAAGCTGCGTGAAAACAAGAAAACGGTTTGTGCCGTGCTTATCGTGTTTGCCGCGCTTTTGCTCGTGCTTGTGATATTCCTTTCATTCCCTTCGAGCAAGAGCGGCGAAGAAGAAAAGATCCGGAAAGCCCAAAATAACGAGATATATAAGACACTTGAGGTACATTTCCTCGATGTCGGACAGGCCGATGCGGCACTTCTTATGTGCGGCGGAGAAACGATGATAATCGACGCCGGAAACAACGATTCGGTCGCGTATGTTGAAAAATACCTTGAAGGTCATGGTATCACCAAGCTAAAATATGCGGTCGGATCGCACTATGACTCGGATCATGTCGGAGGTCTTGATGAGATCTTGAACGATTTTGAAGTGGAAACGCTTATACTGCCCGATCAGGAGCGTGACACATCGTCGTATAAAAATGTCACGGAGGCGAAAGGGAGAGCAAGGAAGACTGTGATCGCAGCGGTCGGTGACACATATGCGCTTGGAGACGCACTCATTACGGTCTTTGCACCGGCTCGAAATGATTATGTCGAGAGCAATGACTTCTCGATAGTACTTCGGGTAGACCACGGTGACGATTCATTCCTGTTCACGGGTGATGCGCAGGAGGAATCGGAGATGGAGATGCTGGCAGCCGGTATGGACGTTAATGTTGATGTGCTCAAGGTTGCCCATCACGGCAGTAAAAAGTCGTCCGTAAGGCAGTTTCTCGAGGCTGTAAAGCCGCAATATGCCGTTATTTCCTGTGGTAAGGATAATGACTATGGGCATCCGCACGCACCGGTCCTGCGAAATCTGAGGAGACTCGGCGCCGAGCTTTACCGCACAGACGATCAGGGAACGGTGATATGTTACAGCGACGGCCACAGCGTTGTATGGAACAAGGAGCCGGCTCAGTCGTGGCAGCAGGGCACTGCTCCCGAGGTAAAAGAAGAAAAAGCTTCATGACGAATCGGGGAAAATAAAAGAAAAGGCTTCGCGATGAAGCAGAGAAAAATGAGAAAAAGCTTCGTGATGAAGCTAAGAAAATAAAAGAAAAGGCTTCGTGATGAAGCTAAGATTATAAAGGAGGACATAAACTATGGAACTCAAGGCTACGCTTACATTTGACAAATTGCCGCAGAATCTTGATGAGATGAAGGCGCTCCCGGGGGATATCGCATCCCTTAAAGATCCATATGGGGTAATGGCACTGACGATTCTTGCTTATGATGTATATCATACCAATCCCGATGCTGCCATTGAGATGATCAAGTATCTGCGCGGTCCCCGCGAATTTTCCGCCTATGACAATCAGTTCACAAAGGATCGCTTCCCCAAGGGAGCAGCTCAGAGCGAATATCTGATGAGATCATATTTTGAGGGCGCGACACCCGATAACAATTACACACCTACAATGCCCTACACCATTAAGGTTTATGAGAATCCTTACAGCCGTGATCAGTTCGCTGACGGCTACCTCAAGGTATTTGTCAAGTCGGGCGGCGCCGATTCGGAGCGTTATATCACGCTTCGCACCAAGGCATCAACGGGAGAGTGGTTTGTCTGGGGTGAATCCGGAATCCTTGTCGGAATAAGAGGAGCCAAGGCTAACGATCCTTGGGCATAAGAAAAAGCGCCATATGGGAATCGAACCCACCTCTCAACCTTGGGAAGGTCGTATTCTACCGATGAACTAATGGCGCACATCTTTGATGATTATAAAGCAATTCTGCGATATTTGCAATATAACAAAACAGAAAAGTA
>JAILPE010000084.1 GCA_024699645.1 Lachnospiraceae bacterium
TTATATCGAAGCGTGTCATTATGCGGTATCGGGATATGATCAAATAGCGGAATAAGCGGTTAAAAAGGAAAGCGGGATTTCTTCAAAAGAGCGGTTAAAAAGGAGAGCGGGATTCCTTCGAAAGAGCGGTTAAAAAGGAGAGCGGTTAATGGAAAGGATCATCAGGATTTACGGCGTTGTGCAGGGTGTTGGTTTCAGACCCTTTGTCAGCCGGCTTGCCCGTGAACTTAAGGTTACGGGGAGTGTGTCCAATAAAGGATCTTATGTGGAAGTGATCGCTCGGGGAGAAGAAACTGCTCTTGATGAACTGGCAAAGAGGATAAAAAGCGATGCACCCGAAAGATCGACGATACTGAAGACCGACGTTAGGGAATATTTCGGGAACGAACTTGACTCATTCCCGAAGGAAAAGCCATACAGCGAAGAAAATTTTGTGATAAAGGAAAGTGAAAAGGAAGCAGGAGATATATTTGTATCACCCGATATCGCGACATGTGATAAGTGCAGGAAAGAGCTTTATGATCCGAATGACCGAAGGTATATGCATCCGTTTATAAACTGCACTGCGTGCGGACCGCGCGTTACTATACTTGATGCTATGCCATATGACAGAGTACGGACGAGCATGGGCGAGTTCCCGATGTGCTCCGAGTGCGAGCGGGAGTACACAAGTCCGGAAACGAGACGCTATGATGCGCAGCCCGTTTGTTGTAACGAGTGCGGGCCGCATGTCTATATAACAGGCTCGGGGGAAGAGGGCAGAGAAGCCATATCACTTGCCCGAAAGTCGATCGCCGTCGGAAAGATCATCGCGGTAAAAGGGATCGGAGGGTTTCACCTTTGCTGTGACGCAAAAAACGAAGAGGCGGTACATGAACTTCGAGTGAGGAAAAACAGACCTGTAAAGCCCTTTGCTGTGATGATGAAAGATATAGAAACGGTAAAAGAAAACTGCGAAGTGACGCCTTTACAGGAAGAGATAATTATTGGACATCAAAAGCCCATTCTTCTCCTGAAAAAGAAGAAGGAGAGCCGGCTTGCCGCTTCAATCGCGCCCGGAAATCCTTATGTGGGAGTAATGCTTCCTTATGCGCCCGTGCAAATGCTGCTTTTTGAATATAACGACGGGTTTGATGTGGGAACGGACTGCTTTGTGATGACAAGCGGCAACGTTTCGGGTGCACCGATATGCAGAGACGACGAGGATGCCGTCGCTGAGATCGGCGCCTATGTCGATCTTATATTATCGCACAACAGAAAAATACGGTTGCGCTGCGATGATTCAGTGATGGATTTTTACGAAGACGAGCCGTACATGATAAGACGTTCGAGAGGCTATGCGCCGCTACCTGTCATGATGAGTGAGCCGTTTAAGGGGACTGTGCTTGCCATCGGCGGAGAACTTAAAAACACTTTCTGCATTGCAAAAGATACACTTTTTTATCCTTCACCGTATGTCGGTGACATGGAGGATGTAAGAACAGTCAAGGCTCTTCGGGAATCGGTTGTCAGGATGGAGACGCTCCTTGAAGCGGAGCATACGGTCGTCGCGTGCGATATGCACCCCGGGTATAACACAACAAGTGTCGCCCGGGAATTTGAAGGAGAGTTGTTCCCGGTACAGCATCACTACGCCCATGTACTTTCGTGCATGGCAGAAAACGATCTGCCGACGTATATAAAGGTGCTCGGAGTTTCTTTTGACGGGACCGGCTATGGGACGGACGGCACTATATGGGGCGGAGAATTCCTCATGTCCGATTATGACGGTTTTGAACGCAGAGCAAGCATTAAGCCTTTTAAACAACCGGGGGGAGATTCATCATCCAAAGAAGGATGGAGGATCGCGGTTGCCATGCTTTGTGAAATATACGGCGAGGCCGAGGGCATGGATAAAGCCGTAAAACTCGGACTCGATAAGCATAATGCTTTCAGGGTTATCCCGGGAATGCTCAGAACCGGTATAAATACGGTAACTTCTACAAGTGCGGGAAGGCTGTTTGACGCGGTGAGCGCTGTTCTTGACGTGAAGCAGACTTCTACATTTGAAGGAGAGGCGGCCACATCACTTGAATTTCTTGCCGAAGAATATGAGAAAAAATGTATAGATGAAGGGAAAGATCCCTCAAAGGAGTATCCTGATCCGATAAATGATTTCCTGAGCATTTACGAAGACGGCGGCAGGTACATAATGCGTACCGACTTATTATTTACTTTCTTATGCGAAGAGGCTTTGAAAGGGGAAGAGCGGGGAAAACTCGCATATGCTTTCCATGAAATACTTTCACGGCAGATAGCGCATATGTGCGATATTATCATCGCCGGGCAGGGCGATGAAAAAAAAACGTCCGAATTTCCCGTTGCGGGAGTAGCGCTTACGGGCGGTGTTTATCAGAATAAGCTTCTCCTCAGACTTACGCAGGAGAGGCTGAATAATAGATCAGTAAATATTTATCGTCACAGACTGATACCTCCTAATGACGGAGGAATATGTCTGGGACAGGCAGTGGCAGCGATGAGACATATCTGCGCGGCGGAAAGATCCGGCAAAGAAAAGTAAGGAAGAAAAGGGAAGAGGATAGTTCTCATCAAACAAACAAAAAAGGAGGCATATTATGTGTGTAGGACTTGCAGCAAAGGTAGTAGGACTAAAGGACGGTGTAGCGCTTGTTGACGCTTCGGGAGCAAAAAGGGAGATCTCGGTTGAGCTTGTTGAGGATCTTATGCCCGGTGATTATGTCATGGTACATGCCGGAATGGCTATCGCCAAGATCAAAGCGGAAGAGGCAAAAAAATGAAGCATTACACGATCGAAGAAGCAAAAAAGATAATTACAGGATATGACGGTCCTCATATCAGGATCATGGAGGTGTGCGGTACACACACCCATGATATTTTCAAACTCGGAATAAGGTCGATACTCCCCAAAAACATAGAGCTTATATCGGGACCGGGATGCCCCGTATGCGTAACGCCCGTGGGTTATATCGATGAGGCGCTTATGCTGGCGCTTGAGAAAAAAGCGATCCTCTGTACATTCGGAGACCTTATCAGAGTACCCGGGACAAAGATGAGTCTCGCAGATGCACGTCGGGATGATGCAGACATAAGAATGGTGTATTCGCCCATGGACGCGCTTCTGCTTGCACAGCAAAATCCGGATAAAGAGGTAGTATTCCTTGCGGTAGGCTTCGAAACGACTACGCCGATCACATGCCTGTCGATCAAGCATGCGGAAAAACTCGGTGTCAAAAACTATTCGATACTTACGGCAAACAAGACCATGCCCAACGCCTATATGGCACTTAAGGACAGCGCCGATGCTTTCCTTTATCCCGGCCATGTAAATGCGATCACGGGAGAGGCAATATGCCGTGAAATGCTCGAAAAAGAAGGCGTATCGGGGGTTATCGCGGGGTTTACGGCCGAAGAGCTTATGGATGCAATTGCGGTTATAATCGTAGGATTACAGTCGGGAAAGCCTTTCTTTGAAAACTGTTATAAGCGTGTTGTGCGTGAGGACGGTAATGTTAAGGCTATGGCGGCGATCGACGAGGTAATGGAGGCTGTCGATACGGAGTGGAGAGGACTCGGTATCATTCCGATGTCGGGATTGAAGCTTCGTGACAGATTTGCCGCTTATGATGCGAGAAAGAAGTTTGAACTTCCGGATCTTAAGGGAAAACCCAATCCCGCCTGCAGATGCGGAGAGGTGCTTCAGGGGAAGTGCAAACCGTCGGATTGTAAAGTTTTCGGAACAGGCTGCACACCCGAACATCCCGTCGGAGCATGCATGGTATCCGACGAAGGCGCATGTTCGGCGTACTATCAGTATGGCGGAGCATTTTAGGATTATAAGGAGGAATCCTCGGTTATTAAATTACCGGGTAGTTCACGATTATAAGGAGGAAGTATGAAAAATGAAGTAGTGACTCTGGCTCAGGGAGCCGGAGGAAAACAGACATCACAGCTCATTCATGAAGTGTTTGCAAAGCATTTCAGCAATCCAGAATTTACGGCCGACGATGCAGCCGTGCTTTCACTCGGAGACGGAAAGATAGCCATGTCTACCGACGGGTTTATAGTTTCGCCTTTTGAATTTAAGGGAGGAAACATAGGAAAACTTTCCATATGCGGTACCGTAAACGACCTTGCGTGTATGGGCGCGAAGCCCGAATATCTCACATGTGCGTTTGTTATCGAAGAGGGTTTTCCGATCGCAAAGCTTGAAGAGATAGTTACCTCGATGGAAGAAACCGCAAAGAAAGTCGGAGTCAGAATAGTTGCCGGAGATACAAAGGTTGCCGGAAAAGGGCAGGTCGATAAGATATTCATTACAACAACAGGAGTCGGTAGACTCACTCCGGGAGTTAATACTTCGGGAGCACTTGCACGTCCGGGAGATTGTGTCATTGTTACGGGCGATATAGGACGTCACGGATGCACGATACTCCTCGAAAGAGAGAACCTTGGAATAGAAGCCGATGTAACAAGTGACTGTGCACCTTTGTGGGATGCTGTAGAGGCGGTTCTTTCTGCCACACATGACGTACATGTCATACGCGATGCTACAAGAGGAGGTGTCGGAACGGTACTTTACGAAATAGCCGAAGAAAGCAATGTGGGAATAACACTTGATGCAAAGAATATACCCGTCGAAGGTGCGGTGGAAGGCGTGTGCGGTATGCTCGGACTTGATCCTCTGTACCTTGCAAACGAAGGAACCATGGTGATCGTGGCACCCGAATCCGAAAAAGACAAGATACTTGAGGCTTTGAGAAAGATAGATCACACAAAGAAGGCTGCCGTGATCGGAACGGTTTCTTCCGACATGCCGAAGAAGGTCGTCGTTACCACAGAGATCGGTGCAAAGTCGATGATACCGGAGCCGGGCGGAGAACTTTTGCCGAGAATATGTTGAAACCAAAGAGCAGAGGAAGACGGAAAATATTAACGTTTATTCAGCGGCTATCAGGAATAATGCCTCCCCGGACGCTCTTTACTTGAAAAATCCTTACAAATGTAATAAAATCGCAGTGTCGTCACTTTTAGGCGACACTGCGATCATATTTTAGGGAGATTCGGAGGGACTATGGAGTTTTTTGCTACGATCTCGGAACAATTTTATAAGTGTTTTATCAAGGATGACAGGTACAAGCTTCTTCTGGGGGGAATCGGTGTAACTCTTAAAGTATCA
>JAILPE010000057.1 GCA_024699645.1 Lachnospiraceae bacterium
GTTTTTCTTTATGTACTGAGTCCACTTGATATTTCCGTATGTCGTGTTTGTAAAGTATCCGATGTCGTAAACAAGGAGAACCCACTGTCCCGACATGATTCGAACAATAGTATCAACAACAGTAAAGAGATGCCATGTCCAAAAGGAATCTCTTGAGCGGCAGAACATGAGAATTCCGTCTACGATCGCCATAACAAACAATGCAGAATCGAGGTATGCGATCACATTCTGAATTGTATCGTTTCCCGCATAATAATCTGTTTCGGGTCCGTACAAGGCAAGGAAATATCCACCGACAACAGTAATCACAACAGTTGATATCATGATGACTACCGTCTGCCACTTCTTAAGTCTTCTGATAACTGTGATCTTCTTGTCTCTCTTATCCTTATGTTTTTTCCAAGAGAAATAACCGAGAGTATGAGCGGGGATCCAGTATGCAAGTGCCGCAAACATAGAGAAATACTGGGTTTTCGTCATAAGGTAATATGCAATCGTGACAACCTCAACCGCATTGTAGATTAAAAATGCGGCCTTTTTTTGCTTGGAAAAAAGCAGTTCGCAAAAAAGTCCCACGATAGTTATGAAAATGCACATGATATTGAGCAGTGTTCCGCTCCATCCGTTTGAATCCTCTTCGGGCCATATAAGTCCCGCTCCGACCGCAAGAACGATCATAGCGAGCATCCACAGTTTTTCGTACAACGTGAAATCGTTTTTTATCTTCAATATTAAGTTTTTCATTTTATTCATCCTTAGATTATAGTTTATTAAGTGTCACCCGGAATCGCTCTCGGCGGTCTCCCGGTGAAATTTCGAACGCTATACTCTAAGGGGCGGGGAATTCGGACGCCTTGCCCTTCCGGTACCCGGTCCGTGATGTCTTTTTATCATTCGTAAATTCATTTTCTCGAATCCAGTACCTTTGAAAAAGCAGCCATCATTCCGATTCTGCCGTATTCGTAAGTAAGACCGCCCTGAATATATACGCGGAACGGCTCAACAACGGGTGCATCACATGTAAGCTCAATCGTCGAGCCCTGTGCAAATGTTCCTGCCGACATAATTTCGTCATGAGGGTATCCGGGCATTTCGCAGGGAACCGATTCAAACATGGAATCTACGGGTGAAACCGACTGAAGTGCCTGGCAAAAACCGATAAGCTCATCTGCGGTCAGCAGCGTAAACGTCTGGATAATGTCGCTGTGCTGCTCGAAGGGCCCGGGCTTAACGCTTTCAAATCCGAGTTCCTGTGCCAGATATGACGCGAAAACAGCAGTCTTTAAGGCATTTGCCACTGTTCGGGGTGCCATGTAAAGACCTTTCAGGAATTTAAGGTTCTGGTTATAGTTTGCACCCAGATATTTTCCGATTCCGGGCGCCGTAAGTCTGTCTGCCACTTGGGCGATAAGGTCAGCACGTCCTGCCACATAGCCTCCGGATGTCGCGATTCCGCCTCCGAGGTTGTGCATGAGCGAACCTGCCATAACATCGACGCCTACTTCCGTGGGCTCCTGCTTGCAGGCAAGTTCCCCGTAACAGTTGTCGCACATGATGATCGTATCCGGAGATACTCTTTTCACAAGCTCACACGCTTCTTTAATCTTTTCGATCGAAAGACCGCGTCTGTGTGAATATCCGCATGAACGCTGGATTTCAACCATGTTCACGCCGCCTTTTTTAAGCCTTGCTTCTATGGCTGCAAGGTCGAAATCATCGCCGACAAGGTCTATTTCTTCGTATTTAACTCCGTTTTTGATAAGGGAAAGCGGGGAATCTCCTCTTTTTCCGACGATTTCCTCGAGGGGATCGTAGGGAGCTCCCGATATGGCGATAAGCGTATCGCCGGGATGTAAAAGTCCCGAAAGGGTAAGCCAGATTGCATTAGTTCCCGACATGATATGGGGACGCACAAGTGCATCTTCGCTTCCGAGTGCCTGTGCAAATACGGCTTCAATCTTGTCTCTCGCTTCATCGAAGATGCCGTAACCGTTAATTTCCGCAAAATCCGCGTAAGCAACGCCGTTATCGATGAACGCCTTCAAGACCTTGCGCGAATTGAACATACATGTGTCTTCTATTGCCGCCATCTGCTGTGAAAGTGCGCTCTGCGCCTTCTCTGCCGCTGCGGCTACTTTTTCATTTATCGTTAATTCCATTATTATCACTCCGTTCTGCATTTAGTATAACGCTTATGTGCGACCGGTTTCGTTTTCCGCTCACGAACATACCTTTAAAGTGTCTCTTTACAGACGGGGCTGTTTTTGTTTCTGTACATTTCCTTGTCTCCGAACTTGGCCCTGCAGGTCTTCTTCCGACAAGAAAACGTCCTGCAGGTCAGTTTTTATTACGGGCCAGGAATTCCTCAAATGTCGTGCCTTCCGCATCGATAAGCACCGTCACCGGGAAATCCTTAACCACCATACGTCTTATTGCTTCTGTTCCGAGATCGTCATACGCGATGGTCTCGGATTCAACTATACATTTCGAAAGGAGCGCTCCGGCACCGCCGGTTGCACCCATGTAGATTGCTTTGTTCTTTATCATGGACTGACGGACTTCTTCACTTCTCGCGCCTTTTCCGATCATTCCCTTCATCCCGAGATCAAGGAGCGTGGGGGTGTACTTGTCCATGCGACCCGCCGTTGTAGGACCTGCGGAACCGATAACCTGTCCGGGTCGTGCCGGTGTGGGTCCGAGGTAGTAAAGAACAGCATCCTTAAGATCAAGTGGAATCTCTCCTCCGCCTTCGATCTGCTCGCAGAGACGCTTATGTGCAGCATCGCGCGCCGAATAGACCGTACCGTTAAGGTACAGTATGTCACCTGTCTTTATGGTGTTTAAATCCTCTTCCGTAAAGGGGAGATTGATCTCTCTTTCCATGTCTTTTCCTGTTCTGTATTTGTTATAACCGCGAAGAACGCGATCCTCTGTCATTTTTGTTTTTCAACATTTCTGCCCGAATCATAATACTATGTATTTTCGTATTTGGCAACATTTAAGCAAAAAAATCATCTCGGAGATAAACTCCCGGCCGTATGCAGCCCGAGGTTGATAATAATCCCTTCTTGAAGTAAACTATAGTTGCTTTTCATCGGGGTAACCCCTTCCGAAAAGTAACTGTTTTAATGATCAAGAGGTTGAAATATTAAAACTTAAGGAGATTAAAATGGCTATTCATTCAATCGATGCCGAAGATGATCAGTTCGCATATCGCTACGACACACAGCTGCTGATCGACAGACGCGACAAGGATCTTGACGAAGATGAGATCACCGACTACATTCTCAACAATATTGAAGGAAACAGTCTGATCGCTGCCGGAGATGAAGATCTTGTAAAGATCCATTTCCACACGAACGAACCTTGGCGCGTTCTCGAGTATTGCAATACCATTGGTGAAATCTACGATATCGTTGTCGAAGACATGATCAGGCAATCTAACGGATTGCAGGGCTGAATCCCCCGCGAATCCCCGAGGAGATAAATACGGGTTTGCCTTCTCTAAAAAGCGGTGCATTTCCCATTCCTAAAACTGTTTTTCAGGAGTCTTCTATGCAGATACGTACAATTTCCGAAGTTTTAAAAGAGCAATACGGTGAAAAGATATACCGTATTGCTCTTGAAAGCGGCTGTACATGCCCGAATCGCGACGGAACCGTGGGATTTGGGGGATGCTCGTTCTGTTCGGAAGGCGGGAGCGGGGAATTTGCTTCAAAGCTCGCCCCTGTGAATGACCAAATCGAACAGGCAAAAAAACTTGTAAAATCAAAAACTCACGGAAATCATTTCATCGCATATTTTCAATCCTTCACAAATACCTACGGAGATCTTGACCGACTTCGGGAGCTTTACCTGGAGACCATACAAAGAGAGGATATCGTTATCCTGTCCCTCGGAACAAGGCCCGACTGCCTTGGAGACGATGTGATCGAAATGTTAAAAGAACTTAACACCGTCAAGCCTGTCTGGGTGGAGCTCGGCCTGCAGACCGTTCACGACAAAACGGCCGAAAAGATCAACCGCTGCTATCCCCTCAGTACCTTTGACGATGCGTATCATAGACTTAGATCGGCGGGGCTCACCGTGATCGTACACCTGATCTTCGGACTTCCCGGAGAAAGCGAAGAGGATATGCTTGATTCTGTCAGGTACCTTGCAGCTCTCACACCCCCTCCCGACGGTGTCAAACTGCAGCTCCTTCAGATCCTGCGCGGAACACGCATGGCTGAAGAATATGCCAAGGGTCTCGTCCCCGTTATGACATTGTCCGAGTATACAGACCTTATCGTGAAAGCTCTTCACATCCTTTCGCCGGAAACCGTGATACACAGACTGACCGGCGACGGTCCCCGCAGACTCCTCATCGCTCCCGAATGGTGCACTGACAAAAAGCGTGTCATAAACACACTGAATAAAGCGATCGCAGAAAGTTAAGTTCCCCGTACTCTTCCTCGAAAACATAGGAAATCCCGCTTATAATCCCTAAGATCACGGCCTGCAGATAAGAACAATACCGCCCGGAACATACCCGCTGTAATTGTCTAACTGAACACCGCCGGTGCGGGAGTGAACGATTGCGCCTGAGTTTTCCAAGCCGTAATCGCCGTACCAGCTGCTCACGTTGCCATAATTTGCACCGTAGTAAACAGCGACATGGTCGATGTTAAGAAAACGACCGTTATTTGTTGTTGAATAAAAGATCAGATCGCCGGGTTTAAGTTCGTCGGGGCTGACAAATTCCGTTGCAATGGTCTTTCCTGCTTCGTCGTAATACTTTCCGAGATCTGCAGCCGTTGGAGCGTAGGTATCGGAACCGCCTATAGCCGTACCGGAGTCCTTGTATGAACGCCACGCAAGAGAACTGCAGTCAAAGTAACCGTCCTGCATGCGCTTTTCCTGGCTGTATTCGCTTCCGACATACTTCTTTGCCTGCAGCGCGGCCTTCATTCCCTTCTTGCCGTTTCCGACAGTCACCGAACAGGTCAGGTCGCACAGACCTTCGCAGTGAACGCTTATGTAAGTGTTTCCAAGTTTCTTGGCTTTAATATTTCCTGTGCTGTCGACGCTGACTATCTTACTGTCTCCGCTTGTGTATGAGACAGGTATCCCTTCGGGAAGGCCCGAAACCGTCAGAACGGTGGTCTTTTTCTTCTTTATGAGCATCATCTCATCAGAAAGCTTGGGGTCATAGACATTAATTGTGTCCGTAAACTCTTTCCCGTCGATAACAATCGTCAACTTACAGGTTCCGAAACCCACGGGGTTAAAAGCACCGTAGCTTACGGTACAGACCTTTTCGTTGTCAGTTGACAGCTTGATCTCACTGAATTCTGATTTATGAGAGAGCGAAGGGTAGATGTAAGAAGAGTTTGCAAGGTAGTAGCCCTCGTAGGGAGCATACACGGGGTCTGTGACATCTACGGTCAGGTTTTCCGTGATCTCTTCACCGGCCTCGTTCTTCCAGACGACTTTTACGGTCGCACGCCCTTCCTTTACGGCTTTTATCGTATCGCCATTTACGGATACTTCACCCTGATGGGATGACGAATAGGTGTCATCGGTATAAAAATCATTGGACCATGAGCCGTCATCAAATCCCCAATCGCCAAAAAACCAGTCGTCCCGGTCCCATTCATCTTCGGGGCTGTATTCAAAGGGATCGTCCTCGGTTTTGGTAGCAACAATTTCCGCACTCACGAATTCACCCCTGTCGATGTTGATCTTTTGAGATGAATCGACAAGGAGAGCAAACTCACGCTTTTCGGGACCTATATTTCTGACGTTTATGATACAACTGTCCTCGTACGTGTCCCAGTACCAATCACCGTAATCCTCGACGGCGGAGAAGTTGAGTCTATAAGTACCGCTGTCATAGATCGTAAATATGTACTTGCCGTTCTTTTTCTCTTCACAAGTGTAATTACTGTAATACTCGTAATCACCGCTTGAGTTCTGTTTGTCGATGGTATAACCCAGCCAGCAGTTTTCGCTCAGATCTTTTGTCTTGACCTTTACGGTGAAAGGCGCCTTTATATCCACATCAATGTTCTTTTTGTTGATCTTTACGGACGGCTGAGAATCAGACTTTGCGGCTGCAGGAGCAGTTTCTGTCGCAAAAAAGCAGATCATGGCAACTGCAGCAAACAGAAATAGTATTGTACGGCCAAGTTTTTTCATAGAAACGATTCCTTTCTTTAGATAATTTTCGATGCCGCCTTCAGCGCAGGATTTCCTCGATAGTCGATACGGTGCTGAAGCTCCCCGAATGCTCCGAAATTATGTCCTTCATTATCGGGAGCTCAAAATAACTGATAAAACAGATGAGTGTGTGATTGTTGCCTGCGATCGCACCTCGTGAGTCCATGATGGTGCAGGTTTTGTTGAGTCTGGCTTTTATGTCTGTGATAATGCCTTCCTGATCCTGAGTGATGATCGTAACCTGCTTAATGGACTCAAAGTGGTCGGTATAATGGTCGATCACAAGGGTTGCAACGAAGTATACCAACAGGCTCATAAGCGCTGCGGTCACATCTATCACAAAGAAGACCGTTATATAAACGAGTGCGTTGAAAGCCAGAAGCACCGGCGTCATACTGTAGTTGCGCCCCGTTTTGTCGGAAAGCTTTTTAACGATTATGTTGGCAAGTATTTCGGACCCGTCAATACAGCCGCCGTTCCTGAGGATCAGGGAAAGGCCGGCGCCGAGGATCGCTCCGCCGAAAGCGACTGCGAGGAAGTGCTCTGTATTGATTTCAAAGGGAATGTTCTCAAAAACCAGTAACCCCACGGAATAAACAACAGAGCCGATAGTTGCTTTAACAGTGAATCTCCTGCCGAGGAAAATATATCCCGCGATCAAAAACGGAAGAAAAACGAAGAATACACATAACGGCAAATTAAAACCGGTCAGTTTGCTTATGATGATCGCAACACCGGCCGTTCCGTAGTCGATTGCATCGTTGGGCAGCAATATTAGCGCAACCGAAAAACTCGCCATAACAGCACCGAGGATTATAAGTATATATGACAGAATGCCCTGTTTCTTTTTCATGGAAAAAAACCTCCCATAGTAACCTGATCAAATATATATGCTAATTCATTTCTATTCTGATATGGAATTTATCATCCGCCATCCGACCCTCCGTTATTTTCGATGGTCAAAAACGGATCATAAAACGGGATATCCCGTAACCATCATTATCGCACAAACCCTTCTCTTGCTGACTGTAGGATAACACATCCATAACCGCAAGGCAAATAATAGCCTTTATTATAATGGTAAATTTTTACCATCAAAATAATGGTATTTGCCTGTTGTAATTCACAAACAAGCGCAGATTCTCAGAAAGCAGCGTTAAAGATACTCTTTCCTTTTTTAAAAAGTTTGCGTTTTTTCAAAAATTTAAAGTGATTTTTTTAAAAAAGTTGTTGACAACCCGAAATCATGGGTGTATATTTGACCGCATGAAAGGCAAAGGCGCCTGTGAAGTTTTCACAGGCGCTTCTTTTTGGTTCAAAACATCCCTGTTTCTTTACGGACGCACAAAGATGCCCGTACGGAAACGCAAGGTCGCTGATATAATCATTGTTTCGCAAAGGCGTGAAATCATCCGGTACACCGGACGACTCTCACGCCTCTTTTTTTCAGTGAGCAGGGACCGTCGCAAAGGGTTCCGCTTTCGAGACTTGAACATGGGGATGCACATTACTTTCAGAAAAACCGCGTTTCGCGAGTTTTCAAATATAAAAAAAGAAAGAGAGGTCACTGTTATGAATGAGATCTTTTCTGTTTGGTTCCTTATAGGTGCCGCCCTCGTCTTCTGGATGCAGGCCGGTTTTGCGATGGTCGAGGCCGGATTTACCCGGGCCAAGAACACGGGTAATATCCTGATGAAGAACCTCATGGATTTCTGTATCGGTACTGTGGTCTTCATAGTTGTGGGC
>JAILPE010000112.1 GCA_024699645.1 Lachnospiraceae bacterium
CAAGAGCTGCTTATGCATTGGCAGCGGTAGTTATTGCCGGATCGTCCGTTCCGGTTTTTGCTCAGGAAGCAGAAGAGGCTGTAACGGTAGAAGCGGCAGAAGAAACGGTATTGGCGCAGGAAACTGAAAATACCGAAGAAACAAGCACCAAGGCTAACAAGAAGAAGTTAAGGAAGCACAGACATAAGAAAAACACTGATGCAACCGAAGATGCGACAGCAGTAGCCGAAGACGGAACAACAGCAACTGAAAAAGTTAAGAAAGAAAAGCCCGCAAAGGTAGCCGAAGACGGAACGGTTATCGAAAAGGTTAAGAAAGAAAAGCCCGCAAAGGTAGCCGAAGACGGAACGGTTATCGAAAAGGTTAAGAAAGAAAAGCCCGCAAAGGTAGCTGAAGACGGAACGGTGACTTCCAAAAAGTCAAGGAAACCCGGCAAGAAACCTGCCGATAAGGTTATAACAGACGATACTGCAGCTGCAGAAAACGTTCAGTAAGCAAATTGATCGTAAATATGGTTAACAGCAAATCCACCGCTAATATCCTAAGATATACAGCGGTGGGTTTTTATGTATGGATCTAACGATTAAATTCCAGGCAGAATGTACAGCCTTCGCTTTCTTTGGATTGGGCATAGCATTTTCCGTTATGTATTCCCACAATTTGCTGTACGATGGCAAGACCGAGACCGGAAACGCCCTTTCCTTTGCGTTGCCGCGAGGTGTAGTATCTATCCCAGATGTGATCAATCTCGGATGCAGGAATACCTTCGCCAAAATCTTGAACTTCGATCATGATCTTTTCCTGAAGTCCTTTTAATCCCACTCTGATCTTTTTACCGTTCCCTGTATGTCTTACGGCATTATCCATCAGATTATACAAGGCTCTCTCAATCAGTTCTGAGTCACCGAGAATAAATACCTCGGGTTCGATATCTTTTTCAATCGTAATATTTTCGGGCAGTGACAATTTTTCGAATCTGTCGGCCGCTCCTTTGACAAGCATACTCAGATCAAAGCTTTCAAAGGCCTGATGTCGGTCGTTTGTCTGAAGCTCCGAATATTCCAGAATCTCATTTACCAAAGCGTTAAGACGGTCGGCTTCTTTGATTATGACCTGTACGTCTTCTTTCATGGCCTCGCTGTCTTCCCATGAGATATCGCGGAT
Source organism: Lachnospiraceae bacterium (assembly GCA_024699645.1). Lineage (GTDB taxonomy): Bacteria > Bacillota > Clostridia > Lachnospirales > Lachnospiraceae > RUG11977. Next base: position 1,165 of record JAILPE010000112.1, read on the forward strand.
CATTTCTGCGTAGCCCTTTATCATTGTAAGAGGAGTGCGCAGATCGTGTGAAACGTTTGAGAGGAGCTGCATTTGAAAGTCTTTTGAAACGATCAGCTTTTCATTTGTTCTGTCGAGTGTGTCGCTTAAAGAATCAAGTTCGGAACAGAAGCTTTTTTCGTATCCGGCGGAGTAATCCTTTTCACCGAGTTTCTCTGCTTTATCGGAGAGTCTGGCAACCGGTTTGGAAAACTTTTTGGCTATAAACCAGGAAAGAACAAAGCCGGCGATCAGTGATATAATCGTAACGATAAACAGAATTCTTTGAAGTATTGTTACCGATGCACCTGTAGCATCGATAGGCGTGCTGATATAGAGGACTACCGAATCATCATAACCGTTGTAATCGATATAGGCCCCGAATATATAGTAGTCGTCGGTAGTCTTTTCGGCAGTGGAATCATCACTGTCCGAAAGAAGATCAAGCATATCATTATAATCACCGGGAAGAGATCTGTAGTCATTCCCGCGAGCAGGGTTATCCGTTCCATGGATGGGTTCTTTTGCGGAAATGCCGTCTGACTCCGGAACAGGCATCTTTGCGGGCGCTTCGGATTTTGGTTCGGGAATACTGCCGTCTGGTTTGTTCCGGTTGTGAATTCCTTTAAATTCGTCGGAACTGTATATTATTGTTCCGTCCGCTTCGGCGATCATGACAAGAAGGGACTTTTGGTGGGCTATCGAATCTATCTTTCTTTCGATATCAGGCTTTGTACTGCTTGCGATTATCTCTTCGGCAGCTTTTTTTGTATCGGAGATCAGCATACCGTTATAAAGGCTTTGCAAAAAGACGGTTTGCAATAGCCATAAAATAACAAATATAAAAGCCGTAAACAACGCAAAGTAGATCCATAATTTGGTTTTAAAGGATTTTGTTTTAGTCTTCAATTTTATATCCCGCTCCTCTGATGGTGATCAGTCGGTCTCTGAAGTTACCGAGCTTATTTCTGAGTAATTTTATCTGCCAGTCAACAGTTCTGTCCTCGCCGAAGTAATCATATCCCCAAACTTCATTCAGTATCTGATCCCGGGAGAGGACAATGCCTTTGTTTTTCATCAGGTAAACAAGAAGTGAATATTCTTTTGAGGTCAGATCAGTTTTTTGACCTTCAACATAGACATTGTGACCGAGAATGTCAACTTTGATTCCACCGACTTCAAGATAACGGTCTCGTTCCGAAACGTCGGTTTCCGATGTAAAAGAATCTGATGGTGAAGTTTTTCCTGCTTGAGTTCCAGATGAAATCTCTGCTGAGCCGGCGGTACGACATCCGTGTCTCTTGATCACAACGTTTATCCTGGCCATTAGCTCCTGGGGAGAGAAGGGTTTGGTCACATAATCGTCAACGCCGACCTCGAATCCGAATAGTTTATCATATTCCGTACCTTTGGCAGAAAGCATGATCACAGGTATGTCTTTTACGGCACGTATTTTTTTGCAGGCGGTAAAACCGTCGACATCCTGCATCATAACGTCCATGATTATCACGTCATAATCGTTTTGCTCACAGATGTCTATGGCTTCGCTTCCGTCGGTGGCTGTATCTACTTCATATCCCTCGCGTATGGCATATCTTTTGATAAGGTTAACGATATCAGCTTCGTCGTCTACTATAAGAATTTTTGGCATATAATTCACCTCCGTGTCTCATAAGTCGATTATACACCATTGACCGTTACTTCCCCCAAATTTTTTTAATGAATATATATTCTGCCGAGAAATCCCCCGCTCACTTTGATATGTACCCTCCTTACTGTTAGTCCGGTAAAGAGGGTACATATCATGGGTAAAAGTGGGTGGGGGTACTCGCGAGAATGATTTATTTGGGAATAATCGGTTGCTTATATTTCATTTGTCATCCATCTATGTGATCTGAACTGATAAATCCAATCCTGAATTTATGCTTTGTCAAAGGATGCATCTTGCTCATCAGGACGTCCGGGAAGAGCCATACCTCCGAACTTGGAGCCGGGCATCTGAAGAAAAGGACCGCTCATTTCGCCGGGCATCTGAGGGAACCGGCTGCTCATCTCGCCGTTCATTTCGTTGGGCATCTGAGGAAACTGACCGTCTGTCTCGCCGTTCATCTGGCCGGGCGTCTGAGGGAACTGACCGTTCATTTCGTCGTTAGTTTTGCCCTGCATCTGAGGGATATCTTCCGAATTCTCAACTGATTGATCTGTAACCTGATTAGATTTGGTTTTGTTCATATTACCGGGCTTTTGAGGAAGTTGACCGTTCATCTGACTGCCCATCCGGCCGTCCATCTGACCGCTCATCTGACCGTCCATCTGACTACCCATCTGACCGCCCATCTGGCCGTCCATCTGACCACCCATCTGACCGGGCATCATGTCGGGACCGGATACTCCGCGGGAGTTATTTAATTCAACGTCATCTGAGAGGTAATATGATCCGTCGAAATCTATGCCGGCTTCAATATTGCTGTTTGAACCGCTTATCGTTACCTTGCCGCCAATGAGGTTGACATCGGCATTTGAATCGAGCCCGTCACCTGCGGAAACTACCGTTACAGTGCCACCTGTGATATTGATCGAGTATGTGAGCTCTGACGCATATGTTGCATCGCTGTTTGCTGCATTTATGCCGTCATCGGAAGCCGTGAGTTCAACATTGCCTGAGAATATGTTGACTATAGTACCTTCGAGGCCTTCTTTGCAGCTTGTAATGTTGATGTCGGGACCGGAAGTGTTTTCGGAACCGATCGTGAGGATCCTGTCTGCATGAATTGCGTCATCTGATGCGGATATCGTGATCTTTCCGCTCAGAACCGTGAGATCATAGCCTGCATTAAACGCATCGTTCGCGGCATCTATTGTGATATCGGGACCGTCGATAACAAGACATGTGCCTGCTTCATCACCGGATTTGATACCGTTTTTGCAGGGAGCATTGATGACGAGTGAGCCTGTACCTGTGATATAGGCGTTGGCACCGTCTTTAACCTTAATGGCTGCTCCGTCGAATGCGTCCGCAACTTCTGTATCGGTCGATTCTTCATCTTCGGGATTCTCGGCATCGGTAAGATTTACTGTGCCTTCGATAACGATCTTTGCCTCTGATCCTTTGTTAACGGAGAGGGTAGCGCCTGTTGTGCTCGTAACATCGAGATCTTTGAGGATAAGTACAACGCCGGTTGTGCCTTTCTTAACGGTTATGTTGCCGTCTGAACACGTTCCTGTCACAATATAGGTTCCGGACTCGCTGATCTTGATCTGGTCGTTGGAATCGTTGATCACATATGTGGTTGCGTTTGAATAATCAGCTGTGAGATCTTTTGCTGAGCAGATAACGTCGCTTGTTACGATCTCGGAGGGGTTTTCGGCCATCTCGTAATTTCCGCCGCCGAACATGCCCTGCATTCCGCCTTTACCGCCGCCGAAGCCGCGCTCTGTAAAATTATTTTCATTGTTGTTTTGTGAAAATGAGTATTCACGGTCAAGGGCTCCGTCTGTTTTGCCCATGACACACATTGTTGTGGGAACCGCAAGTGTAATAGCTGTTGCTGCTCCGATAATCGCAAAGAGAGATGATTTTTTCATAGTTTATACCGCCTTTCTTTTGATGGGTTCATAATAACAGCCGTATTTGGAATGGGTATGTGAGTAATGTGGAAAGTATGTGGAATATATATTTGATTATTATTGACATATGTCAATTATGGTGATAGTATAGTTACTGACATATGTCAATAAAAGCAGGAAAACAAAAAGACTTTTTCAAAACAAGAAAGGAGCGATCATGCCCAGACCGTTCAGATGCAGAAGAATTGAAAAACTACCCACATTTCGCAGCTTCTCCCCGGATGATATAGAAGCAGGAGAGACTGTACGCATGACTTTGGACGAGTTTGAGGCTCTGCGGCTTATTGACGACGAAGGTCTGACGCAGGAAGAATGTGCTGTACGGATGAAAATATCAAGAACGACGGTCACAGCCATTTATGACAGCGCCAGAAAAAAGGTGGCGGATTCACTTGTACACGGTAAGAGATTACTTGTTGTCGGAGGTCACTGTGAATTTGAACCCGTTGAGATCAAACAAGACTTAGGTGAGAAAGGAAGTAATTCTATGAGAATCGCGGTAACTTATGAAAACGGAGAGATCTTTCAGCATTTCGGTCACACAGAGCAGTTTAAGCTTTATGATGTTGAAGACGGAAAAATTGTGAAGGAACAGATAGTTGATACCAACGGCAGCGGTCACGGAGCTCTTGCCGGTTTTCTTCAGGCGGCACAGGTTGATGCACTGATATGCGGTGGTATCGGCATGGGGGCGCAGACTGCGCTTGCCGATGTGGGAATCAGGCTTTACGGTGGAGTGCAGGGCTCTGCTGATTCGGCAGTAAAGGCTCTCGCGGAAGGTAAGCTTGAGTTCGACCCCAATGCAAGGTGTGATCATCATGAACATCATGACGGTGAATGCGGTCACGATAATTGCGGAAAACACGGCTGCGCAGGCAATTAAGATGTCCGCTTCTGTACCGGATATTCAAATTGATATTGTTAATTGATGCGACATGATGTAAAATCATGTCGCATTTTACTTATATAAGGTCGGAAAAAATGGACGTTTATTTTATTATTTTTGTCATCATATGCTTTGTTGGGGTAAAGATATATGGCCCAGGGGAGTTTAATAAAGATTATCTGTCTCCAAAGTCGACACTGCCTGTTAAGGGTATTTTTGTGATGCTCGTATTCTTTACTCATTTCATCAGCTACCATAAACTGACGGGGGAGTTTGATTCATTTGCTAACTGGTATCACGCCAACATCAAACAAACCATAGTTACAATGTTCCTTTTTTACTCCGGATACGGTGTTATGGAGGCAATAAAGAACAAAGGCAAGGATTATGTCAGAAAGCTTCCGTTAAAGGCACTTAAGCTGTGGATCCATTTTGTGATCGTCGTATGCATGTTTCTTGCTTTAAAGCTCGCGACAGGACATTCATACAGTGCCGAAAAGATAATCAAGGCCTTCCTGACGACTCAGAGCATAGGTAATTCCAATTGGTATATCGGGGCTATGCTATGCATGTACCTTCTGACATTTGTTGCATTTATATTTTTTACATTCTCAAAAAAGGAACATCGCTATTTGCCTGCAATAATACTGACGCTGCTTTGCGTAGGTTATATCTTCTTGTGCGTACATGTACGTATGTCAAAGTTTTGGGTAAATACGATAATATGTTACCCGATAGGAATATGGTATTCAATATTTAAGGAAAAAATAGAACGGATAATGTTCAAAAACGACATAGTTTATTGGCTGGCACTTTTATGCGCAGTAACTCCGTTCTGCATTTTCTATACCATGAAATCAACAATGAGATGGTATATGCTCAGTATGGTGTTTTTCCTCTTTGCCGGTATCATCATCACGATGAAAGTAAACTTCGGAAACGGTTTCCTAAACTTCCTCGGAAAGCATGTTTTCAGTATATACATATTGCAAAGACTGCCATTTATCATTCTTGACGAGGTCGGATTTTTGGAAAAACACCCTGTGCACAGTTTTGTGATCTCATTTGTCGCAACGGCTTTTATGGCGCATGTATTTGATATTTTGACAGAAAAACTGGATGATAAGATCTTTGGAAAAAAGGTTGCGAAGCTACCGGAAGTTAAGGCGTCGGAGAAATGAAAATGCGAGCGTCCGGGAAGTATAGTCTTCCGGAAGTTTACGAGTTATAAATCATAATTTGAACAGTCTTTTGACAATATTCACACAGAGTTTTGATGTCTTTCGGTGGTAAAATACAAATCGGCGGCGAAAACTACAGGAGGGATCATATATGGATAAGTCAAAAGTCTTCTTTACCGATTTCAGAACGGTGAACAGAGTGAGTCTCACTGCTAAACTTCAGAAACTTATAAAGATGGCCGGAATAAGCTCAATCGATATGGACGGAAAGTTTGTTGCGATCAAGATGCATTTCGGCGAACTCGGAAATCTTGCATATCTCAGACCAAATTATGCAAAAGCCGTGGCAGATATAGTTAAGGAGCAGGGCGGTATGCCGTTCCTCACCGATTGTAATACTTTATATCCCGGAAGCAGAAAGCATGCGCTTGAGCATCTTGATTGCGCCAACATCAACGGATTTAATACGATCACAACCGGATGTCAGATAATCATTGCCGACGGACTTAGAGGAACGGATGATATTCTTGTTCCCGTACCTAACGGGGAACTCTGTAAGGAGGCATATATCGGACGTGCCGTTATGGATGCCGATATCATAATCTCTCTTAATCATTTCAAAGGACATGAGCTTGCAGGCTTTGGCGGAGCGATAAAGAATCTCGGTATGGGATGCGCGAGCCGTGCGGGAAAGATGCAGCAGCATAACAACGGAAAGCCTCATGTTGTCGAAGAAAAATGTCGTGGATGCCGCAGATGCGCCTATGAATGCGGATCCGATGCGATCAGCTACGAGGGAAAGAAGGCATGGATCGATCCCGACAAATGTAAGGGGTGCGGAAGATGTATCGGCGCATGCGCGTTTGATGCCATACGTAATGATAATGATAATGCGCCTCAGATACTCGGCATGAAGATGGCAGAGTATACATCTGCTGTCATAAGCGGCAGGCCGAGTTTTCACATCAGTCTTATCACCGATGTTTCACCTAACTGTGACTGTCATAGCGAAAATGATGCGCCCATAATCCCTGATATCGGGATGCTTGCATCATTTGATCCGGTTGCACTCGATAAAGCCTGTGTGGATCTTTGTCAGAAAGCAGATCCGATCAGAAACAGCCAGCTCGGCGATAATATGGCCAGCGAGCACTTCCACGATCACGGAGATGTCTGGAGAAACAGTAATCCGAACACAGCATGGAGAGAAACTCTTGAGCATGCCGAAAAGATCGGCGTGGGAAGTCGGGAATATGAGCTTGTTGTTATGAAATGACAGACAAACTCAAAACCTCATTTTTAATGACTGAAAGCGGGTATCCCCGGTTGTTCAATTGCCGGGTATTTCACGACCGCAAGCTTGAATCCCGGTGCTTCGAATTTGGAGTGTTCAATTCGGATTGTTGACGGAACAGGTTTTTCGGGCTACAATTCTGTTTGGACATTCAAAACGGAGATGAGGGTTTATGAAGGGTGTTTATAAAACAAAAGCAAGAAATCTGATCATTGAATATCTAAGGTCCAATGCCGATAAGCGTTTTACAGCGAGAGATATCGTGACCGCTTTGTTGAAGAGCGGCGAAAACATAGATCGGTCGACAATATACCGCAATATAGAACGGCTTTGTGCCGACGGTAAGCTGGTCAAATATAAAGAAAACGATATCAATGCGGCTTGTTATCAGTATTCTGAGGGTCATGGATCGTGCCATTCGCACATGCATGCTCAGTGCGAGAATTGCGGGAAGATATACCACCTCGAAAATGACATATTTGCGGATGCGGATGAAAAACTCAGGAAAGAATACGGGATTGAGATTGATTTTGGAAAAACTGTCATAATAGGCAGATGCGAAGAATGCAAAGAAGCAGAGGTACAAGATGAACCCGGCCGAAAGCATGAACATGCACATAACCCAAATCACGAACATGAATGCGAAGATCACTCCGAATAAGAACAGATTGAGAGATATATAAAGGCAGTTCCTTTATGAAACGCATAAGGAACTGTTTTTTTATCGTCATATTCAAAAATGCGACAAAGTTGCATTTTGGTTGACAAAATAAAAATGATACATATATAATATGCAATTGTGTTGCGTAAGCCACATGAGATACTATTGTTTGTTTTTTCAGATCCGACAGGATGTAGTTTATTGATTCTGATCGGATGCTGTGATGGAAGGAGAGATTATATATGTCGACCAGAGAAGTACCTATCGTAATTATTACGGGATATCTTGGATCGGGAAAAACAACTCTGATGCAGAATATCCTTAAGCAGGAAAAAAGGAAGATCGCACTTATCGTAAATGATATGGGAAGCGTAAACATTGATGCTTCGCTTCTTAACAAAACGGGGAACAAGCTTGTTCAGGTTGAAATGGTTCAGATGCAGAACGGTTGCATATGCTGTACACTTCGTGAAGAATTCATGGCAGAGATCGAAAGGCTTTCAAACGATAAGAGCATTGAAGCCATCTTTGTAGAAGCTTCGGGAATAAGTGAACCGTCATCCATCGCCGGGGCATTTGTAAACTACGAAGAAATGACGCCCGATACAAGAGTATATTTAAAAACCGTATGTTCGGTTGTGGATGTGGACAGGATTTATCGTGAATTCCTTCATGATCTTAGATCCGAAGAGGAAGAAAATGAAGACGGGGATATTATAAATCTTATAATAGATCAGATTGAATTCTGTAACCTTATGATCCTTAACAAGACAGATCTTTTGAATAAGGATCAGCTTGAAGAGGTAAAGAAGGGACTTAGGGACATTCAGCAGGAAGCCGAGATGATCGAGTGTACTCACGGAAATGTAGATCTTGATGTGATCCTTAATCGTGAGGATTTCTGCTTTGAGGATGTTGAGGCGTTCAGTGCGGTTCAAAAGGCTCTTAATAATTGTGAACATGACGATGAAAAGGCATGTGTCGACGAATATGGTATATCATCATTTGTATTTGAAGAGAAAAGGCCTTTTAACAGAGATTCATTCAATAAAATGGTTGAAAAGTATCCCGAACAGCTTATAAGAACAAAGGGATATATCTGGTTCTCCGATGACTGGGAGCATGTTCAACTCTTCGAACAGGCAGGAAGAAACGCATCGGTTACGGAACTTACGCCCTGGGTGTCGTCATGGCCTGAAAAAGAACTCGAACCGGTTCTTGCGGATTTCCCGGATCTTAAGGATGACTGGGATGAAACATACGGTGACAGGCTCAATCAGCTCGTTTTCATCGGGAAGGGTTATGAGAAGTCGGAGATTGTTGATCTGTTGTACGGCTGTATAGAAGAACCCGCTTCTTCCGACGAATGCGATTGATATGCCGCTCAAAATCACCGCTCCTGAGAAGCTCGGCAAGAACAAATTGCTCGAAAAGAGGAACAGTACACGAGTAAAAACCGAGCTTTTCGGTGAAAGAGTTAAGCAGCTCGGTCGGAAGGAGCATATATCCGACACGTAGGGAGGGTGCTATAGTTTTTGAAAAGGTATTGAGATAAATGACATGATCACCGTTTGACATCGAGAAAAGAGTATCTTCGGCTTTACTTGAAACGGTTAGCTCGGAGTCGTAATTGTCCTCGATTATAACACCGCCGCGAGAGGCGGCCCAACGGAGATATTCTTTCTTTTTCGAAATACCGACCGAGATACCGCTCGGAAAACTGTTGAACGGCGTGACGTGAATCACGTGTGCCTTTGTGGCGGCAAGAGATGCTGACGAGATGCCCTCAGGGGTAAGCAATAATGGGTCGCACTTTATACCGAGTGCGTTATAGACGTGGGAGATCTTGTTATAACATGGGTCTTCGATCGCGTATATCTGATCGCGTCCGAGAAGCTGGGCGATGAGGCCGTAAAGATATTCGGCTCCGGCGCCTATGACGACCTGTTCGGGTCCTACAAATATACCACGGCTTCTGGCGAGATAATGGCATATTTCGGATCTGAGCTCCTCGCTACCGCGGTTTGGTGATTTGACAAGTATACTTTCGCTTTTATCGAGAAGAACCTTTCTCATTGTGCGCGCGATGACGCTGAAAGGAAAATTTTCAGCCCTGTTGGATTGTGCAGATTGAGTCGAATGAGTGTCATCGATAGGATTTGATACATAAGCGTTATTATGTGAAACGGACGGAGAATGAACACTGTCGTTTAAAAAATCGTCCTCACGGTAGATCACGTAGTATCCGCTTCTTTCACGGGATTCGATATATCCCTCATCGCAAAGAAGGGAGAGAGCGTGTTCAGCCGTGATCACGCTGATACACACGTCGTTTGCAATAGTTCTTTTCGAAGGAAGCTTTGTCATATACGGATATACTCCGGAAGTAATGTCACGTATAAAAAGACGGTAAAGCTGAAGATATGCGGGAATATGTGAGTTTGTATCTATTATATAATTCATCTGGTTATACCGGATCCTTTCAAAATGCATTTTCTATAGGTTCAGATACAAGTATAGCACCGGTTGCTTAACTTGTAACATACCAAATTGAAAAAATGTAATAAAAGAAGAAGATTAAACCAAAATTTAAAACATATCAAAAAAATAGGAAAGTCTTATTGACATAAGATTTACTATTTGCTAATATTTTCAGCGGTTAGCCCTGACTAACTACATACCACGGGGTTAGCGTACGCTAACCTAAGTTGTTCTTTGGGCTAAACCATAATACGTATTTTTATAATTATCATAAATAATTTAAAAGGAGGTTACTTTTTATGAGTAAAATAGCTGTTGTTTATTGGAGCGGAACAGGTAACACCGAAGCTATGGCAAATGCTGTTGCAGAGGGTGCAAAAAATGCAGGCGCTGAGGTATCTGTATTTACTCCCGAAGATTTTAATCAGGGTATGGTAAATGATTTTGATGCGATCGCATTCGGTTGCCCCGCAATGGGTTCGGAAGTTCTTGAAGAGTCTGAATTTGATCCTATGTTTTCACAGGTTGAAGGTGAGCTTTCCGGAAAGAAGATCGCACTTTTCGGTTCGTTCGGATGGGGAGACTGCACATGGATGCGTGACTGGGAAGATCGTGTTAAGGCTGCGGGCGCAGATCTTGTAGGTGATGGCCTTACGGTAAACGATGCTCCCGACGACGATGCTCTTGCAAAATGTAAGGATCTCGGAGCTTCCATCATTTGAGAATATTTTTTGAAACAAAGAAAAAGAGGTTTTTTTATGAAAAAGAAGAAAGGAACAGGCGCTTGGTTGCTTGATTTTGTGAAACCTCACAAATGGGGATATATCATGAGTGTTATCACGGCTATCCTGAGCGTCGCGGGAGGTTTTGTGCCTTACATCTTCATGGCGGACATGGTACGAAAACTGCTCGCCGGAACAGCAACCCTTGAATCATGTCTTATAACATGTCTTTATATAGCTATATTCTTTATCGCGGGAAAAATATTTCACGTTATTTCGACCGGATTATCGCATAAAGCGACATTTCAGGTACTTGGTGAGATAAGAAGGAGAGTTACAAAGAAACTTGCGCTTATGCCGCTCGGTGACGTACTTGCGCAGTCAAGCGGAACATATAAAAACATAATCGTTGAGAGGATCGATTCGATAGAGACGACGCTTGCACACGTTGTGCCGGAGTTTACCTCAAATGCGATCCTTCCCATCGCCGTATTCATATACATGATGAGCATAAACTGGAAACTAACGCTCATAGCGCTTATACCGCTGCCTGTCGGCCTCCTCTTTATGGGACTTATGCTGGTTGGGAGCCGCGGCTCATACAGTAATACGGTAACCAAAACTAAGATTCTGAACGATACCGCTGTTGAATATATTAACGGTATTGAAGTCATTAAAGCGTTCGGTAAGGAAAAGACTTCTTACGATAAGTTTGTTACCGCAGTAAAAGAGGGTGCCGATTGCTATATCAATTGGATGAAGAGATGCAACGGCAGGCAGAATGCGTCCATGACGCTTATGCCTGCCCAGTTGCTCACACTCATTCCTTTCGGTGCATGGTTTGTAATGAATGGAACTGTCAGCGGTGCGGATCTGTTTATCCTTTGTATCCTTGCAATGGGACTTGTTACCCCGTTTGTTACGATCGCTACATACGGCGATGATCTTGCGAAGATCGGAACGATCGTGGGTGAGGCAACAACAATTCTTGAGAACAGAGAGCTTGTAAGACCTGCAAAACTTGAGAAGAAGCCTGCCGATAATACGATAATCCTTAACAAGGTACGTTTCGGATATAAGGACGAGGAGGTACTCTCCGGAGTTGATATGACCATCAAGGAAGGAACGGTAAATGCTCTTGTCGGACCTTCGGGTGCGGGCAAATCGACGATAGCAAAGCTTATAGCATCGTTCTGGGATGTCGATGAGGGCTGTATCACATACGGCGGAGTCGATATCAGGGACATACCCCTCGAGACATACAATAATTATGTTGCGTATGTATCGCAGGACAATTACCTCTTTGACGAAACCGTTATGGAAAACATACGTCTCGGAAAGCCTTCTGCTACGGACGAGGAAGTTATGGATGCCGCAAGAGCCTGCGGATGCCACGAGTTCATCATGCAGCTCGAAAAAGGCTATCAGACGATATGCGGCGGTGCGGGATCACATCTTTCGGGTGGTGAGAGACAGCGTATTTCGATCGCAAGAGCTATGCTTAAGAATGCGCCCATCGTAATCCTTGATGAGGCAACCGCATATACCGACCCCGAAAACGAAGCCGTTATCCAGAGAAGTGTTGCCGGGCTTGTTCAGGGCAAAACGCTTATAGTCATCGCTCACAGGCTTTCGACGATCGTCGGTGCTGATAAGATATTCCTGATAAATAAGGGTACTGTTGAAGCAAGCGGAACGCAGGAAGAGCTTCTTGCAAAGAGTCCTCTTTACAAACAGATGTGGGAATCACACGAATCTGTCAAGGAAGGTTGAGAGGGGGAAAGAACACATGTTTAAAACTTTAAAATTATATATAGACTTTTGCGGGAAAGACGACGCCAGGAAGGTAAAACTCGCAATATTACTGGGCGTTGTCAAAGTGTTTTTCCATTCTCTGAGGCTTATGGCCATCACACTTGTCGGCGACGGCATCATAAACGGAGATCTTTCGTGGAAGCATGTCTGGGGCGGACTTGCCATCATGGGCGTTTCGGTGATCGGGCAGATTCTGATCGGAATGAAAGGAACAATGCTTCAGGTCAGAGGAGGATATCACTGCTCGGCAGATAAACGTATGAAAATTGCGGAACATCTCAGATATCTTCCGATGGGATTCTTTAATGCAAACAGTCTCGGTCACATCACAAGTGTAACGACAAACACAATGGAAATGCTCGGTGATGTGGCAACCAGGATAGTAATGACAGTGACTCAGGGTGTTTTAACAACGGGAGTCATTACTATATTTATCATGTTCTTCGACTGGAGGATCGGACTTATCACAATCGTCGGTCTTTTGATATTCTTTATCATTAACGGTTCGATGCAGAAAGCGACAAAGCCTATTGCACCCAGAAAGCATATTGCGGATGAGAACGTTGTCACTTCGGTTATTGAATATGTTCAGGGAATTGCCGAGGTTAAGAATTACAATATGACGGACAAGACAGCAAAGAAGCTTGATGCTGCAATCACCGAGAAGGCAAAGGCTGATACGGCACTTGAATTTTGCGTACTGCCCAGAGTCCTTCTTCAGGATATCGTCACAAAGATCACCGGCGTGGGTATGTGCGTTGCATCGCTTATATTCTACTTTAACGGTTCGATGAGTCTTCTTTATTGTATCGTCATGATGATCTCCTCGTTCATGATCTATGAGAGTCTTGAGCTTATGGGCGTATTTGCCGCAATGATCAGAAACGTAAGTATCGCGATCACAAAGGCAAATGAGATCCTTGATATGCCTGCGATGGACATCAGGGGTGAACAGATAAAGCCGAAAAACAGAGATATTGAGCTTAAGAATGTGGAATTCTCATATGATGAAAGAAAGATCATAGACGGTATCAGTCTTAAGATCCCCGAGAAGACAACGACGGCAATCGTCGGACCTTCCGGCGGAGGAAAGACGACGCTCACCAATCTTATCGCACGCTTCTGGGATGTGCAGAGCGGATCTGTTTCACTCGGTGGCATAAACGTTAAGGATTACAGTTTTGACAGTCTGATGGACAACTTCAGCTTTGTTTTCCAGAGGGTTTACCTGTTTAAGGATACGATCGCAAACAATATCCGTTTCGGCAAACCCGATGCAAGCATGGAAGAGGTTATCGAGGCCGCAAAGAAAGCGAGATGTCATGACTTTATCAGTGCTCTTCCCGATGGCTATGAAACAATGATCGGAGAAGGCGGTGCATCGATCTCGGGCGGTGAGAAGCAGAGAATATCAATTGCACGCGCGATACTTAAGGATTCTCCGATAATCATCCTTGATGAAGCCACGGCAAACGTCGATCCCGAAAACGAAGCCGAACTTACGGCTGCCATCGACGAGCTTACACGCGAGAAGACGATCATCATGATCGCCCACAGACTTAAAACTGTCCGTAATGCGGATAAGATATACGTTATCGATCACGGAAAGATCGCACAGCATGGTACTCACGATGAACTCATGGCTCAGGAAGGCATCTACAAAAACTTCATTGAAGGCAGAAAGGAAGCTGCTTCCTGGAAAATTGCGTAATGTAATGTAAAAGAATTTGCAGAAAGGGCTTTTTCTGTAGAGAAAGAGCCCTTTTTGTGTTATTATCGTCTGGTAAGACACGCGGAACTTAAAATAGAGGAGAATACAGTATGTCGGCAGTGATCAGAAGGGCAAATGAAAACGATATCGAAGGGATCCTTAAGCTTCTTGTACAGGTTGATATGGTTCACCATAACGGAAGACCGGATATATTTAAAGGACCTGCGACAAAATATAATTCGGAAGAACTGAAAAGTATTATTGAGAATGATGCTACACCCGTATTTGTGTGCGCTGAAGACGACAAGATCCTGGGTCATGCATTTTGCGTACATAAGCAGGTTGTCGGAGATTCGGTTCTTACTGATATACGGACACTCTATATCGATGATATATGCGTTGACGAGGAGTGCAGAGGAAAGCATGTTGGAACGAGGCTTTTTGATGCGGTTAAAGAATATGCTCATAAAAACGGTTTTTATAATCTGACATTAAATGTGTGGAGCTGTAATCCCGGAGCGCAGAAGTTTTACGAGAAACTCGGACTTGTTCCGCAGAAGGTTGGCATGGAGATGCTCATCAACGGATAAGGCGGAGGAACGATTGCACGGCTGCACGGCATAAGCGGTAGATATGAAAACGCTCATCAACGGGCAGAGGCGGAGTCTTTGACGCGTGGAGCGCGGTATTCGTAGTGGATGTATTCGTACTTCGGGAACCTGTCTACCGTCTTCTTCATTTCGTTATAGAGGCGGTCACGAAGTTCTTTCTTTGCTTCATGACGCGGCAGCGATCTGTCGGCATAGAACGGACCGGAAACGTAAGAGACGACACTCGGACGTTTAACGAAAGGCAGAAGCCGCTTTTTATAAACATTGGTCATGGTAAAGCACGGAACGTTAAGGTCGTACGGATAAGCCATCGAGGTGTCCCTGAAAGGTCTGATATCCGTATAGTATGGCCAGATGTGTGCTTCGGGATATATTATAACGGCTTTCTTTTCCTTTATTCTGGTAGCCACTGCGTTACTGAAACTTCTGGCATGCGCGATATCGGTATAAACAGGAATCGCACCCAGCATCATGACAAAATTACGGATTCCCGGTATTGAAGTGGCATCGGGGTTGCATATCAGGAAATCTTTTTTGGGGAACGTAAGCAACGAAGGAGTAAAGGCATCGAGGTCGTTTCCCGTATGATTTATATAAACAAAATAACCGGTTTTCCTGAAAGGACGAAGCTTATACCTTCCGACAAAATGCTGGTGGAATTTGATCTTCACCCAAATAAAGATAAGGGGTCGAACGATAATGTGGTAGATCGTAAACTCGAAAAACAGCCAGAACGGGTTTCTATGGATATATTTAAAGTCTTTAGGCAGTTTTTTTGTTTTGATCGGAATTGTTGAAAAATCATCATTTATGGGGTCGGAATAGTAGAATGTATTCTTTTTGCTCATACTTTTTTCAACCTCCTTAATGATCTGTGTGCAGTGGGCCTAACAAGATGCAGGGCCTTTTTAATCGGGTGATACAACATCGCAAAGCATTTGGCGCATTCTCATCATACATTCCTTTTGACTTTCCGCATAAGGGGAAGCGAGATAGCGTTTTGAGTATTCGCGTCTAATGTCATCGTGTTCGATAAAGAAGTCGATCTTTTCGGCAAGATCACGATAATCGTTACATTTAAAGAGTGAACGCTCATCAAGGGCAAAGGCTTTTGTCGCACAGCGCGGCGAATTGTTGATCACGGGTACGAGTCCGCAGCTGATAGCTTCGAGACAGGCTATGGCTTCGATCTCAATCTGGGCAGGATGACAATAGAGATCCGAATAGTTTATGACACGGGCGAGTTGCTTACGTGTAAAAAACTTCATGATCGGCATCGGGATGCCGGCTTTCCTGACGGCTCTTAAGATCTGGGACCTTCTCGGACCGCTGCCCGCGAAGATAAGACGGATCTTATCTTTATATTTACTGCATCCGACAGCTTTTACAAGCAGAGTATGAGATTTTTCTTTTGAATATCTGCCGGTAAAAAGGATCAGAAAGCTGTCTTTGAGGCGGTCGGGCTTTTCGGTGGGAGCATATTTATATGCCTCGTTTACACCGTTTGAGATAACAATTCCGTTTGTTTTATGACCCACTGTTTTTTCAAAGAGGTCGCGAATGAACTGTGTAGGGTAGTGGATCATATTTACGTGGCTGTACAGCTTTTTATAAAAATGTTTATAGACCATCCGGTTAAATCTGTCGGAGTTCATGAACATCAATATGTGACTTGAAAAGTTTTCTGCCTGGCAGTGGAAGCCGGCCGTAACGGGGATACCAAGCTCCCGGGCTGTTTGTGCAGCACAGTTTCCGACGGGGAAAGGCATCATGATATGCACGACATCCGAACCCGAAACTGCTTCACGGATTATTTTTTTATCGGGTTTTGCAATTGTAACATTGTTTTTTTTGACGATTTTGTTTATTATGAAGCCTAAGTTTAAAGGTTTTACTATATAGAAACCTTCTTGTCCTTCACGGTTTTTGTCGGGGCAGACAACTTTAACGGTGTCACCGCATGACTTGAGATATCTGATAAGATTCATGCATGCTACGGTGGTGCCGTTGTTCTCCTCCCCAAGAACGTCGGATACGATTGTTACTACCATTGGGAAATCCCTCCGAAATAAAAGATTTTGCCGATGGTTCGGACATTTTTAACACATATGAACAGTTTATCATATTGTTAAAAATATGCAAATATTTTAAACAATTCTTGACATCAACGCGTTAAAGTGCTATAGTGCCATAAAACGGAGATTAAATAAGGAATTGAAATCAGGAGGATAGATATATGATAGTAGTATTAAAGCCGAATGTTGCGGCAGAAAAACAGGAAAGACTTATTGACTGGCTTAAGAGTCTTTCACTCAATGTTAATGTTTCAAAAGGAGAATTTCAGACTGTACTCGGACTTGTCGGAGATACAAGCACTGTAGATACTTCACTTCTTGAAAGTCTCGAGATAGTTGATACTGTCAAGAGAGTAACGGATCCCTTTAAGAGAGCAAACAGAAAATTCCATCCCGAAGATACGGTCATCGATGTAAACGGTGTCAAGATCGGCGGCGGAAACTTTTGTATTATGGCCGGACCCTGCTCTGTCGAGTACGAAGAGCAGATAGTCGGTATCGCAAAAGCAGTCAAGGCATCGGGAGCTCAGATACTCCGCGGCGGTGCATTTAAACCCCGTACTTCACCCTACGATTTCCAGGGACTTAAGGCAGAAGGTCTTCGTCTTCTTTCGCTTGCCAAGAAGGAAACAGGCCTTCCCGTCATAACAGAGGTTATGAACATTACGGATCTTGATCTTTTTGATGATGTTGATATCCTTCAGGTCGGTGCAAGAAACACACAGAATTTCGACCTTTTAAAGGAACTTGGAAAAATTGGAAAGCCCGTCCTTTTAAAGAGAGGTATCGCCGGCACTTTAAAAGAGCTTCTCATGAGCGCCGAATATATCATGTCGAGCGGAAACGAACAGGTTATCCTTTGCGAGCGCGGTATCAGGACATACAGTGATTATATGCGTAATACTCTTGATCTTGCAGCCGTTCCGATGCTTCACGAGCTTTCACATCTTCCTGTTATCGTGGATCCTTCTCATGCAACCGGTATTGCAAGAATGGTTACGCCTATGGCACTTGCAGGTACGGCATGCGGAGCAGACGGACTTGAAGTTGAAGTTCACAACGATCCCGAGCATGCGCTCAGCGACGGTGCACAGTCGCTCCGTCCCGAAGATTTTGATTTACTTGTAAAGAAGGTTACAGCAATAAGAAAAGCGATTATTTGATCATTAAAGAAACGCATCTTGTGAGGAGGAAGAACGATGCGAATTGGAATAATAGGACTCGGCCTTATAGGCGGCTCTTTTGCCAAAGCTTATAAAAAGGACGGGCATGAGGTATTTGCTTTTGATACGGATAAGACGATCCTTGATTTCGCAAAATTATCCGGAACAGTCGATGAGGAGCTTACCGATGAGTTCATCCCTACGTGCGATCTTATCCTTATATGCACATATCCCGAAGCTGCGATTGCATATATGCAGGAAAAAGGGAATCTGTTCGGAAAACGTCCGGTCGTCATCGATGCATGCGGAACAAAAGAAGTTGTGGTCGATGCCGGGATGAAGCTCGCAAAGAAGTTCGGATTTACATATGTGGGCGGACATCCTATGGCAGGAACACAGTATTCGGGCTTTAAATACTCGAAGGAAAATTTATTCGTCGGAGCTCCGATGGTTATAGTGCCTCCTGTCTATGATGACCCGGTTTTCCTTGACAATATCAAAAAGCTGCTTGCACCTGCCGGATTCGGAAGTATTTCCGTCACAACGGCAGGGGAGCACGACAAAGTCATTGCTTTTACATCACAGCTTGCGCATGTCGTTTCCAACGCTTATGTGAAAAGTCCGTCATCGCGTAGGCACACCGGACTTTCTGCCGGCAGCTACAAAGATCTGACGAGAGTTGCATGGCTCAGCCCCGGAATGTGGACGCAGCTTTTTATGGAAAATGCGGATAATCTTATTTTTGAGATAGATACACTTATGTCAAATCTTAAAGAATATCGTGATGCTATTGAAAAAGGGGATAAAGAGACACTTTATCGTTTGCTTGATGAAGGAAGGAAGATAAAAGAGGAGGTTGACGGCTGATGAACGTAGTAACGGTTAATGCAAGTAAAAAATATGATGTGTTTATCGGAACCGATCTGATTGACAATCTTGGAGATAAGATCGTACCGTTCATGTCGGGAAAAAAGGTTATGGTCGTTTCCGACGATAATGTATTTCCTCTTTACGGTGAGCGTGCCGTTTCATCGCTGAAAAATGCGGGTTATAATGTCACGACTTTTGTTTTCCCGAGCGGAGAAGAAAACAAGAACATAAAGACATACAGTGAGATCGTTGAGGCTATGTGCGAGGCAGGGCTTACACGTAAGGATCTTGTGATCGGGATCGGCGGAGGAGTCGTTACGGATATCGCCGGATTTGCGGCAGCAACATTTCAAAGGGGAATAGGACTGATCATGGTTCCCACTTCGCTTCTTGCAGCCGTAGATGCTTCTGTCGGAGGCAAAAACGGTATAGATCTTGCAAACGGAAAAAACCAGGTCGGAACATTTTACCAGCCGAGTGCAGTTTTCTGCGACATCGAAACGATGTGGACACTTCCCGAAGAGGAGTATGTAAACGGTTGTGCCGAGATCATCAAATACGCGATGATCGTAAAAGACGGTCTTTTTGAGCTTGTCAGAGACAAAGAGGTAAAGGATCAGTACGAAGAGATAATCACCAGATGTATCGCGATCAAGAGAGATTTTGTCGAGGCGGATGAGTTTGATACGGGAAAGAGAATGATGCTTAATTTCGGTCATACCATCGGTCATGCCGTTGAAGCATGCAGTAATTACAGTATTCCCCACGGAAGAGCCGTAGCCATAGGTATGGCTGCTATAACAAAAGCTGCCGTAGTTAACGGTTATTGCACCGAAGATACAAGGATGCAACTTGACGAGCTTCTTGAGCAGTACAATCTTTTGGAGGATCTTAAGTTCCCCGCAGAGGAGCTGATGGATAAGGTTAAGGTTGACAAGAAGAACAGTGCCGGTATGCTCAGGATCGTTATACCCAAAGACATAGGAGTCTGCACGATAAAAGAAATATATAAGGAAGAATGCCTTAAGTGGATAGTACTCGGGGGTGCAAGATGATGACAACTGTAAAGAGCGGGCAACGGAGCGGCTCTGTTAAAGTTCCCGCTTCCAAGTCGGTTGTTCATCGAATGCTCATTTGTTCGGCACTTTCCAATGCCCGTGTTACCGTAGGAGCGGAGCATATATCAAAGGATATCGAAGCAACCGTTGCCTGTCTTGCGGGTATGGGCGCTGAGATAAAAGTAACTCCCGGACGGATCGATATTTTAAGCGGTCTTACCAAAGGTGGAGAATGCTTCGTCAACTGCGGAGAGAGCGGTTCAACTCTCAGATTTCTTATCCCGGTTGCAGCGGCTCTCGGAAAAACGGTTCATTTCAAAATGGAAGGGCTTCTTTCCAAACGCCCTCATGATGTTCTGACTAATGAACTTATGAGGCACGGCGCGGTTATATTGCAGACGGGGGACGTTCTCAATGTAAGCGGTCAGATAAAGCCCGGAAAATATGAGATACCGGGGAATATCTCCTCGCAGTTCATATCGGGGCTTCTCTTTGCGCTTCCGCTTTTAAACGGCGATTCGGATATCATCATAACGGGAAAGAGAGAGTCGGTCTCATATATAAACATGACTCTTGATGCGCTTGAGGAGAGCGGTGTCAGAATAGAAGAAACTAAGGACGGGTACTTCGTTCCGGGAAAGGCGCGTTTTTGTCGCAGCGGATTCTGTGAGGCCGAAAGAGACTGGTCCGGTGCCGCGTTCTTTATGTGCATGGGGGCTATGTCAGATGACGGAATAACACTCGAAAATATGAATGTCTCATCACATCAGGGCGATATGAAGGTGATGAAGATACTTAAAGATTTCGGAGCCGAAATTAACATTGTATCAGCTGGATCCGGAAACGATATAAAAAACGATAAGCTTCGGATGCCCGAAAACGACTCTGAGGCGATGGGGGCGAAGGAAAAAGCATTCGCCGATATAAGCGTTAAAAAGGGAAAATGTCTTCCGTGTGAGATCGATGCGAGTGATATACCCGATCTTGTTCCGGTTTTGAGTGTACTCATGTGTGCCGCAGAAGGAAAGAGTGTTATAAAAAACGCGCAAAGACTTCGACTGAAAGAATCCGACAGACTTGAGACAACATCAGGTATGATAAGAGCTCTCGGCGGAGATGTACGTGTCACGGAAGACGGACTCGAAATCTTAGGGACCGGGTCGCTTAAGGGCGGTACGGTTGACGCGGCGAACGATCACAGGATCGCAATGTCGGCCGCCACAGCGGCAAGTATCTGCACGGGAGAGGTCATCATCCCGGGTTCACAGTGCGCCGACAAGTCATATCCCGGATTTTTTGATGATCTTGAAAGCCTTAAGAAGTAAGGAGATAATATGTCGAGTTCATACGGAGAAAATTTAAAACTCACGATTTTCGGGCAGTCACATTCACCAGCCGTAGGGATGACTCTTGAGGGTATTCCCGCAGGAAACCGTATAGATATGACAGCTCTTCGGAAATTCATGACGAGACGTGCACCGGGCGGTGCATCATGGTCGACACCGAGAAAAGAGGCGGATCTGCCGGAATTCCTCGGTGGCATCGTGGATGACACGACGTGCGGAGCTCCTATTGCGGCTATAATCCGAAATACAAACACAAAGTCATCCGATTACGAAGAATTAAAGCGTATCCCAAGGCCCGGGCACGCTGATCTTACCGCGCAGATAAAATACGGCGGATTTCAGGATCCCAACGGCGGTGGACATTTTTCGGGGAGGCTTACGGCGCCCATGTGCGTTGCGGGCGGTATATGCAGACAGTTGCTTGCAAAAGAAGGCATAAGCGTTGCGGCAAGAGTCCTTTCCGTAGGGAATATATTTGACGAGGGTGAGCTTTGCGGCCCCCTCGATGACAAGCTGTTTCCTGTTGTTAATGATGAACAGGGTCAGAAGATGAAAGAACTTATTGACAAGGTACGGGCAGACGGCGATTCGATCGGCGGAACGGTAGAGTGTGTAGTGACGGGGCTCCCCGCGGGGATCGGAGATCCCATGTTTGACGGGATGGAAAACAGGATAAGTCGGATAGTTTTCGGTATACCGGCCGTTAAGGGAATCGAATTCGGCAAGGGATTCGGATATGCGGGTATGAGAGGCAGCGAAAGCAACGATCCCTACAGGATAAAAGACGGAAAAATAGTAACCGAGACAAATAATGCAGGTGGGATACTCGGCGGTATAACAAACGGAATGCCGCTTGTATTCAGGGCTGCTTTTAAGCCGACACCTTCGATAGCACGCGAACAGCGAAGCGTTGACATGAAAGAAAAGAAAAATGAGATACTTCGCGTTAAGGGACGCCATGATCCGTGCATTGTTGTACGCGCCGTGCCTGTTGTTGAGGCGGCTGCTGCGATCGCATGCTATGATGCATTTCTCGCAAGGCGCAGAGAGATTAATTACGATAAATGATCCGTACCGTAAGTACGGCATAGCTACGGAGAGGACTTAGAAAAATGCTTAAATGCGGACTTTTGGGGAGAAAGCTCGGTCACAGCATGTCTCCTAAAATACATTCAATGCTGGCGGATTATTCCTATGAGCTCTTTGAGAAGGAAGAAGATGAGGTTGAGGCTTTCATAAAGGGAAAGGAATTTGACGGACTGAATGTCACTATACCGTATAAAAAGACGGTGTTCGAGTATATGGATGAGGTCAGTCGGGTGGCAAGCGAGCTTGGCAGTATCAATACGATCGTTAAACGCGCAGACGGAACGCTTTACGGCGACAACACCGATGTTTTTGGGTTCGGTGAGCTCGTCAGGGTTTCCGGTGCTAAGCCCAAAGGGAAAAAAGCTCTCGTGCTCGGAAGCGGCGGGGCATCCGTTTCTGTAAAATATGTCCTTGAAAAGCTCGGCGCGGGAATCGTCACGATCAGCAGATCCGGCGAGGATAATTATATGAATCTCGAAAAGCACAGAGACGCTTCACTCATCGTCAACACAACGCCGGTCGGTATGTTTCCCAACGTAGATGCGTCTCCGCTCGACCCGGGTATGTTTGACGCCTGTGAGGCAGTGATAGACATTATTTACAACCCTTCGGTAACAAAGCTTATGAGGATGGCGAAGGATGCCGGGATCCCTGCTTTTAACGGACTATATATGCTCGTAGCCCAGGCAGCAAAAAGCTCGGCGCTTTTCAGAGGAATACCGGCTGATGATACGGTTATCGAAGGTATATACAAAAAACTTTTGAACGCATAACCTGAAGCCGGACGGATTTTAGGATTTATTAAGGAGAGATCATGAAGATACTTGTTATTAACGGACCGAACATAAACATGCTCGGGATCAGAGAACCCGGTATTTACGGAACGCAGGATTATATGTCGCTTCGAAAGCTCATAGAGGATACAGGCGTTGAGTGCGACATAAACGTTGAAGAATACCAGTCCAATCACGAGGGAGATATCGTTGATAAGATTCAGCATGCGTACGGGCGGGTTGACGGGATAGTTATAAATCCCGCCGCATATACACATACAAGCGTCGCTATCCTTGATGCTCTCAAGGCTGTTGGGATACCTACGGTTGAGGTTCATATCTCGAATGTGTCGGCGCGAGAGGATTTCAGACAGATATCTTATGTGAGACAGTATTGCGTCAAAACCATTTCAGGGCTCGGGATAGAAGGATACAGACAGGCAATCCTTTACCTTAAGGATCTTATCGAGTTTAAGAGAAGCAAATGATGTAATGTAAAAAAGCCGACACAGACAGACACAATTTTGCCATCCGGAAGGTCGAATAAATCATCGGCAGGATGCAAATAGTAGTGTGGAAAAAAATAACCTATTATGATAAAATAAGAGTTGGTACACAATTTTGTTACCGACTCTTTTGATTTTAGTGAAAGATCGTACAAAACGGCAGTAAATCGATTGATTCGTGAAATCTGTGTTGGTTCCACAAATAAAAGAAAGGAGCATGTCATGAATAATTTTGTTTATGATACGCCCACAAAAGTTTATTTCGGAAGAGACGAAGAACTGAAAGTCGGAAAACTTATAGCAAACTATAAACCCAAAAAGGTGCTTATACATTACGGGTTGCTCTCGGCTAAAAGATCGGGACTGCTTGACAGAGTTCGTGAGTGCCTCAGTACAGAGGGAATTGCTTTTGTCGAGCTTGGCGGTGTCGTGGCCAATCCCGAGCTTGGACTTGTAAGAGAGGGAATAAAACTTTGTAAGGCTGAGGGCGTTGATTTTATCCTCGCTATCGGAGGCGGATCTGTAATGGATTCGGCAAAGGATATAGCAAACGGGGTAGCCAATCCGGCCGATGATGTATGGGACTTCTCGAGTGGAAAAGCAGTTCCTCAATATACTCTCAATAAAGGATGTATCCTTACCATTTCCGCTTCGGGATCGGAGATGTCGAATTCCTGCGTTATCACAAACGAGGAGACAGGAGAAAAAAGAGGTTACGGCTGTCCTCAGAACAGGATGGATTTTGCTATTGAAAATCCCGAGCTTACTTATACGGTAAGTGCATATCAGACAGCGTGCGGAGCGGTAGATATAGCAATGCACACGATAGAACGTTATTTCTGCCCGGGTGAGGAAACATATCTTACCGATGCCATTGCAGAAGCTGTTATAAAGAATGCTGTTAAAGCCGGAAACGAGTGCCTCCTTAATCCTCAAAGCTATGAGGCCAGAGCAAATATGATGTGGGCTTCTTCACTTGCGCATAACGGTCTGACTCAGTGCGGAAGAAGATTCCAGCTTGTTGTTCATCAGCTTGAACACGAGGTTTCGGGACTTTACCCCGGAGTTGCCCACGGTGCGGGACTTGCAGCTCTCTGGTGCAGCTGGGCGAGGTACACTTATTCGGCAAATCCCGGAAGATGGATGCAATATGCCCTAAAGGTATGGAATGTCGAGCCCGACCTTGAGAATCCGGATAAGATGATTCTTGAAGCCATAAAGAGACAAGAAGACTGGTACAAGTCAATAGGAATGCCTACATCTCTTCGAGAGCTTTCCGTGAAAGAAAGCGATCTTCCGACTCTGGCACTTAAGTGTTCACGCGACAGGAAGAGAACTCTCGACGGATATATGAAGCTCGGATATGACGAGATACTTGATATCTATAAGATGGCTTACGGTGAAGCGGAAGAGGATATTATGTAATAAAAAACCGGCGAAGAGGAAGTTGAAACCCGATCCATTGAGTGAGGGATCAAGACAGACTTGAACAGCGGGATATGATCAGGCAAATGAGCAGTGTATAAAATGTTAGGTATTACGGAGGTAGATAATGGGGGCAGAGTATATTTGCGGAATAGTATCAGGAGGCGATAAAGGACCGTTTGACGGCATAGAGGAGTGCGGCCTTATCATTGCGTGTGATAAGGGGTATACGCATCTTTCGGAAGAAGGCATTGAGGCGGACCTTTTTGTCGGAGATTTTGATTCCTGTGATGAGGGCATTCTTGACAACATTCCGAGGCTTGAGCTTGAACAGGAAAAGGATGATACAGACACCCTCGCGGCAATAAGATTTGCACTCGGACAGGGGATCACCCGGTTACGCATGTATTGCTGCTTCGGAGGAAGGACCGATCATTTTCTCGGGAATATACAGGCAGCGGCTTATGCGGCTTCTCAGGGCGTAAAGGTAAGTATGTGTGATGAAAATACCGAGATGTATTTCATCAACTCGGGAAGCATTACCATAGAAAAAAGAGAAGGTTATTCAATATCCCTGCTTTCAGTTACGGATGAGTCTACCGGTGTATGGATAGAGGGAGCCAAATATGTATTAAAAGACAAAAAGCTGTCGAATCTTTTCCCTATAGGGATCAGTAATGAATGGGAGGATGACATAAAGATCACCGTAAAAAGCGGCGTTATCGCGGTAATCTGCTGTAAATTGTGATCAATATGGAATTTTTAATGAGGAGTAAAATGGATTACAACGAAAAAAGAGAAAAATTGTTGCTTGAGAGCATTCCGGCGGTTAGAGACGAACTTTCACCCGTCGAGGCAAAGGCAGATCAAAAACTTAAAAAGCTTCGCGAGGAGCTTTTAAAATATTATAAGGGCAAGGATCTGTTTAAAGTAGATATGCTTTCGAACGAAGAACTGATAAACAGCCCACTTCACGAGATGATACACAAAATGCCCAAAGCATGTGACTTGCATGTACACGGTCTGTGCCTCATGCCTGTTAAGGAATTTGTCGATTTCCTTATCGGGAATGAGGATATTTTTATTGCCGTAGACGGAACTGACCGCGGAAAGCTTTATACGGGCGGTGTGAAGGAAGAATATCGTTCGAAAGGCTTTATGACTGTTCGGGAATGCATAGAAGGCCCCATTTCAAGAGAAACTCTTGAAAATATGTGGACACTTAAAGGCAATCCCGAAGGAGTGCTTCCGTGGGATTATTTTGAAGTGCTATTCGCAGAACACGGTGATCTCGCTGATTCTTTGGAGGTTTTTGAAGACTATTATTATCATGCATTCAAATATTATGTCTCGGAAGGTATCTATCATGTAGAACCGAGAGCACTTCTTTTCGGCTCACACGATATAGCCGAAAAAAAATCAAGGGCGATCATGAATGCGTATCACAGGGTCAGACGCGAAACAAAGGGATTTACCTGTACAATGGTGGGTACGGTACTCAAGCATATAAATCTGAGTCTTGATGTTACGAAGATGCTCCTTGATAATGCCATATATTCATATAAAACGGTTATTGACGAGTTTGATCCCGACGATCCCCGTCCTTTTGTCGGTGCCATAGATTTCGTGAATGAAGAGGATCACAGCCGCGATCTTAAAGAAATAGCGGATATCATTCAAAAAGCAACGGAAGAGAATCCCGGGCTTACGCTCCTTTTACATGCAGGAGAAAGCAACATCCCGACAAACTCTAATGTTATAGATGCTGTATTGCTTGGTGCTAAAAGGATTGGCCATGCATTTAATCTCTACAGATATCCGGGGCTTTATAATGAGATCAGAGAAAAGAACATATGCATTGAGGTTTGCCCGATAAGTAACAGGATACTTGATTATACGGCAGATCTGAGACTTCATCCGGCTATCGGATATATTAACGCAGGGCTTCCTGTGGCAATCGGTTCCGACGATCCCGGATATCAGGAGCATTCGACACTTACCGACGATTTCTTTGCCATTGTGCTCTGTTGGAACTTCGGGATCGCAGAGATCAAGAAACTCATCTTGACCGCTGTTGAACATGCGGTTTTGACTGATGCCGGCAAGAAGGAACTCAAGGAAGTATGGGAAGAAAGATTCCGTGATTTCTGTAACCTCGTCTGAGTTAAAGCGCTCCGCGGGGGCGCACGGATTCTGATATGAAATTCTTTGTAAAGCGGATCGGAGAAGCATATGAAGATAATACATGTAGCGGACATACACCTCGACAGCGGTCTTTCGTCAAATTTTGACAAAGACAAAGCGCGGGAGAGGAAAGCGGAACTGTTGCGTACCTTTGTGAGAATGACCGAATACGCAAATGATAACGGTATAGATGCTGTACTGATCGCCGGAGATCTCTTTGACAGGGACACAGTATCGGCAACGACAAGAAACGGTGTTATCGGTGCGATCGGATCGACGCCTCAGATCACATATTACTATCTTAAAGGTAATCATGATCGAAAGGATACTTTCGGATCACTGTCTGAAATTCCCAATAATCTTCGTACATTCGGTGAGACATGGACGTCTTATGCCCTTTCGGACAAGATAAAGCTTTACGGTCTTGAATTTAACGCTCATAATTCGGCGTCTGCAGCCGATACGCTTGTCACCGACCCGTCAGACATAAACATTGTGATGCTGCACGGGCAGGAGTCGGCTTCTGCTTCCGACAAGACCGAAGTGATCAATCTCAAATCTTTCCGTAACAGAAATATCGATTATATGGCGCTTGGTCATATACATGCATATAAAAATGCCGAACTTGACGCAAGAGGAAGATATTGTTATCCCGGATGCCTTGAAGGAAGAGGCTTTGACGAGAGCGGTGAACATGGATTTGTAGTACTTGATATAGATGAGAACGCTCATAAGATCGAGTCCGAGTTTGTTGCATTTGCGTCAAGAAGATTTATAAATGCCGAAGTCGATATAACAGGGCTCGATCAGACAAATCAGATCATAAAGGCTGTTTCCGCGAAGCTCGACGAGTGCGATGCAACCACAAATGACTGTGTCAGGGTTGTGCTTGTCGGTAAGACAGATATCGAAGCGGAGAAAAACGAAGCAGTGGTCGCGAAAACATTTGAATCCCGGTATTGTCTGTTCAGACTTTACGACGAATCGTCTTTTACGATCGATTACGAAAGCTATGCGGCAGATAGGTCGCTTAAGGGAGAGTTTATCAGGTCGGTCAAAAACGATCCCACTGTACCCGACGATAAAAAGGCGGAAGCAATCAGATACGGAATCAGAGCACTTCTGGGGGAGGAATTATGAGGATAATCGAGTGTAACATAATGAATTTCGGTACGCTCTGTGATTTCCATTTTGATTTCTCTGATGGGATAAACAGGATAGTACGAGGAAACGGATTCGGAAAAAGTACCCTTGCCGCTTTTATTAGGGTTATGCTGTACGGCTTCGAAGGAGAGGGAAAGCGTGATTCGCTCAGCAGGGAGAGAAAATTCTATGAACCCTGGCAGGGCGGAAATTACGGTGGTGAAATCGTATTTTCGGTCGGTGAAAAATGCTATCGTGTAACAAGAACTTTCGGTAAAAAGGCGGATACCGATACATTTGAGCTGAGGGATGTGCGTACAAACCTCGTTGTCAACGATTACAGCGAGCATCTTGGAATAGAACTGTTCGATATGGATTCGGATACGTTCAGAAGAACGGTATTTGTCGGACAGGACGGAGTTGAAACATCCGTTAATGATACGATAAACGGAAGGATCGGCGCGCTTGTCGATAACACCGACGATCTTGATGCCTTTGAAAAAGCAAAGACCTCTCTGGAGGAAATGATAAATTCACTCACCCCGCGAAGAAAGACGGGTGAGGTAAGCAGATTAAACGAACGGATCACAGGCCTTGACGCCGATATCATGCCGGCCTCAGAACTTGAAAAAAGCATGGAAAGCGTACTTGAGATGAGGGAAAAGGAAGACGATAACCTCAAGCAGCTCAGGGAAGAAAAGAACAGGCTTGCCACCAAAGCAAAAGAGCTTGGCGCATATATGGAGATCGAGACCGGCAAGGAAAGGTACGAAAAGCTGCTTTCAGATCGCACTGCAAAAGCTGAAGAGCTTGAATCATACAGAAAAGAGCTGCCCGAAGGTATTGACATATCGCGGATACCGGATTCCATGAAACTCAGAAGCCTTGCACAAAATCACGTAAAGGCCTCGGCCGAGCTTATGAGTACAAAGTACATTGAACTGACGGAACGCGAAGAGGAAAACTATCAGAGGCTCAAAGCTTTATATGACGGTGAAGACCCTACGGGAAAAGCGGAAGGATATGTTGAAACCTGGAGGGAGATAAAAGAACGCGAAAGAGAGATAACCGAAAAGGAAGAATTACGCGTTAAGGCTGAAAAAGAAATGATCCGAGAGACAACGAACGGAAACAGGTACAGGATCGCATGCCTCGCAGTTTCTCTTGTTTTTATTATCGTTGCAGTTGTATTGTTCGTGACGACGGATGATCCGACTCCCGGATTTGTGACATGCGCGTTCGCAATGTTAGGGGTTATTTTGTCCTTTGTACTTGCAGCGCCCCATAGGTCGAATGCAAAGCAGCGCGGAAAAGAACGGGATATCTTAAAAAGAGATACGGATATACTAAAGGACAGGAATGAAAGTGACTGCAAAGAGATATCGGCTTTCCTTTCAAAATACAAAAAGGATGTTGAGCCTGATATGATCCCCGTATCGCTTCGGGATATCGTGAACGAACACGAAATATATCTCGGGCTTGAAAGTAAACGCGAAAGAGCGGTAAATGCTGCGCAGGAAGCCCGTACGGCTGTTGAACAGATCGATCGATTCGTGAGCGAAATGCTCGGGGCCGATATTTCGGATGATCCCGTCGTAAGACTTCAACATCTTGCGGATATTTCGGACAAGGCAAAGGACGCTTTAAACGCTTATGACCAGATCGTGAATAAAATCTCGGATTTTGAGAGAGAAAACGATATAGAAGCCATTAAGAATACGGTAGTTCCAAAAACGGACGAATCACTTTCGGATATCACCGCAAGGCTTAAGGATGTTACGGAGCTTGAGGATGAATCCGCTAAACGTCTTGCTTTACTCGATAAGCGCAGTGACGAACTGGCACAGAACCTTGATGAGATCTCCTCAAAGAGGGTCGAGAGAGACAGACTTACGGAGGAAAGGAACGACAAGCTTGAAGCATACGATTCCTGTGTTATCGCCAAGGAGCACCTTATAAGAGCTAAGGAGACGCTTTCGTCCCGTTACATAAAACCGATCCTCGACAAATTCATGTATTACCATACAATGATAACAGGTCAGAATACACGTGAGTACATGGTTGATGCAAATATAGACGTATCAGTAAAAGAACAGGGGATGAACAGGTCTGTCCTGCAGCTGAGCAAGGGTCTGCGGGATGTAGTAGGGCTTTCTCTCAGAATGGCATTTATCGATGTTATGTTTCCTCAGGAAAAACCGATCCTCATACTTGACGATCCTTTTGTAAACCTCGACAGGGCAAATCTTGAAGCTGCCGAGAAGCTGATGAGGATAATAGCTAAGGACTATCAGGTGATATTCTTTGCCGCAAGGGAAGAGACGGAGCAGCAGATAGAGATTTAAGATTATTAGCGGGAATTCCCGACGATTAAATTGCCGAGATGTTCACTGTGAAAGGAGATATCTATGAATATGTTGTTTAACCAAAAGAAGGCACTCAATCCGTACCTCCCTTCGTGGGAATATGTGCCTGACGGCGAGCCGCATGTATTCGGCGACAGAGTCTATGTATACGGATCGCACGATTTCTTTAACGGTTGGGTATTTTGTCTCGGAGATTATGTTTGCTGGTCGGCACCGCTCTCCGACCTGTCGGACTGGAGATATGAGGGAGTGATCTATAAGCGTACCGACGATCCGATCAACGAGGACGGCAGGATGGTGCTTTACGCGCCGGATGTTTGTCAGGGTCCGGACGGGCGTTATTATCTTTATTATTTCTATGATAAACGCTCATGCATAAGCGTTGCGGTTTCAGATAAGCCCGAAGGCCCTTTTGTATACTACGGAAAGGTCCACGACGATGAGGGCGGTCTGATCGGCGAAAGATATGGCGACGAGCCTTATTTCGATCCCACCGTGCTTGTTGAGGGTAAATACGTCTATCTCTACGGCGGTTTCTGCGGACACGGCGATAAATCGCGTACGGGATGTATGGTCACAGTACTTGATGCTCGTGATATGCTCACAGTTATCGAAGAACCGGCATTTGTTTTGCCTGGTTCATGCATATCAAACGGAACCGGATATGAAGGTCATGCTTTTTTTGAAGCACCTTCGATCCGAAAGATAGGAAAGAAATATTATCTCATATATTCGTCGGAGCGTATGTGTGAGCTTTGCTATGCCGTGAGCGATTCTCCCGACGAGGATTTTGAATACTGCGGTTGTATCGTATGTAACAATGACATGGGGATCGACTCTTATAAGCCGGCTGATATGGCTACCGCATACGGCGGAAATAATCACGGCGGTCTCGTGCAGATAGGGGAAGACTGGTATATTTTCTACCATAGACAGACAAACGGAACATGGTTCTCACGTCAGGGATGCGCGGAAAAGATCACGATAGACGATGACGGAAAGATTGCTCAGGTCGAGATGACTTCGTGCGGCCTTTCCGATTCGCCGCTTGAAGGGAAAGGCTTTATCCCCGCATATATAGCATGCAATCTCTTTAAGACTGAGGGGATGGAGCCCCTTGTTGATGAGAATTCGACAACCACGATCCCGAGGATCACACAGGACGGAAAAGACGGAGATAAGGAACTTGGTTATATCTCGTGCTTTAAAGACGGAGTGACGGCGGGATTTAAATATCTGAATATCAAAGGCGTCACAAAGTTTAAGGTGATCACGAGAGGTTATATACACGGTTCCTTTGAAGTGTCGACTTCGATCGGCGGCCCGGTACTCGGAACTGTTACTCCCACAAATACGAATTTCTGGGAAGCATTCGAAGCGCCTCTTAACATAGAGGACGGGGTTCATGCGATCTATATCACCTTCAGAGGCGGCGGATCGCCTTCACTTCTCGGGTTTATTCTTGAATAAATGCTTTCGGAGGTCTTTTTTATCGAGTAAGATTTCTTACCCATTTGTATTTTCTCAGCCTTATCATGACCCAGGGGATCTTCCCGACTTCGTCGAGGCATGTGCAGGCAAAAACGGCAAGAACGGGCCAGTCGAAGACGAAAGCACCGAGGATCGCAAGTGGAAGAGCAACCCCCCACATGCTTACGGCAAGGCTGTACATATCAAAGACAGTATCACCGCCGCCGTCAAGAACTCCGTTGATCGTTATCGTATTGACGCAGCGTCCGATCATATAAAGAACGGTTATGAGCATCATACCCGTAAGATATTCGCCGGCTTTGTCGGAGAGTTTTATCATATGCGCTATGAGCGGTGTAACGGCAAGAACAACGAGAGACGAGGCAAATCCTATAACCCAGGATATATTTTTGAGCTTTAGACCGTAGGCTTTCCCTTTCTCAAGCTCTCCGGCTCCGAGCTTGTTGCCGACCATGATGGATGCGGCGTTGCCTATTCCGTTGCATACGCAGCAGATGAGCTCACGAACAACCGTAACTACGGAATTTGCAGCGGAAGCGTCTTCGCCCATATGGCCGATTATTGCTGTATAGGCGGTAAAGCCGACGCCCCATAACAGAGATCCTCCGAGAAGCGGAAAGAGCTGTCTGAGAAAATCTTTCGTGAGGCTTTTTTCAGTGAGCCAGATCCTGATATTGGGACGGATGTGATCTTTGCCTGATGCTACGATGAAGCAAAGCACAAGTTCTGTGACTCTTGCGATAACCGTGGCGACGGCCGCACCGCGTGCGTTCATGGCCGGGATCCCGAAAAGTCCGAAAATAAATACAGCATTGAACAGGATGTTTCCGACAACCGCGGTGCTGCTGATGATAACGCTTGCAAGAACATGATCGCTGACCTTCATCATGGCAAGGTAGCTTTGGGAAAGCCCCATTATCAGATATGAGAAACCCGCAATCCTCAGATAATCGCTTCCGATGCTTATAAGCACGGGCTCAGAGGTGAAAGCCATCATGAGTATTTCGGGAATAAACATGCAGGCGAGGAAGAATACGATCGAAATGAGCGTAGTAAATCGGATCATAAGGTTAAAGATCTTCTTTAAAGATACTGTATCGCCTTTTCCGAAGTACTGTGCACCAAGGATGGAGCCGGCACCCGTAACCGCAAAAATGAACATATTCTGAATAAACTGAATCTGAGAGGCGAGTGAAACGGCTGTCATTTCGCTCTGCGCGATCCTCCCGAGCATAAACGCATCACCTGCGGCAACAGCTGACGCCATGAGGCTCTGAAAGGCTATGGGAAGGGCGAGTGCCCATAATTTACCGTAAAAAATCTTTTTGTCTATAACATGATCCATATCGGGATAAATCTCTCCTGTGAATATATTATTCTCAGCGCAACGCTTATGTGGTATTGTATGGGAATAAATAAAATAAAGCAATCATTAATCCGTATTTCGGTTGCTCAATTTTTGAGATTTGGAAATCTTATTCTTTGTAATGGAAATAATCAGGTTTTGTATAATCGTAAACATTATTCAAAGGTTTGCGATACCAACATGGTTCCCATCGCCACAGAGATCATCACCCAGGATCTTACAGGAAAACCTTCACCCATACCGCAGCTTAAGGAAAGAGACATTCCTTACTACGGCGTAAAAGAAGCTGTATTCCCGTTCAATAATCGATGCCTGATTTTTGAAAACTTTGTAAACGATACCGATTTTGACCAACCGCTTGATTGTATGGAGAAAGGAGAATAGTATCAGAGTGGCGAGCGGTGAAAACAATAATTGCCCGCTTAACAAGTTTCTCGCCCGCTTAAGGAGTTTTTATTGAATAGCAACGTACAAGGGTCCACAACAACAACAGATTGATTTGAATGTACAACTTAGAACTGTGATCAGAAATGCTTTCATAGATATGAATGTAATCCTTCCAGAAAATGTGTTGGGAGATCTTACTTCGGAGAATCTGCCGGCAGTACTTAAAGAACGTTTTATTACCGGGCGTCTGGAAAACTTAAGGGCGGAAGAGTTTTCTTTTGATCATGCAATTACAGAACAGGGCGTACAGCAAGAAGTTCCAAGAGATCAGGCGTTGCAGAGGCTTATGGCTGTGATACGTAGTTCGGCGGATGTAAATTGCAGAGTGTTGATCCGTTATGCGAATCAATGGGAGATAATAAACGGGAATGATATACAACACTATACGGATGAACAATTGAGAAGAAATGTAAATTGTAATTGGAGAGTTTTATGGTATAATATCTCTCTGTAATGTAATTCAAGCACCTGTAGCGAAGAGGATAACGCGCAGTCTTCCGAAGTCTGAGATCACAGGTTCGAATCCTGCCAGGTGCGTTACAATTAAGCCGCGGGTGAACACACTGATGTGTTCGCCCGTGATTTATATGAGCAAGTAGCGGAGCGAATTGCGAATAACATTGACAAACGGAAATAACAAACGGAGATAATTGTCGGAGGTTGATTATGCCTTTTTTCTTCATGATGGTTGTAGCGTTTATGCTCGTTTTTTTATCATTCTCGGCAGCGTTTTATCTGAAGCTCGTTCCAAAGAAGCTTCCCTTAAGGATCGCTACCGTGGCGGGCATGGTTCTAATAAATATCGGAACCATTTATTTTATGGTAAACGCCTCTTCGGAATCTGACGGATTTCTGTTCAGATCGGGAATGTTTTTTGCAACGATATGTTTTATAATAAACATATACAGCGCAGTATTCTTTGTGATATCACTTTTGATCCGGATCGTTTTCAGGATTATCGGTAAAAAGGAAAACAAGGTGCCTGAATTTTTGCGAGGAAAGCTGTACAGGCTCTGCGTCCTTGGTTTTACGTTCCTGCTTGCTATTGTCGGATATATCAATATGTCCGTTGTTCATGTATATGATTACGAGGTCTTGACGGATAAGCTTGCGAGCGGAGAAGAATACTCATTTGCGGTAATAACGGATCTTCATCTTTCAACAGGTATATATGCCGGCAGGGTTGATGACCTTTTTGAAAAGATAAACGAAACAAATGCCGATGCTGTACTGTTTGTCGGTGATATAGCCGATAATAAAACGTCTCGGGGAGCGTATGACGCTCTTTCCGAGGGACTTAAGGATCTGAAATGTCCGCTCGGAGCCTTTTATGTAGACGGCAATCATGACGGAACCGGTAAGTCGGATATGCGTGTGATAATGAAAAATGCCGGGGTAACCGTTCTTTCGGATGAAAAATATGAGCTTACTCCCGAGATCACAATCTACGGAAGAAACGATCCGAGGTCATTCAGAAACGGAAAAACAAAGATACCGACAGACCTTTCGTCTGATGACTTTAACCTTATTATGACACATCAGCCCGTAAATCTTGCGGAATTTGCGGCTGCGGGAGGAGATCTCTCGGTGAGTGGTCATACGCATGGAGAACAGTTTCCTCTCATGTATCCGATAATCGCGGCATCTAATGATGCTGTAATGGGACATGATGAGATCGACGGCATGGACGTTATTGTAAGCCGCGGCGTCGGCGGATGGGGACTACACTTTTCTTTCCCGTCAACGAAGGAAATTGCACTCGTGCATGTTATCGGGAAATGACATGGAACAATTGTAGATTCGCTCACGTATAAGCGGGAAATGACATGGAACAATTGTAGATTTGCTCACGTATAAGCGGGAAATGATCGTGGTTTGGCGTGCAAGGAGGGAGAATGGCGGATAATCAGTTGAGTCTTAGGACTTCGGACCTGTTTATTGTTCCGATATCTTGTATTGAGCTTGAAAGACGCGCGGGGAGCGGGGATCTCTTTGAAGAGGGAACTTCGACAGACCCGGAAGAAAAACCGGTAACTTCGGGAGTGATGGCTCGGGTCGATCCTCTCGCGGGAGAAAGCTTCTTTTTCGGAGGAAGCGTTTCGGACAATTCGGACAGGACAGAACGACGGTATTTAAAGAGTGAACTGTGTGCCGATATTTTTCGTGCCTGCAGTGACGACGACGATCCCGACTTTGTCTGGTATACCGTTTGGAGGGTGAGCCTTCGTGCAAATCCCAAAGAACTCGTCGGACTTTTCAGGTTCCTCGGACCGCAAAAAAAAGGCAGGGTCGGGTTCGAGCTTATCATCTATGAAGATTACAGACATTTGGGATATGGTCATCAGCTTATTGATAAGATGACTGTGTTCGCCTTTGATAAGAGTGATGTTTATTATCTGTATTCAAACATCCACGGAAATGAGGATCCTGTCGAATATGAAAGAGTTTTAAGGCGCAGCGGATACAAAACAGAAGAGGAAGTATTAAATCCTTTTGAGGCGGATAGAATTATACCCGAAGACGAAGAACTCTTAAAAAAGCGTGCATTACCCGAATACTTACTTAAAGAGTCAGGTGTAACTTCTTATTCGGCGGCATATGTGATGATAGGTCTTTGCGCCGGTATGTTTATAAGCATCATAACAGGTCTCATGCTCGAGGGGCTTGCATGCGGTCTCGTTTTTTCGACTGTCTGGGGAGCAATCATGGATCATTTTGAGCTCAAACACAGGAGAAGGATACTTGGAGGGGACGGGCCAAAGAAACAGGTTGAGGATGCCTGAAGGGGACGAACCAAAGAAACAGTATAGTATTTTATGAAACGGAGGATTTATATATGCAGTTTACAACTTTACAAAAAGACATGATGCAGGCGATGAAGGATCATAACAAGGTAAAAAAGGATGCGCTTTCGGCACTTGTGTCGGCTACAAAAAAGCTTGCGATAGACGCCGGATGCCGTGATGACATACCTGACGAAATGACCGATCAGGCGATCCTCAAAGAGATCAAAAGCATCAAGGAGCAGATAGACACATGTCCCGATTCACGAGCAGAGCTTAAGGAAGAGTATACGGCAAGGCTTAACGTGTTTGAGGAATATGCCCCGAAGATGCTCTCGGCAGAAGAAATCGAGAAGATAATCAGAGAGAAGTTCGCCGATGTGATCGCATCCGGAAACAAGGGAATGGTCATGAAGGCAGTTATGGGCGAATTAAAGGGAAAAGCAGAAGGCAAGCTTATCAATGAAACTGTTGCCAAGATCATGGCTTAAGTGAAGACAGACAGCAGGATCCGCTGCCGGGTTCATGGCTTAAAATTATTCAATCCGTAAAAACAGCAGGAAAATCAATTGCTAAAAAAGGAAAACGATACATGCGGCGTTTAGTGATCGGGATTCTTGCACATGTAGATGCAGGTAAGACCACATTATCAGAGGCGATCCTTTATAAAACCGAAAGGATCAGAAAACTGGGAAGAGTCGATAAAAAAGACGCTTTCCTTGATAATTTTGCTCTCGAACGTGAACGCGGAATTACGATCTTTTCGAAGCAGGCGGTTTTTGAACGCGGGAATACCCTGTTTACCCTGATCGACACACCCGGGCATGTTGATTTCTCGACAGAGATGGAAAGAACTCTTTCTGTTCTCGATATAGCCGTTCTTGTGATAAGCGGCACCGACGGAATTCAGGCTCACACGAGGACCCTTTGGCGTCTTCTTGAGCATTATGATATTCCGACGTTTATATTTGTAAATAAAATGGACAGAGAAGGCTGTGACCGCAAGGCTCTTCAAAGAGAACTCGAGTCACAGCTTTCTGACGCCTGTGTGGATATGAGCTTTTCCGAAAATATGAACGAACAGATTGCCATGCTCGACGAGGGCGTAATGGAGAGGTATCTTGAAAGCGGAAAGATCACGGCGGAAGATATCAGGGAGCTTATCGGCGAAAGAATGCTGTTCCCATGTTTTTACGGATCTGCTCTCAAGCTTGAAGGAATTGACGGGTTGCTTGACGGACTTGCCGGGTATTCACCCGATCTTCCTCATGAAGAGAGTTTTAGAGCGCGAGTATATAAGATAGGCCGTGATCCTGAAGGAAACAGACTGACGTATATGAAGCTGACAGGAGGAGAATTAAAGAACAGATCGGTTATCGAGTATATGGCTCTTCGGGACGAAAACATACTCCTGAGGCGCAGCGAAGAAGAAGTTGATGATTCATCGGCAATTTTGAACTATAAGGAAAAGGTCACGCAGATCCGTGTTTATGAAGGTGATAAATTCGAAACGACCGAGACGGCACAGCAGGGTATGGTCGTGGCTGTGCTCGGACTCACTGCCACTTATGCGGGGCAGGTGATCGGTGAGGAAGACGAAGAACCGCAAAAAAAGATAGCACCTGTAATGACATACAGGGTGATCGCACGTGACAGAGGCGCTCTTACGGCACTGCTTCCAAAACTGAAGATACTTGAAGAAGAAGATCCTACACTCGGCGTTGTCTGGAATGATGAGCTCAGGGAGCTCCAGATAAGCGTTATGGGGGATATACAGCTTGAGATAATCAAACGTCAGCTTTTGGACAGATTCGGCGAAGACGTTGATTTTGATAAGGGAAGCGTTCTTTACAAGGAAACTGTATCAGCTCCCGTACTCGGGGTAGGACATTTTGAACCGCTCAGACATTATGCCGAAGCACAGCTTCTTATCGAGCCATCGGAGAGAGGAATGGGTATTTCGGCCGAATCGAGAGTTTCGGTTAATGATCTTGAACTAAACTGGCAGAGACTTATCCTGACGCACATCTATGAAAGAAGGCATAAGGGTGTCCTTACGGGTGCGGAACTGACAGATGTTAATGTAGCCGTTGTAGCGGGAAGAGCTCATATCAAGCACACCGAAGGAGGAGACTTCAGACAGGCAACATACCGCGCCGTCAGGCAGGGACTCATGCGTGCGAGAGAAGAAGGCAAATGCGTCCTTCTTGAGCCGTACTATGAGCTCACGATAGAGCTGCCGCGTACCAATTGCGGACGTGCCATGACCGATATAGAAAGTCGTTTCGGCCGCGTTACTTCGCAGTACGAGATCGGATACGGGGATATGGTCGGGATCACGGGAGTTGCGCCTGTATCGACGATGCAGGGATATTCAAGGGAAGTGTCTTCTTACACGAAAGGTCTCGGAAACGTTTATTGCTCGTTTTTCGGGTACCTACCCTGCCATAACGCGGATGAGGTGATAGCGTCAAGCGGTTATATGCCCGAAGCTGATCTTAGAAATCCGGCGTCGTCCGTATTTTGTGCTCACGGTTCCGGTTTCGTTGTTGAGTGGAATGATGTGGACAGCTACAAACACCTTGATTATGACATTCAAACCGGAAGCCTCAAAAGTGACGAACCGCTACAAATATACCCTGTTTCACATAACAAAGAAGAAATGGTCATCGGCACGGACGAGATCGATGCGATCCTTGCAAAGACATCTCATGCCAACAAAAAGGACAAGACATACAGAAATCCTTTCAGAAAGCACAAGGCCGGGAATGAAAAGCATGAAGACAGATCTTCACGGTATTATTCCGCGTCTGTGAATTTGGGGGATGATGAGACCGGAAATGAAAACGTATCGTTTACAAAAGACAAATATTTAAAAAAGCTGATCACTGATACCCGTGACAGGTATCTCCTTGTCGACGGCTATAATATCATATTCAAGTGGCCGGAGCTGTCAGATCTCGTAAAAGATAATGTTGACGCGGCCAGAGACCGGCTTAATGATATTTTGTGTGATTACCAGGCCCGGAAGGGGTGCAAGCTTATGGTCGTCTATGACGCCTATCGCGTCAAGGGACATCCTACAGAATATTTTGACTATCACAATATCATCGTTGTATTTACAAAAGAGGCCGAGACAGCGGATAAGTTTATAGAACGCTTTGCTCATGAGAACGGAAAGCAGGTCGATATAAGCGTTGCGACATCAGACGGACTTGAGCAGATTATAATCAGGGGTGCCGGCTGTAAGCTTGTGACGGCAAACGACCTGCTCGCGGAGGTAAACGAACTTCGCTCAGAAACAAGAAGCAGGATCGAAGGCGGGTCCATAAGCAAAGCTACTACAAGGCTCGGTGATCTGATGTGAGATTTACAGAGTCTGCTTTGAGTGCGCCGCTCGCCCGGCATCATCAGTCCGGGATGTGTGAATCTCTACTCACGCGATATCGTCGAGCTGAGATGTGTAGAGTCTGTAGTAAGCGCCCTGCTTAGTCATAAGTTCGTCGTGATTGCCAGCTTCGACAATACCTCCGTCATCGATATACATGATGAGGTCGCAACCGCGGATCGTCGAGAGACGGTGTGCGATGATGAAGGATGTACGACCTTTGAGCATAGTATCAAGCCCTTTTTGGAGGGCTTTTTCTGTTTGAACGTCTATGCTTGACGTTGCTTCGTCGAGTATAAGGATCGCGGGATCCGAAAGGAGCGTCCTTGCAAATGAAATGAGCTGCTTCTGGCCTTGGGAGAGGAGTGAGCCACGTTCTTTGACTTCCGTGTCATAGCCGTTCAGCATATGTCCGATAAATGTGTCGGCACATACCTTTTCCGATGCTGCTTTTATCTCATCGTCCGTTGCATCGAGCTTTCCGTAACGGATATTGTCTTTGATCGTACCGGAGAAGATAAAGCTGTCCTGAAGCATGATACCCATCTGTGAACGGAGCGATTCGAGAGTGACTTTGTTGATGTCATGGCCGTCGATGAGTACACGCCCGCTGTTTACATTATAAAATCGTGAGATGAGATTTACGATCGTGCTCTTTCCGGCACCCGTAGGACCGACGAGGGCAACGCTCATACCGGGATCGATCTTAAACGAAACATGATGAAGTACTTCCTTGTCTTCTTCATATGAGAACGAGACATCGTCAAATTCAACGCTTCCCTTGATGGGAGGGAGCTCTGTCGTATCGGGAGCATTATCTACCGTGACTTTCTCACCGAGTGTCTCGAAAATTCTTTCAAGATAAGCCATATTGTTCATGAAGTTGTTGAAGATGTTTCCGAGGTTCATGATCGGCTGCCAGAAACGTGCTGCGTAGGATGAGATCGCTATGATAACACCGACTGTCTTGGCACCGGAACCGAAAAGCACCATACCGAAAAGAAAGATGGCAGCGCGGATAAAGACGGAGATTCCGTCGATGCCGGGCCAGATAAGGTTGTTGTATGTTACGGCACGCATCCATGTCTTTCTGCAGTCCTGAGAGAGATCCGCAAATATCTCGGCATTTTCCTGTTCGCGGGCAAAGATCTGCGTTATGCGGGCACCGACTATGTTCTCCTGGAGATAGGCGTTGAGGTTCGAATTTTTGTTTGAAACCATTTGCCATGCCTTGCGCTGCCTGTTTTTGATGAAGAAAAGGAACGCAGCAAGTACGGGAACACCGCACAGAACGACGATCGACATTTCGACGTCCTCGATGAGCATAAAGATTATGATGAACACAAGGTTAATCATCTCGAGGATCGTATTAATAAGGCCGTTTGAGAGCATATCCGAAACCGAATTTACATAGTTTACGACTCGGATGAGGATCTTTCCGTGAGGGCGTGAATCATAGTAATCAAAGGAAAGCTTTTGCAGATGTGCGAAAAGGTCTTTACGGATATCAAAAATGATGCTCTGCGATACCTTTACCATGATGCGCTGCCTGATCGTAACAAAAATGATACTCACAACGAAGGCAACGATCAGGAGGATAACGAGTGTGATCAGGTATTTTACATCGCCGTCGGGGATAGCGTGATCGAGCGCCTGCTGTGTTATCATGGGCGAGAAAAGAGCTGCGCCTGCGGCAATAGCGCTCATAAGCATCGCGAGAAGCATCTTGGAAAGGTATTTCTTTATATATTTTGAAGCGAGCAGAATATGCCTCATGTTAAATTCTTCATCGAGGCGCTCATCAACTCTGAATGTGTTCCTTTTTGCCATTTCCTTAAATCCTCCTGTCTGCACATTATGTATAGTTACACAGGGATGTGCAGATATATGTTTTTTGTCCTGTTTATACGGTTTAGTTCTAAAATAACGGGTACGAGACCGGGCCGGTAATTCAGCCTGTTATGCTCCTGAGCTCCAGGCCTGTCTGGAGCGAAACAAGATTTGCATAGTAGCCGCCCTTGGCGCAAAGCTCCTTGTGCGTGCCTTCTTCGATTATGCGGCCGCCGCCCATAACGAATATCTTATCGCAGTATTTAGTTGTCGAGATCCTCTGCGCGATGATGATCTTTGTACAGTTAAAGTCAAGCTCACTGAGTGAGTCGCGTATGTGTTTTTCGGTCTCCATGTCAACTGCAGAGGTCGTATCGTCGAGAATAAGGATCGAAGGCTTGATTGCAAGAGCGCGGGCAAGCGAGATCCTCTGCTTTTGGCCACCCGAAAGACCGACGCCGCGTTCTCCGACGATCGTGTCGTAGCCTTCGGGCATTTTGTCGATGAATTCCTGAGCTGCCGAGTATTTTGCGTATTTAACAACCTCATCCTGGGAAAGTGAGCTGTCGCCGTATGCGATATTGCCCTCGATCGTATCGGAATAGAGGAGAACGTCTTGAGTCGCAAGACCGATATTGTGTCTGAGGTCCGTGAGTTCGTAGTCTTTAACGTCTATGCCGTCAATCTTTACGATTCCGTTCTCGGGATCATAAAAACGCGGTATCATATGAATTAGAGAAGTCTTTCCGCATCCTGTTTCACCGATTATTGCGACGGTCTGCCCGGGCTCGATCTTAAGATTAATATCGCGGAGCACAGGAACGGAACCGCCTTCGTATCCGAACGAAACGTGATCGAATTCGATGAGACCTTTGAAGCGATCGGGATGCTTAACGGCATCAGGCTTTGAAACAATACCGGCCTGAGAATTGTAGATCTCCATAACCTTCTTTGAAGCAGCGGCGAAACGCTGGAATTCGTTCATGATGTTGCCGAGCTGTCTCATGGGGTTGGCAACAGCCCAGATGAGCATTGAGAAGGAAACATATTCGGGGATCCCTATCCTTCCGTTTATGATGAAAAGTCCGCCCGCAAGCAGAAGTATAACGGGAAGAAGGTTGGCAAATGTTTCTATCACAGGGAAATATTTGAGCCATGTGCGTTGTGTGTCCATATTTGCTTCGGCATAGCTCGTGTTCGAACGGTTGAATTTCTCTTTTTCGTATTCTTCACGGGCGAATGCTTTAACAACACGGTTACCGGAAATGTTTTCCTGTGCGTCAGTATTAAGGCCCGAAAGCTTGTCACGAAGTATACGGTGCTTCTCGGCAGAAGCATGCTTGAACTTCAGGATAACAAGGAATAAAAGTGGTGTGATAGATAGTATACAAAGGGCGAGCAGCCAGTCCATTATAAAGAAATATATCGCCGTCGCAACAAAGAGAGCGAAGCTGTCGACTACGGATTTGATGACCCAGGCAACGTTGTGCCGAACGGCATCAAGATCACCCGTGAGGCGTGTCATAAGGTCGCCGGTACGGTACTCGTTATAGAAGTTCATATCCTGATGCTCGATCTTGTCAAAGAGAAAATTTCTGAGCTTATAGAGAGTATGCTGTGAAACATATTCATAAGCCATGCACGTAAAATAGACGATCGTGATCCTGACGAGAGTCAGGCCGACCATAAGTACA
Source organism: Lachnospiraceae bacterium (assembly GCA_024699645.1). Lineage (GTDB taxonomy): Bacteria > Bacillota > Clostridia > Lachnospirales > Lachnospiraceae > RUG11977. The sequence continues at coordinate 45,169 of JAILPE010000112.1, forward strand.
AGATTAAGAATGAATTCGTCAAGTTTTTCGGACAGGGGAGTCCCTGTTCTCGCGGCTTCCTGAAAAAGGGAAACGATCTCTCCCGAAAAATACGGAACAATAAGCTGCATTATGTTATATACAACAGTCATCAGTATTGCGATGACGTACATAACACGGTGTCCCTGCATATTGCCCCAAAGCCATCTCATCCATGACTTTTTGCCCGGAGTTTTTACATTATCATCCATCTTTATATGGGCTCCTTTATCGTATGCCTTGATACAGTATCATTATAGGCTGCTTTATCATATGCCTTGATACAGTATCATTTTAGGCAGCTTTATCATTATCATATTCCTGATATTTTACTATAAGTATACTAATTCTGCGAGTGTTCGCAGACAATCCATTTTTTGCGAAAAACCTCTCCATCTTTTGTCCAAAATATTAGATTGCTTTACTCGTGAGTTACGTGATAAAATGATAACAGTTCCCGCCGCGAGGACAGAAAGGCGGGATGTGGTCAAGAAACTATATAAGGAGGTTTTACAATGGAACAGAAGTTTTACAGATGCGAACATTGCGGAAACATCATCGCTATGGTTAAGAATTCGGGGGTACCCGTTGTGTGTTGCGGCGAAAAAATGAAGGAGATCGTTCCCGGCACGGTTGACGCTTCTCTTGAAAAGCATGTACCCAAGTATGAGATCAAAGACAATATCGTTTATGTTACGGTTGGTGCGGTAGAGCATCCCATGGGCGAAGATCATCTGATCGAGTGGATATCGATCCAGACAAGCGCAGGAAATCAGCGCAAGGTATTAAAGGCAGGCGGCGCTCCCAAGGCTTGCTTCGCTATCTGCGAGGGTGAGAAGGTTGAGGCGGTTTACGCGTACTGCAATCTTCACGGACTTTGGAAGGCATGAATGACCGAACGGTTCACGGTTTGAGCGGTGCTTTTGAAGGCATGAATGACCGAAGGTACCGAATTTTACACAAAAATAACAACAGCCGGGTGTTTACTGCATCCGGCTGTTATATTTGGTCATACATGGCAAAGCTCATCCGAAACGAATACTATAAGGCGTGCGGATATTTGCCGTTTTCCAAATAAATAGAAGAGAAAGTCCGACAACATTAGGGATCGGCTTTTTCTCTTCCGTTGTTTTTCTTTATTTTAGCCGTCGATTATGTTAGATTTATGACAGAAAAAAGAAAGTTTGAAGTCATTTTGCCTTAAATCACGGAATGGATAAACATTGATATGAATAAAGTGATATACCTTGATAATGCTGCAACTACGCGGATCTGCGATGAAGCGCTCGAAGAGATGATGCCCTTTTTGAAAGAGGAATTTGCGTCACCTTTAGGGCAATATTCTTCCGGGTTTAATTCAAATGCTGCTTTGGTGACTGCCGGTAAACGGGCGGCAGGGCTTATAGGCGCCGACCGTAGCGAGATCATATTTACTTCTTCGGGTACGGAAAGTGACAATCTCTTCATCCGCGGCTCGGTGCTTGCACATTTGAGGAAACAGGAAAACAGGTTCGGTTCGGACGAAGAAACTGTGATCGTAACCTCCGTTACGGAACATGCTGCGGTGCTTAAAACTTGTGAGGACCTCGCTCTTACATATGATAAGATAAGACTGATAAAGGTGCCTGTTGACAGTGAAGGAAAGATCGATATGAACGCCTATACGTCGGCTCTCAAAAATCAACCTTTCCTTGTCAGTATCATGCAGGTGAACAATGAAACGGGCGCTGTAAATGACATAGGCATGCTCTGTGATATGGCACACCGCGTGGGGGCACTTTTTCATACGGATGCCGTGCAGTCAGTTCCGCATATGCGCGTTGACGTCAAGAGTCTCGGGGTTGACGGACTTTCTGTTTCGGGACACAAGCTTCACGGTCCCAAAGGGTCCGGATTTCTATACATAAAGAGAGGGATAAAGGTGCTTCCGATCATCACGGGTGGCGGTCAGGAGAGAGGAATGAGATCGGGAACGCCCGATGTGAGCGGTATCGTAGGACTCGGAAAGGCGTGTGAGGTATTGTCGGTCAGTGGGTACGCAGACGATGCCGCTGCCGAAGCGGCGAGGGTGTTCGAAAAGAAGATCCGTGAACTTATGCCGTTTGCAATGGTAAACAGACCCGGTCAACTCTATGTCAGCGAGATAGTTTCGGTAAGTATCCCGGGGGGAGATTCGCTTTCGTTCCTGCCCGATCTTGATATGGCCGGAATATGCTGCTCGGCGGGCGCTGCCTGCAGTGCCGGTAAAGAGGGCGTTTCACACGTGCTTAAAGCTATGGGGATGAATGACGGAACGGCAAAAGGGACTCTGAGGTTTTCTTTTTCGCGTTACAATACATGTGAAGAGGCCGCTGAGGCTGCGGAACGTGTATGCAAAGTAATAACTGAGAATCTCCGCCGTCACGGACTAAAGAATGAACAATGAATCTGCACCGTCACGGACTAAGGAATGAACAATGAACTTCCGTCGTCACGGATTGTAGGGAGTTGTTTTGGGAAAATATGAACAAATATTAATGTGAGGTAGAGGTATGATCTTGTATGATTGCCATATGCATTCGGACTTCTCGTCCGACTGCAAGGCGTTGATGGAAGAACAGGCTGCTTCGGCGGCGGAAAAAGGACTTAAGGGAATATGTTTCACGGATCACATGGATCTGGAATATCCGAACACGAAGGAATTCGGCATGGACTTCCTGTTCGATATGGATGAGGATTATTCCCGTATAGATAAGGTCAGAAAAGAATACGGGATAAGGATAGGCAAGGGGATAGAAATAGGTCTCAGAAACGAGCAGGGTGTTTCGGAGAGAGTTACGAACGGCTATAAGGAACTTCTCAAAAGAGATGATATCGATTTTGTTGTCGGTGCGACTCACTGTCTTGACATGATAGATCCGTATCTTGCGGACTACTGGCAGGGAATGAGCGTAAAGGATTCCCTCAGAAGGTATTTTATCGCGATACTTGAAAATGTGAGAAACAATCCGTATATAGACACACTCGCCCATATCGATTATCTTGTGAGATACGCACGCATCCCGGGGGGAGACCCTGACAAGTATGATGGCCGGGATCTTTACATAGACGGTGAAAACGGCGATATCATCGACGAAATCCTCAGATTTATCAAAGAGAACGGCATCGCACTCGAGATAAACACAGCCGGCCTTAAGTACGGGCTCGGCTATGCTCACCCGAAGGATTGGATACTAAAGCGTTACAGGGACATGGGCGGTGAGCTCATAACGATCGGAAGTGACGCCCATAAACCCGAACACGTCGCATATGCGTTTAAAGAAACGGTCGAAAAGCTCGTTGCGCTCGGATTTAAGGAATATGCCGTATTCGAAAAGAGAAAGCCTGTCTTTTATAAGCTGTGATAACGCTTATATGGAAGGCGCGGGCAGCGGACGAAATGCCCGGCTGAATCATCCGGCTGCGGGCAGCGGACGGAATACTCGGAAAGGAAAGCAACAGTAAATGGCATTTGACGGACTTATAATAGCGGATCTTGTCGGCGAACTGAGGAAGAAGACAGTCGGTGGCAGGATCACGAGGATAGTTCAGCCCGAACCGGACGAACTCCTTATTACGATAAAGACACAGGATACTTTGAGGCTGCTTATGTCGGCGGACGCGAGCCTGCCGCTTCTGTATCTGACGGAAGCGAAGAAAGAGGCACCCGACAAGTCACCTGCTTTTTGTATGCTGCTTCGAAAATATATAATGGGCGGAAAGATAAAGGATATTATTCAGCCCGAGAATGAAAGAGTTGTCTATATAGACATTGAACACTACGATGAACTCGGTGATCTTCGTGTGCGAAGGCTCATCATAGAGATCATGGGCAAGCACAGCAATATCATCCTGTGTGATGACGATGGGATAATTATTGACAGCATAAAACGTATTCCGGCCACAGTCAGTTCTGTGAGGGAAGTGCTCTCGGGACGCCCTTATTTTATAGCAAAAACAACCCAAAAGCTCGATCCGACGGTTACTTCGGCCGAAGAATTTGTGAGTAAGGTCAAAAGCGTTGCGGGACCACTCATGAAAGCCGTATACATGTCGTTTAACGGAATAAGTCCCCTGATGGCAAACGAATTAATATACCGGGCCGGCCTTGACGGGGATATACCTGCGGCTGATCAGAGCCCGGAAGGACTTGAAAAGCTTGCGGGAGTTTTCGTGGCATGCATGGAAGATCTAAAATGCGGTCGTTTTTCAACATGTGAGGTGTTAAAGGACAATACGCCTTATGAGTATGCGGCTTTCAGACTCACAAGCCTCGAGAACCTGAACGGTATGAAGCTTATTGAGGCGGATTCGCCGAGTGCTCTGCTTGAGAGCTTCTATATGGAAAAGAATCTTGCGGAGAGGATACGCCAGCGTTCGGCAGCTCTCAGGCACAGCGTGTCCGTTGTCAAAGAGAGGATCGTGAAGAAGTATGAGCTTCAGCTCGGGCAGCTGAGGGACACCGAAAAGAGAGAGACCTTCAGGCTTTACGGTGAACTTCTTTGCGCCTATGCCCACGAGATAAGAGTTCCCGGCAAGAGTGTGACCGTAACGGATTACAATACAGGCGAAGAAATAACGATCCCTATGAACGAAGAACTTTCGACCATCGATAATTCCAAGGCTTATTATGACAAGTACAGAAAGATGAAACGTACTTACGACGCACTTACGGGATACATAGAGAAGACAAAGGAAGATCTTGATCATATAGGATCCGTTGCACTTGAACTCGATTTGGCGACAGGTGAAGACGATCTTCTTGTGATCAGACGCGAGCTTGAGGAAGCCGGTTATGTGAGACCGACACGTACCGAGGGGAAGGGTAAAAAAAGACCAAAAAAGGAAGAGTCAGCCCCTCTTCACTACGTTACACCCGACGGCTTTCATATTTATGTGGGTAAAAACAATTATCAGAATGATGAGCTCACATTTAAGTTTGCAAACGGCAATGACTGGTGGTTCCATCTGAAAGGTGCTCCCGGATCGCACGTTATCCTCAAGAGTGAGGGCCGCGAAGTCTCCGACAGTGCTATGGAGCAGGCGGCGGCAGTAGCGGCTTATTATTCAAGCGGAAGGGAAAATGCAAAGGCTGAAGTAGACTACCTTGAGCGCCGCAACGTCAAAAAACCGGGTGGTGCGCGCCCGGGCTTTGTGGTATACTATACTAATTATTCGATGGTCGTAAGGCCGTCTGCCGATCTTGAAAGGATAATGGATAATGGTAGAAAAACTGATTAAAAAATGGGAAAAACATGCAATACCCGGATTTATGAGATATATAGTGATACTTTATGCGGCAGGTTTTCTGCTTGGTATGATAAATCCCGTGTTTTATTATGAATGGCTCATGCTTGATTTTGACAAGGTGTTTGAGGGTCAGGTATGGAGACTTGTTACTTTTATCATTCAGCCGATAAACCAATCGAACATATTCATTGAAGCTATCATGCTTTTTGTTTATTACTCCATAGGAACAAGCATAGAAAGGATCAGGGGAACCGCAAGATTCAATCTCTTTTATTTTAACGGAGTGATCATTAACATTATCTGTCAGGCACTTTTTTACGGGGTTGCAAACCTTTTGCATGAAACACGTGACGCCCTGCCGTTATTTGACTATCCCGCAGTTTCACTCAGCTATTTTAACATGACGCTGTTCCTTGCGCTGGCGATCATGCTTCCCGATATGACATTTCTTCTTATGTTCTTTATTCCCGTCAAGGCAAAGTATTTTGTTTTCATATATGTGATTGAATTCGGGATCGAACTATATTACTCTTTCAGAATGGGGTGGTTCAGCGGAGTATGTACTCTTGTTATGATACTTGCGGCCGTATTTAATATGCTTCTTTTCTACAGACCGTGGGGAAGCTCGATCCCCGGGCAGAGAAAGCGCCGCAAGGAATTTGAAAGGGTATTTATGAGCGGTATGCAGTACAGACCGACGGGTAACTCCGGCAATGCTCAGCAAAGCAACGGCAGCGGCAATGTTTATCCTTTCCCCGGCAATAATATCACAAGACATAAATGTGCCGTTTGCGGCAGAACCGAAAAAGACGGCGATGATCTTGAATTCAGATTTTGCTCGAAGTGCAACGGAAATTACGAGTACTGTCAGGATCATATTAACAACCACACGCATATCGAATGAGGCTTATAGATGATAAAAAAGGATTTACTTCTTTTTATAAGCGACAGAAAAACGATCCTTGTTCTTATTGTCCTTATCGTGCTCGGCATTACGGGAACCGTAATATCGAGCGGTGAGAATACACCCGTCCGCATAAGCGTCGGGATCGTCGATCATGAACAGTCCGAAAGGTCGGAAATGGTCAAGACATATTTTACCGAAAATGAGGATTTCAATTCATTCATCGATGTCTGTGAAGGGAGTTCCGGGGAGGTTGAAAGGAAGCTTGAAAGTGGAGAGCTTGATTTCTACTTCGTCATCCCTGAAAATTTCACGGATGATATGATCAGGATGGAGAACACGCCCCTTAAGGCTGTGATAAACAGTGAGGACAAAGCAAAAGCCGCTGTCTACGGCGCACTTCTCGAGTCCTACTCAAGGTATATAACCGCTGTCGAAGTGAATGTCGAATCGCTGACTTTTGCGATGAGAGAAGCGGGATATGAAAGATCGGATATCAGAGAAGCAAATATATCGATATCATGGGACCTTGTTTTTACGGCACTGGGGAAGGATGACTTCTTTAAGAGAGTTGCGTATGACAGGATGGCGTCGCTGCCTCTCGCGGACCACTACATCTATTCGGTGCTTGTATTACTTGTTTTATATGTCGGTATGCTTACCGGTTACAGTGTGATCCTTGAAAGAAAGAGCGGAGTCAGAGACCGCCTTGCGGCAGCGGGGATAAGCGTTTTAAGACAGATAGTGTCTAAAGTGGCTGTTTATGCAACGATTATGTCGGCGGCCTTTATACCTATGGTCGCGGTTATGAGCTCGGTCGGAAAACTCAGGTTTGACTTCGGAGCGGGATTGTATTTAACGCTTATGATATATGCATCATGTATCATATTTTCGATCATTGCTCATATCATAAGCTCAAGAAACGGGTATTGTTTCTTCTCCAATATGGCTATCCTGCTTATGACGGTGCTTGGAGGCGGTATAATTCCCGTTATGTACCTTCCGAACGCTTTTTCATCGTTCGCACAGTTTATGCCTGCGTACAGGTTCATTACTTTTATTTTGCAAAGGAGCTGACGTATGGGAGCATTTTTACTCAGGATCAAATTATTGCTTGCCGACCGCGTCGCAACCGTTTGCTATATACTTTGCGTTGCAGTCATGGTCCTGGTATTCTTCAACATGAACATTTATGCTTCGGATGCGAGCAGGGTACCTGTCGGAGTCATATGTGAGAGTGATTCGCCGTCGGCGGAAAGGCTCTTCGAAAGCCTTAAGAAAAGCGATGCACTAAGAGTCAGCACAGGGAGCATGGAGGAACTTGAGGAGCTTCTTATGGACGGCTATATCGGAAGCATTTTTGTGATCGGCGATGATTACGAAGAGAAGCTCAGAGCCGGGATCAAAGAAGATATAATAAAAGTTATTACGCCGACTGACGATACTTCATCGATAATAGTCCGGGACATAGTCGCCGGATATATGATGTATGATGTATGCTTTTTCAGAACATATGATGAATATGCTGCGCTCCCGCAACCAAACGATACCGGCGGGCAGGAGACACAAAGCAAAGAGAGCGGAGAAAAAGAAACCGTAACGCTCCCGAAGATGAGCGAAGAAGAGTTCTCCGAATATGTTCAAAAAGTAGCATCGGATCCGATATACGGTTTTGATTTCGATATTGAGTACAGAGATATCAAGAGCGGCTCCGAAAAAGATGTGGAGATCACCACGGCAATGATATACAGGCAGATCATTGCGGGACTTATCGGAATGCTCCTTATGGTCATTTGTGTATGCGGATGCAACGGATTTGCTCTTGAATGCGGACAGAGTATTTTAAAAAGGAAAAGGACAACAGGCAGTTCAATGTTACTTTCATACGGGCTTGAGATGTGCGCTGTACTTGTTTATCTGACACCCGCCGTAATACTGTCGTCACTGATCATGATCGAAGAGAGCGGAATTTGGGGAGCCGTTTGTATATTCCTGATGGGCGAAGCGCTTTGTGCGTTATTTATTATGATCTGTTCCGCGATCGCGCTCTTTATAAAAAGCGCATCGGCATATCAGCTTGTCGGGACTGTGGTCTGTCTGGTACTCGGTGCATGCGGTTTTATAAACACTTTCTCGGCAATGACCGGAACTTCCGTCCTCGGATGGACACCGGTTGCCGCTTATATTAACGGATTTGCCGAAATGCTCATCTGATCCCGCTGGGGAGAGAGGTATAACAGGTACCTGTAACGGGTGCCGTCCGGAGACGAAAACAAAGGAAATAGGTATAACAGGTACCGTCCGTATTCGAAAGTAAGGAAGGAGCTATATTTTAATGGATAAGAAGCTTGAAAAGATGTTCGCCGCGTATCATTATGCCGGCGGATATGAGCTGTTTTTTAAGACGGGTGCTTTTACGGAGCAGCTTTTTGACATGTTTGACGGAAAGATACCCGAGTCATATACGAAAGCCGATCAGGTATTGAAACTCATCAGAAGATCGACGCAGGCCGAAAGCGATGAATACGGTGCGATAGTCGAAGAGCTTATAAAGATCAGAAAAGAGATCGAGGAAGAGATGAGAAGTGTTGTGGAGCTTCGAGATAATCTCGTCGTTTGCGATTATGTGATGAAACGTCTTGCGGAGCCTGAACCTACTTCTTCAATGGATAACGATAAAGAGGCGTCTGCCGTATTAAACCTTATATTCAGAAATAAGGATAACGCCGCCGTTAGGGATGCCGTAAGAACGGCTGTCGCCGTGCTTCCGCTCAGGCTCGCAAAAACAAAGTTTTTTGATCTTGTTGAGAGCGCACTTGAAACGCAGCTCGGAAGAAACGAAAAAGACATTGACGATATGGTATCCAACCTCGAGGGATATGCCGGTCTTAAATCATCGGGCAATAACGCTTATGACGACAAAGAAGCGTCGGAGGTCATAGACATTATATTCTCAGGCGATCCGGGGAACAATCCGAAAGCAGACATAGACGAGCTATACAGGCGTACGCATGAGGCGGCGAAGAGGATAGGAAACAGACTCGACGTGCTTGCAGACATAGGACTTATGATAAATTCGCTTCTGCTTGAACTTACGGCAGCCGTTCATGCCGGGAAGGAAGCGGGGGAAGTATTTGCGAACAGGGACGTCACGGATTATGTCGTCAGACTTCTCGACCTGTTCTGTGCGGGAGACAAAAAGGCTTTTGAAGAAGGCTTGATCTACGAGGGCATAGACGAAGAAGAACTTGTTAAACTTGACGAGCTGCGTGGCGTTCTGCCGGGATACGAAGACAGATTCATCTCGATGGCTGAAAATGAAAGTGATGAAATATACAGAGATGCAAAAAGATGCGTAACGCTTATATCGGACTCGATATTCGGGTCTCTTGAGGTCAATGAGGACGCAGGCAGGACTGTGGACAGAGAAATGATCATGAACAGAGCGAAGGAGCTCAAAGAAAAGCTCGTAGATGCATTCGGATCGGGTTCAAAGCTTTTGCAGCGCGCCAGAATGTCGGGTGTTCTTCTGAGGCTTCCGCTCTTTTTGAACAATTCGGATGAAGTGAGAGAATATGTAAAGAACAGCTTAACTTCGTGTCGCGACGAAAAAGAAAAAGCAGTTGCGGTCAGAGAGATAAAAGAGTATTTTGCGGGCACATATGAATTTCGAAACGAGCCATGAGCAAATATAAGAGTTTTAAGCCGCGCTTTTCAAGGTAAGCACCTTTTAACAGCAGGAAAGGAGGGAAGCCGTGATAGAATGGGACAACAACCTGCGTTTGCGGGGGAAGGCACGTAAAAAAGAAAAAAAGATAAAAAAGCTTGTTGAAAAAAGAAAGCTCAGATCTGTCGGTTATTATGCACTGGCATTCCCTTCAAATAAGGAGAACATCCTTGATATCTACAATATGGGCGAATTCCTTTTTGCTCATTACAGAAAAGATCACACAGACAATGTCCATGTGATCGGCATTGCGGACAACCGTGAAGAAGCGACTGAACTGGCGCGTGACATAATAGATGAGGTTTATCGGGAATCAGGAACATTTGACGTTGAAAGGTATTTTAGAAAATGCTCGGAATCATCTTACTAATCCTTAAGATAATCGGCATAGTGCTGCTTGCCATCATCGGGCTCTTGCTGCTGATACTTCTTGCGATACTTTTTGTCCCTGTCAGGTATAAGGCGTGGGGAGAAAAACATGAGAAGTTAAAAGCACAGGGACGCGTTACTTGGCTTTTTCATATTCTGAGGATAAAGGTCTCATTCGAAGACGGTAAACTTAAAACAAAAGGAAAACTTCTTTTCTTCAATCTGATCCGCAGCGAAGAGGATGTTGAAAAAGAATGGAATGATGTAGAAGATGATGACTCTGACTTCGGAATCGGAGATGAAGAAGCCCTTGAAGATTTGAAAAAGGCTGAGACCAAACAGGATTCCAAACCGGAAGCAGAAACAGAGAAAAGGAACGTCGAAGAGTCAGCGCGGGAAGAAAATAAGACGGTACAAGAGTCTGCAGAGGAAGACAAGATCACAGCAGAGGCCTCACCGGAGAAAGAAGAGAAACCGGCGGCTTCGGCTTCAAATAAAAAGAACGAAAAAAAGGGCAGCAAAAAGAAGAAGCGAAAAGACAAGAAAGAAAGACCGGAAGAACCGAAGGAACATAAACAGGGTATTGTTAAAAAAGTAAAAAACTTATACAATATAAAAGACGACCCGCGTGCAAAAAGGTTTTACGCAGTTGCTAAAGCGAGACTCAAAAAGATCATACGACACATCCTGCCGAGAAAGCTTAAAGGAAGCGTTAAATTCGGCACGGGAGATCCCTGCACGACAGGAAAGATACTCGGCGCCGCAGCAATGATGTATCCGATATACGGAGACAATATAAGCGTTGAACCTCACTTTGAGGATAAGATGCTCGAGTTTGACATTTATCTGCGCGGCAGGATAAGATTGTTCACGGTAGGACTTCCGTTACTGATGACTTACAAGAACAAAGATCTGAAGTATTTGAGAAAAAAGATAAAAAAGGCACTAAAATAGCAGAATAAGGAAAATGTTTCAATAGAGGAGGTTTTTATGGCTGACAGCAGTAATTTTAGCGAAACGGTAGGAGCGCTTTTTAAGGGTATGGATTCTTTCCTGACAACGAAAACAGTAGTCGGTGATGCAGTGCGCTTTGAAGACGGAACCATTATACTTCCGCTTGTAGATGTTAGCTTCGGCGTCGGGGCGGGTGCATTCCAGAGCGGTAAGAACGGTGCGGCCGGCGCTATGGGAGGAAAGATCTCCCCTAATTCGGTACTTGTTATTTCGGGCGGTTCGACCAAGCTCGTAAGCGTAAAGAACCAGGATATGGTTTCAAAGATCTTTGATGCGGTTCCCGAAATAATAGATAAATTCAAGAAGAGTCCCGCCGAAAAGGCCAAGGATGCAAAAATGAACGAGCAGGCAAAGAAATATATGGATTCTGAGGCTGAAGACTCTGAAGAAGATAAGTGATTTGTAATTAAACATGGATAAAGTACGGGCTTTTTACGAAAGACATTCCCCCGATTGGCCGAGTAGTGATTTATAAGATAATTTGTTGTTGCAATTAAGAGCGCTGTATGATAAAATCCATGTGTTTGATGCTAATTTTACAAAGAAGAGAGGTGTCGATATGGCTAAGTGTGCTATTTGTGGCAAGGGTAATATGTTTGGTCATCATCTGAGCTATTCAAGAAGCCACGTTTCAAGGCGTGCAAATAGAGTTTGGAAATCTAATGTGAAGTCCGTTAGGGTCATCACAGATAACGGACCTAAGAAAATGTACGTTTGCGCGGCTTGCCTTAAAGCCGGCAGGGTAACCAGAGTGCAGAACGCAAAATGATGATAATCGGGGCTACTGTAAATATAGGCAGTAGCCCTATTATTGTATTATAAAAGGAAAGAAGGTGCTCTTATGAACGGTTCTATCGTTAACGGCAACGGTGAAGTGATTGTTAATGCTGATGTTATTGAGAAATGTGCCGGTGCAGCAGCCGTAGAAAATTTCGGTATTGTCGGTATGGCTTCGATCAGTATGAAAGATGGACTTGCCAAGCTTCTTAAGGTTGAGAATCTTTCACACGGAGTAAATGTTACGATCGAGGATAATCAGCTTTTTATTGATCTTCATATCATCGTGTCATACGGTATAAATATACCTACGGTTTGTGCCAATCTTATTGAAAACGTAAAGTATAAGGTAGAAGAATTCAGCGGTCTCAAAGTCAAGTCGATCAACATATTTGTTGAAGGTGTCAGAAGTATTGATTGAGTTTGAATGAGCCTTTATATACATGAGAAATACAATAATGAGTGCGATCAAAGGTTGCATTCATTAAGGAGGAATCATTAAAGTGGGATTACAGACTGTAGATGCTGCGCTGTTTAAGAAGATCTTTCTTGCGTCTGCGCAGAACATCGAATCACAAAAAGAGATAATTAACGAACTGAACGTATTCCCGGTACCCGACGGAGATACCGGAAGCAATATGACCATGACCATAATGTCAGCCGCACGTGATGTGGCTGCTCTTGAGAATCCGAGTATGGCTAAGCTTGCGAAAACTATCGCATCCGGATCTTTACGCGGTGCTCGAGGCAATTCGGGTGTTATCTTATCACAGCTTCTTCGCGGTTTTTGTAAAGTTATCGGTGATTATGATGAAATCGATGTAGATGTTGCGGCAAATGCTTTCTCAAAGGCTGTTGAGACTGCATATAAAGCCGTTATGAAGCCTAAGGAGGGTACTATCCTTACCGTTGCCAAGGGAGGCGCTCAAAAAGCGGCCGAGCTTGTCGGTGAAACCGAGGATATGATCTCCTTTATAGAAAAAGTCATTGAATACATGGAGGAAGTGCTCGAGTATACACCTGAGTTGCTTCCCGTGCTTAAAGAAGCAGGGGTTGTCGATTCGGGCGGAAGAGGACTCCTTGAAGTAATGAAGGGCGGATTTGAAGCTCTTTGCGGTAAAGAAGTAGAATTTAAAGGTGAGGCTTCATCTGCTAAAACTGCATCGGCCCCTCGTTCCGGAGCCGTTGATACGTCAAATATTTCGACATCAGATATCAAATACGGTTATTGTACGGAATTCATCATTCTGCTTGAAAAGAAATTTACGCAGAAGGACGAGATAGATTTTAAAGCGTTCCTGACATCGATCGGAGACTCGATAGTTTGTGTGGCCGATGATGAGATGGTAAAGGTTCATGTTCATACGAACCATCCCGGACAGGCATTTGAAAAAGGCCTTACCTTCGGTCAGCTTACAAGCATGAAGGTTGACAATATGAGGATCGAGCATGACGAAAAGCTCTTCAAAGAGCAGGAAAAAGCTGCAGATGCTCCTAAAACCGCCGCTCCGGAACACAAAGAACCTTCAAAGGAATACGGATTTATAGCTGTTGCTGCCGGAAAAGGACTCGCTGAAATATTTGACGAACTTGGGGTTGATCACGTTATCGAGGGTGGTCAGACAATGAATCCGAGTACGGAAGATATGCTCAATGCCATTGATGCTGTTGACGCTAAGAATATATTTATATTCCCGAACAACAAGAATATCATTCTTGCCGCACAGCAGGCGCGAGATCTTACCGAGGACAAGAACATAATCGTTATCCCGAGCAAGACGATCCCTCAGGGTATCGCCGGTATTATCGGTTTTGTTGCCGACAAGAGCGCGGATATTAACGAAAAGCTTATGACGGAAGCTTGTAAAAATGTCAAATCCGGTTCTGTAACATATGCCGTACGTGATACGAAGATCGACGGTAAAGAGATTAAGATGGGCGATTACATGGGACTTGATGACAAAACCATTACGAGCGTATCTAACGACAGACAGGAAGCGGTGATCTCACTTATCGACGGAATGGTAGATGAGGACTCGGAGGTTGTTTGCTTATACTTCGGAGAAGATACGACCGAAGAAGAGGCTCAGAGTATTGCAAATGCGATCGAAGAGAAATATGATTATCTCGAGGTAGAGGTACATAACGGCGGACAGCCTGTATATTATTACATACTTTCCGTTGAATGATCATAAAAATGAATAATACAGGAGGGTAACTATGGGAAGCGACAAAAAGACTATTTTGATCATTGATGATATGGCAACTATCCTTGAACACGCAAAACAGATCCTTAAGGATTCCTATAAGGTTATTCCCTGTACGAGCGGGAAACAGGGCCTTGAGATATTTGACAAGATGAAACCCGATCTGGTCCTTGTTGATATCAATATGCCCGATATGGACGGCTTTCAGGTGTTGTCCGAGATCAGGTCGAGGGAAACAGGCAGGGAAGTGCCGGTCATCATGATGACCACGGGATTGACTAATGATATAGAATCTGAGGGATTCAGGGCCGGTGTAGATGATTTCCTTATCAAGCCTTTTTCGCAGCCCGCGGTCCTTAAAAGGGTTTCAATGCAGCTTGATAAATGAGAGATCGTCTCAGTATCACACTGTTAAATGAGTAGTGTCTCGGTATCATCCCGATAAACGAGAAACGCCCGGTATTACCCGACGGGTGTAATTGAATCGATATTGTCCATTTCGGCGGTGACTTGTGCAAGTGTGGTAGCCACATAAGCAATGTTGCCGTCGTCGTATTTTATGGCAAACCAATTTGAATCCGATTCGGAAGGAATACATTTAAAGGATTCGCCTTCTTTTGCCTGACGAAGGATCTCGGCTTCGGTATTCTTATCGGCTCTGATGTTTATAAGCTTATGTGTAACGGTTATGGTGAGCTTGTCTTTATCGGCAAGCTTATTTAATGCTTTATCCCCGACTATAAGGTAATCATTAAAGCAATAACCTGTGATCTCTCCGGAGGATATCATTGTCCATTCGTCGATGCGTTCAACAACTCTTGCATAATCGACAGGCAGGAATTTCGCGATGACATCATAATCTTCACCGGGTCCGCTTCTTACGTTCAGACTTTCACGAACGTTGGCAAGACACAGATCGAACGGCATTTTGCCTTCGCCGGGTCCGAAAGAGCCTGTTTCAAGCTCAATCTCCTCGACGGGATTCTGTTCATCGGCGGACATTCCCTCGTCAAGGTCCTTATCGCCTTCCGGAGCGGTATCATTAACGCTTATATCGTCAGGGGCGTTCATAGAGTTATCTGCAGTTTCATGTATACTGACGGTTGTTTCGTCGGAAGTTACCGGTTCAATGTCAATCGGGCCGTCGTTATTGTTTGCGGATGTGGAGGATCCTTCTCCGACTTTGGGATCGATACCGGCCGGTTCGTTATCGGAAGTATCTGAACCGCTGATATCCGGGGATGAAAGATCGGTAGATACATCACTATTATCGGAGGCTGAAGATACTGACGTATCGGAATATAAGTAATTTTGCAAAAATACCCAAGCAACAAAGATTATTGCCAAAAGAAAAAATGAGATTATATGATAATGATTTTTGACAAAACGATTCATTTCAGGCTCCTTGATGTTTAATACCATATATGATTATAATTATTTACATATTAGTTTTCAAGAAAAACACGATTCGTACACAATTGGAACACAAAATCGGAATACAATGTTATCGTCATCGAAAAAGATAAAGTGTTTTTAGTCAGAGGTGCATCATGAAAAAGATTTTAAAACTTTCATTATTTGCCGTATTAAGCGGTGTGATCATTTTTGTCGGAATAAAACTGGTCGGTTCCGCCCTTAACAGAATAGAAAAAATATCAAGAGAAAATGAAATGGTTGTCGAGTCCGATGACACTGTATATGCGTCAGACAGTTCGGATCCCATAGAACAAAGGGTTAACAACCCCAATAACGATGCCAAACCGATTAGTGCAGTCTCATATGAGGATGTATCGGCGATAGTGGATGCTGTAATGCCGGCCGTTGTTTCTATAGATTGTACGGTTCCTGTTGAAGAATATAATATTTTCGGTGGAATGACGACATACATTCAAAAAACAAGCGGAAGCGGATTCATCGTTTCGCAGAGCAACAAGCAGTTATTTATCTGTACAAATGAGCACGTGATTAAAGGTGCATCCACAGTATCGATCAGTTTTTGCAACGATTACGTTGCGGACGCAATGGTTGTCGGATATGACACAAGCTATGATCTTGCCATCGTCAGTGTTGACATCTCCAAGATCGATAAAAATACACTTTCGGTTATCAAGGTGGCATCGATAGGAAATTCGGATGACATCAAGATCGGAGACATAAACATTGCGATCGGTAATTCTCTCGGCCACGGACAGGCGGTTACGGTCGGATACATAAGCGCTAAAGACAGAACGATAAATGTTGACGGTATACAGTCGAGACCGCTTCTTCAGACAGATGCTGCCATAAATCCCGGAAACAGCGGAGGACCGTTGCTTGATATATACGGCCGCGTAATCGGTATCAATTGTGCCAAGTATTCGGGAGTGTTGATAGAAGGTATCGGATACGCGATCCCGATCAATAATGTTGTTGCCACGATCAATGAATTGATAAACAGTTTCAGTATAGCTGAAGGCGAGGAAGGAAGGATCGCTATCCTCGGAAAAGATGTTTCCGAAGGATATTCAAAAGGTTTTTCGATGCCGATGGGAGTTTATGTTTTCGGTATCGAGGAAGGATCAAGGGCTTCCGAATCGGGACTTATGGTCGGAGATATCATCACTATGGTAAACGGACAGGAAATCCTTTCTTTCGATTATCTGTCGGAACGCGTGGGACACTATAAAGCAGGTACATCTGTAACACTCACGGTCATGAGACATCAGAAGAATAAATATGTTGAAGTTGAGATAAACGTGGTGCTTGATACTCTTGAATAAATTAACAACATAATATATACTTTTACGGTGTGGGACCATTTTGGTACACACCGTATTTTATTACATGTATTCGTGATATACGGAGAATTTGATGCGAAAAGGTAATTTTGAAAAAAAGAAGATTTTTCTTGCTATTACGGCGATTGCGAGTATGATCGTTCTTGGGATCGTGGTGGCAAAGGTTGTCTCTTATTCCGTCGATATGTATTCCTCGAGAAAAAAAGTGGAGGAACTCAGTGAGAAGATCGGAGAGGCAACGATCTATCTTGATACAGATGCCGAGACCGGAAGACCTGTCGCATACAGGAGCGTTGAAAAGGAAGAAGACAAGGTTGAAACGGAGAAACCGAAGACTGTCAGTGAAAAATATAAGGAACTGTACGATCTGAACAGCGATCTGGCCGGTTGGATAAGCATTGAGGATACAAGAGTCAATCTTCCCGTTATGCAGACGGTTTTTGATGAACAATTTTACCTTGACAAGAATTTTGATAAAGAAGAGGACAGAGCAGGTCTGCCGTTTATTGATTACAGGTGTGATATTAACGACAGGAGCACAAATATCATCATATACGGTCATAATATGAAAAACGGTGATATGTTCCATGACCTTTTGCTTTATGATGATAAAAAATTCTTTGAAGATCACCGGTATATCAGGTTTGATACGATATACGAAGAAGCAATATACGAGATAGTCGCTGTTTTCAGATCAAAAGTCATGTATATGACGGATGATTCGTTCAAATTTTATAATTTTATAGAAGCTGACGACTCAGAGGATCTTACGGATTATCTTGATACAATAAAAGGGATGAGCCTGTATCCCATAGAAGTTTCGGAAGGACTGAGCGATGAACTGATAACACTTTCAACCTGTGAGTATTCCGAAGAAGACGGCAGGTTTGTTGTAGTTGCAAGAAGAGTTGAAACAAAGTAAAGAATTTTGAAAGAGTTGAAAGAGCATAAATTCAAAAAGTGCTCAAACAAAGCAGAAGATGATTGTGAGGAGATGGGAAGATGGATAAAAACAGATCGATCGATCACGGTAGACCGGCATTGATAAAAACTATCGCTGTATTTTGCCTTGCAACAGCCGTGTTTTTTGCGGGTATCCCTTCAACAGGATTATATGCGGGTGTAAAGATCGCTTTTAACGATGAAGAATACAATATATATACAGAAGATTATCCTGATCTTATCTCCGACAATATATACGCTAAGTTTACTACATCCGTTTCGGATCCGGATTCATATAAGCTAAGTTTCCTGAGCGATGATGCGATCGATCCTTTTACAAGCGCGCTTAAAAAGAAAAACATCAAGTATGGAGAAGATTATGTTACGGCATTTAATATCAAGATGCTTCAGGAAACCGATGATGACGACAAAGAAGTATACAAGAGCGCGACAGTTTATATCCCGCTCCCCGATGATGCCCAGGAATATCCCGATAATTGTACTTTCTACAAATTGTCGGGGTCTACACTGTCGGTAGTTCCGACAAGGGTGTATACGGATGACGAAGATATCAATTATGTTCAGTTGATACTCAGCGGAAAGGCAGAGTATTCTCCTGTTTACGGTTTTGTATTCGCAGATCCGGAAGACATGCAGGAAGAGGAAGAAGAGGAAGAAGAGGAAGAAGAGGAAGAAGAAGACGAAGAGGAGGATGCAACACCGACTCCGACTAAAGCCACGGCAACCAAAGCTCCGACCAAAGCCCCGACCAAAGCCACGGCAACCAAAACTCCCACCAAAGCATCTTCAAATACGGGCTCGAAGACCACACCGGCAAGAAAAGATAACAGCCCCAAAACCGGAGATGAGATGAATTTTGTGATGCTCGGCTTTACCGGTGCAGGCGCTGCGGGAGTGCTTGTTACTTCGGTCGTTTTATGGGCAAAATCAAAAAAGAAAAACAATAAAGCTGATGAGGAAAGCAATGATAGATAAAGATAAAGTAAAAAAAGCCGTTGAAATGCTTATTGAGGCTATCGGTGAAAATTCGGAGCGTGACGGCTTGAAAGATACTCCGGACAGAGTCGCGAGAATGTACGAAGAGATTTTTTTCGGATATGAAGACGACGCATCCGAAAGACTATCACGACAATTTGAGATCGACGGGACAGGAGCGACGAACGGTATAGTCATTGAAAAAGATATTACGTTTTATTCGATGTGCGAACACCATATGTTACCGTTTTTCGGGAAAGTGCATATTGCCTATATTCCCGATAAGAAGATCGTCGGACTCAGTAAATTGGCAAGAACCGTTGAAGTTTTTGCAAGAAGACTTCAGGTACAGGAAAGATTTACAAATCAGATAGCCGAAGCGATCGAAAAGGAGATCAAGGCCAAAGGTGTTATGGTAATCGCCTCTGCAGAACACACTTGTATGACGATGAGAGGCGTTAAAAAACCGGGAACACAGACCATAACCGTTTGCTCAAGAGGTCTGTTTGAAAAAGATGCCGAGCTTAGGAGGCAGGTTTTGAGTCTTATCGGAACCTGATAATGATGAATTTGAATATAAGAGACAGATTATTTGAAACTGAAAAGCATACATACATTTATGCGATCCTTAATGTTACTCCGGATTCGTTTTCGGACGGGGGGAAATCGTATAAAACGTGCGATGCGGTTGAAAATGCGAAAAGGCTTATAGACAGCGGAGCCGATATCCTCGACATAGGCGGAGAATCGACGAGACCGGGCTTTACTGAGGTTGATGAAGTTGAAGAAGCCGAAAGAGTTGTCCCTGTTATCGAAGAGATAAGAAGATTTTCCGACATACCGATAAGCATAGACACGAGAAAGGCGTATGTAGCAAGGGCTGCGGTTATCGCCGGAGCAGATATAATAAACGATGTAAGCGGACTGCGTTTTGACAGTGAGATGGGTAAGGTTATCGCCTCGACCGGGTCTTTTTGCTGTCTGATGCATGACGGGAGATTCTTTGAAAAGAAAGATCCCTATATCGACGGCGTTGTCTCTGATCTTCTGGAGATAGTAAAAGATGCGACAAAATCAGGAATCGCGCGGGAAAAAATAATACTTGATCCCGGGGTGGGCTTCGGAAAGAATAAAGACGAGAACCTCGAGATCATCAGGGAAATAAAAAGATTTACAACATTAGGGTTCCCTGTTTTACTCGGTTGTTCGAGAAAATCCGTTATCGGGGCCGTTACGGGACTCAACGTTAATGAAAGACTTGAAGGAACTCTTGCTACAACGGCTATGGCCGTTATGTCGGGAGTGACGTTCGTAAGAGTACATGATGCAATGGAAAATGCAAGATTTGTGACTATGATGGAAGCAATACGCGGTTAGTGTGTTGCCGAAACATCATGCAAAGAAGAATATAAAAAGTACAGAACGGAGTACCAAGATAAGCATTAAGGTAAATAAAAAGGAGTATTGATGGACAGGATTCATATTGAAAAGCTTGAAGTTTTCGCCAGGCACGGTGTCTGCAGAGAGGAAAACTCTCTCGGGCAAAAATTCCTGATCTCGGCAGATCTTTATAAGGATCTTCATGAGGCGGGAAAAACGGATGAACTTACGGCGACGGTCCATTACGGTAAAGTTTGTGAGTTTATTACGAAGATCGCCAGTGAGAACACATATAAACTCATAGAAAAGCTTGCGGAAGAAATCGCAAATAAAATTTTGATCAAGTTTGGAGTGGATAGGGTCAAGATCAGGGTTGACAAACCCTGGGCACCGATGTTACTTCATGTTGATACTGTTTTTGTCGAAGTCGAAAGACAATGGCATACGGCATATATATCGATCGGATCCAATCTCGGAGACCGGGAAAGCATCATAAACGGTGCTGTCTCGAGGATTGGTTCACTTGAGGAAATCAGAGTGAGTGCGGTCTCGGATATAATTGAGACCAAACCGTACGGAGTTACCGATCAGCCTGATTTCTTAAACGGTTGTCTTGAGATCAGGACATTGCTGCGCCCTTACGAGCTTTTGGCAGAGCTGCTTCTCATTGAGGCGTCTTTCGGACGAGAAAGAAAAGAACATTGGGGACCGAGAACTCTCGATCTTGACATATTGTTCTACGACAATCAGTGCATCTTGTCTCATGACCTGGTGATACCCCATCCGGACATGATAAACAGAGAATTTGTTCTCAAACCACTCAGCCAGATCGCACCTTACTTTATTCACCCTGTTTTGGGTGAACCTGTATATGAGCTTTTGGCAAAACTTGAAAAAAAGACTCCCGATGGGGTCACAAAACAATAATATTTTACACAAGGAGAAAGATCATGGTTGTTAGGAGTGTAACGGATGCCGCATTCAAGAAATACGGCAAGGTAGTTGAAGGCATCGATTGTTCGGATCTTCTGAAAGTTCTTTCGGGAAAGCCGATGCCTGCCGACAGTGTTGTCTATGTAGCTTCGGATAAGGATCTTGAGGCAACGAAGGGAGCAAAAGAATTCGAAAAGAATTTCTACGGCGGACTTCCGATACAAATCGGATACTGTAACGGAAACAATAAACTTTTGAATGCGGTTGAATACCACAGATGCAGTGAGGTTAATATCGCACTTTATGATTCAATACTGCTTATCGGAGATCAGCGTGATATCGAAGATGATTTTACTTATGACACATCAAAGATCGAGGCTTTCAAGGTTCCCGCAGGTGTAGCCGTTGAGTTATATGCAACGACACTCCATTATGCACCTTGCACGGGTGAAGGAAACGGTTTCAGAGTGATCGTTATACTTCCTCGCGGAACAAATGCCGATTTTACGGCTCGTCCCGAGGGAACTCCCGAGGACAAGCTCCTTATGGCAGAGAACAAATGGCTTATCGCACATAAGGACGGAGGTCAGGATCCCAAGGCTTTCATAGGCCTTAAAGGAGTAAATGTTTCTATCTGAAATCAAGAATGCCGGCTCACTTTATGAAGCATCGGTTCTGCATAGGGGATAGCGGGGCATCATGATGAAGAATAAATTAGCGTCGGAATAAAGACGCGGAATGGAGTGCTTTATGTTATATATCGGTGTCGATCTCGGTACATCGGCAGTTAAGCTTCTGCTTATGGAAGGAAACGGCAAAATCAAGAAGATCGTTTCAAAGGAGTATCCTCTTTACTTTCCTAATCCCGGATGGTCGGAACAGAAACCTCAGGATTGGTGGAACGGAGTTAAAGAGGGAATTAAGGAACTTACGAGTGATTGCAATAAATCGGAAGTTGCCGGAATCAGTTTCGGCGGACAGATGCACGGACTTGTAATTCTTGATGAAAATGATGAGGTTATTCGTCCCGCGATACTTTGGAATGACGGACGTACTCAAAAAGAGACAGATTTCTTAAACAATGCGATCGGAACGGATAAGATATCTGCTTACACTGCAAATATCGCATTCGCCGGATTTACGGCACCCAAGATCCTTTGGGTTCGTGACAATGAACCCGGGAATTTCAAGAAGATCTGCAAGATAATGCTTCCTAAGGACTATATCGCATATAAGCTTTCGGGTGTATTCTGCACCGATGTTTCGGATGCTTCGGGAATGCTCCTGCTTGATGTAAAGAATCGTAAGTGGTCCAAAGAGATGCTTGATATCTGCTCAATAGAGGAACATATGCTTCCTAAGCTCTTTGAAAGCTACGAAACAGTCGGAACTATCCTTCCTTCCATAGCTAAAGAGCTCGGACTCCCCGAGAGCGTAAAGATAGTTGCCGGTGCCGGCGACAATGCTGCAGCAGCAGTCGGAACAGGTACAGTCGGAGACGGTCGTTGCAATATTTCACTCGGAACTTCGGGTACTGTATTCATTTCAAGTAAGAATTACAGCGAAAACGATAACAATGCCATTCATTACTTTGATCATGCCGACGGATGTTATCATCTTATGGGATGTATGCTTTCGGCTGCATCATGCAATAAGTGGTTTATGGATGAGATAATCAAGACAAAGGATTATGCAGGAGAGCAGAAAGGTATTACGGATGATATGCTCGGCAATAACAGAGTATTCTTCCTCCCTTACCTTATGGGCGAGCGTTCACCTCATAACAATCCCGATGCGAGAGGTGCATTCATCGGTATGTCAATGGATACCACAAGAGAAGATATGACTCTTGCCGTTCTTGAAGGTGTTGCATTCGGACTCAGAGATTCGGTAGAAGTTGCAAGAAAGCTTGGCATCAAGCTTGAACGCACAAAGATCTGCGGAGGTGGAGCGAAATCACCTCTTTGGAGAAAGATCATCGCCAATGTTATGAATCTTAAGGTTGATATTATCGAATCCGAAGAAGGTCCCGCGCTCGGCGGTGCAATGCTTGCTGCGGTTGCATGCGGAGAATATGCAAGCGTTACCGAAGCAGCCGAGAAGATCGTAAAGGTTGTTGAAACGATTGAGCCGGATCCTGAGATCGCAGCCAGATATGAAAAGAAATATCGTTGCTTTGTTGACATTTACCCCGCACTCAAAGATATATACAGCGAGATCAAATAATATCTGACGTAACAATGTGTACTCGGTGTCTATATGATACCCTTACAATAAAAATCACACACAAGGAGAAAAAAAATGACTAATCTACCCCAGGTCAAAATCGGTATTGTTGCTGTAAGCCGTGATTGTTTCCCTGAGAGCCTTTCTGTAAACAGAAGAAAAGCTCTTGTAAAAGCTTACACCGACAAGTATGGTGCAGCAGATATTTATGAATGCCCCATATGTATTGTAGAGAGCGAGATCCATATGGTTCAGGCTCTTGATGACATTAAGAAAGCAGGATGTAACGCACTTTGTGTATACCTCGGAAACTTCGGTCCCGAGATTTCTGAGACTCTTCTTGCAAAACACTTTGACGGACCTTCAATGTTCGTAGCAGCAGCAGAGGAGAGCCAGGCTGATCTTATGGACGGCCGTGGAGATGCATATTGCGGAATGCTTAATGCAAGCTATAACCTTAAACTCAGAAATATCAAAGCTTATATACCCGAGTATCCTGTAGGAACAGCATGTGAATGTGCCGATATGATCAATGAGTTCGTTCCGATCGCTCGCGCTATCATCGGACTTTCGGATCTCAAGATCATTTCGTTTGGTCCCAGACCTCTCAATTTCCTTGCTTGTAATGCACCCATTAAGCAGCTTTACAATCTCGGTGTTGAAATCGAAGAGAATTCGGAGCTTGACCTCTTTGAAGCTTTCAACAAGCATGCAGGTGATGCAAGAATACCTGCTAAGATCAAGGAGATGGAGGCAGAACTCGGTGTCGGAAACAAAAAGCCTGAGGTTCTTACAAAGCTTGCACAGTATGAACTTACACTTCTTGACTGGGTTGAGGCTCATAAAGGTTACAGAAAGTATGTTGCCATTGCAGGAAAATGCTGGCCCGCATTCCAGACACAGTTTGGTTTCGTGCCTTGCTACGTAAACAGCCGTCTTACGGGAATGGGAATCCCTGTTTCATGCGAGGTTGATATTTACGGTTGTCTTTCAGAGTTTATCGGTACATGTGTAAGTGATGATATCGTAACACTTCTTGATATCAATAACTCTGTACCCGATGATATGTACAAAGAAGCTATCGAAGGCAAGTTCCCTTATACTCATAAGGATACTTTCATGGGCTTCCATTGCGGAAATACATGCTCGAAGAAGATGGCATTCTGTGAGATGAGAAATCAGAAGATCATGGCAAGAACACTTCCTGTTGAAGTTACAAACGGAACTCTTGAGGGTGATATCGCTCCCGGCAAGATCACATTCTACCGTCTTCAGTCAACAGCAGATGCTAAGCTTCGCGCTTATATCGCTCAGGGAGAAGTACTTGATGTACGTACAAAGTCATTCGGAAGTATCGGTGTATTTGCTATACCTGAGATGGGCAGATTCTATCGTCATGTTCTTATCGAGAAGAATTTCCCTCATCACGGTGCAGTAGCATTCGGCCATTTTGGAAAAGCTCTTTATGAGGTATTCAAGTATGTCGGTGTTCCGATCGAGGATCTTGATTATAATCATCCGGCATCACTTCCTTATCCTACTGAGAATCCTTTTAAATAATTAATCCGAGACTCGGATTAGCATTATTTGAGTGATAAAAAATGTTGCTTTTTGGAGAAAAAAACACATATTGAAGTGCCATAATTGGTAAAAGTTTATAATAAACCGCCGTATTACTTGTAATTCGGCGGTTTATTAGCATTATACGGGAGCCTGATAGCAAAATTTGATAGGTTCAAACATAGCAAATGAAGCTATAATTTGATAAGTGCATTTTCAATTGAATTTATTATGGATAAAGTTGTGTGCATGGATATTTAATCCGAAATCAGGTCATTTTGTTTTAAGACAGGAAAGACCCCGGATCGGAAGAATATAATATCGGGAGGCTTTAAAGTGAAAAAGGCTAAAGGACTGATCATATTTGCTGCCGCTGTTGTTTTGATTATCGGTTTTGTTTTGATCTTGGGACTTTTTGAGGAGGATAACTTCATCAAAAAGTATGAAGGAACAGATCTTTCGTATGATGTTCGTGGACTTGGCCGTGAAAACACTTACAAGCTTTTTATGCTTGAGCATGAGTCTTCGCCTCTCGCAACAGAAGGTTTTTCTGTTGAAGCTACAGATTATGCTCAGGCTGTTGATGTAGAAGTCAGAAATGAATGCGACGGTGTAGAGAATGTACTTTATACCGGTGACACTTCCGAAGTCACATGGGAAATTAATGCTCCGCAATCGGGACTTTATAATGTTTCTCTTAGGTATTATCCCGTACAGAGCAGAGGAGTTGAGATTGAGAGAGAGTTTAGGATAAACGGTGAAGTTCCTTTTGTCGGAGCCGAAGATCTTGCATTCTCACGTATCTGGACCGATGCTACCGAAGTTCGTACCGATAACCGTGGTAATGAGCTCCGCCCTTCTCAGATCGAAAGATTTGAGTGGCAGGAAGCAATGTTCTCCGATTATCTCGGATATGAGATCGAGCCTTATCGTTTTTGGCTCGATGAAGGAAAAAATACAATTACTCTTAAATCTGTAAATGAACCTGTTATCATCAAATCTATTGAATTCTTACCGATCACGGTAAATTATACATATTCTCAGTATTCTGACGATCATAAAAATATGACTTCTTCATCCGAGTCGCTTTCATATGTCGGAAAGATCGACGGAGAGAATGCATCCGGTCGTTCCGATGCTTCACTTTATGCTCGTTTTGACAAATCTGTTTCCAATACAGACCCTTACAGTATTACCACAACAAAGCTCAATTATATCGGCGGAGACGCATGGAAGGTTCCCGGCCAGTGGATCGAATGGGAATTCGAAGTTCCCGGCGACGGATTTTACAATATTACAATAAAGGGACGTCAGAGTTATCAGCGAGGAGGCGTTTCTTCGAGAAAGATAACGATAGACGGGCAGTTGCCGTTTGAAGAGGCAATGGCTGTCGGCTTTGTTTATAACACAGACTGGGATATGATCACTCTTTCGGATTCGGATGAGAAACCTTATGATTTTTATCTTACAAAGGGTAAACATACGATCCGTCTTGAGGCTACACTCGGTGATCTCGGAGAAGTCCTCAACGATCTTTCGGACAGCGTATTCAGGCTTAATCTTATTTACAGAAAGCTTATAGTACTCACCGGTACCAATCCCGACTCACACAGAGATTATAATATCAAGAGTGTTTATCCCGACATAATCGAAGCAATGGGTCTTGAAAGCAAACGTCTTTATAAAACGGTTGATGATTATATTGCGATCACCGGTGAAAAGTCCGATCAGATAGCAAATGCGATCACACTTGCCGCACAGCTTGAACGTTTTAACAACGACCCGCGTGATATCACAAAGACTCTTAAAAATTTCAAAGAAAATATAGCAGCACTCGGAACTTCAATAAATACTATCAGTGAAAGTAAACTTGATATAGACTACATGATAGTCCAGGGTAAAGAAACCGAAAAGGTAGAGGATGATGCCGGATTTTTCTCGAATCTCTGGCATGATATCAAATCTTTCTTCGTTTCATTCTTCTACGATTACAATTCGATCGGAGATGTATATGACGAAGATGATGAAGACACTATTGAAGTTTGGCTTCTTGCCGGACGTGATCAGAATTCGATCATGAAGATGATGGTCGATGACACGTTTACACCTGAGACAGGGATTAAAGTCAATGTTCAGCTTATTGCGGCCGATGCGCTTCTTCCCGCGGTAGTTGCAGGAAAAGGCCCCGATGTTGTACTTACGGGTAATCAGCAGGATCCCGTTAACTACGCTCTTCGTAATGCGGTTGAAGATCTTACGCAGTTTGATGATCTTGACGAGGTGCTTTCAGAGTATCCTATCAGCTCGTATCGTTCTTATCTTTTCGAAGGCGGTATGTATGCTCTTCCCGAAACACTGAATTATAATGTATTGTTCTATCGTAAAGACATTCTTGAAGAATTCGGACTTGAGCCGCCTCAAACATGGGATGATCTTATCAATATGCTTCCCACTATCCAGGGAAACAGTATGACACTTGCCGTACCTTCTACGGAGCGTAAGATCGGTAATGTGATCAATCCGGATCTTTCACTGCTGATCTCGATGACTTACCAGTACGGCGGTGATTTCTATGATGATGACGGTAAGAAGATCCAGATAGACAACGAGGAAAGTGTTCAGGCGTTTACAAAATACACCAGTCTGTTTGTTGATTACGGTATTCCGCTTGAGCTTGATTTTGTAACCCGTTTTCGTTCCGGAGAGGTTCCGATCGGTATTGCGGATTATAACACATTCAATACTCTTGTCCTTTCTGCACCCGAGCTTCGCGGACTTTGGGATTTCATGCCTATTCCGGGTGTTAAGAAGGTAGATGAGAACGGAGAGGAATATATCGACAGAGCAGTGCACGGATGGGGCCAGTGCTCGATGATGATCAAAACGGATAATGAAAAGGTAAGAAACAATTCGTGGAAATTCCTTAAGTGGTGGGCGTCGTCCGAAACACAGGTTCGATACGGACGTGAGCTTGAATCGGTTATGGGTTCCGCAGCCAGATATGCAACGGCCAATGATGTGGCATTTAAACAGCTTGCATGGAGCGCTGATCAGATAAAGGTACTTGAAGAACAAAGAAAGTGGGCAAGAGGATTCAGAGAGATCGCCGGTGGATACTACACCAGCCGTCACCTGACAAATGCCGTACGTAAAGTTGTAAATCAAAAGCTTGATCAGAGAGAAGTGCTTCTTGATTACACAAGAACGATCAACGAAGAGATTACCAAGAAACGTAAAGAATATGGTCTTGACACTGATTGATCGGTTCTTGGCCGAACGGTTCAGATAATATAGGGAGTGACGAAACGCTCTTTTCAGAGGAGGATGCTATGTCATCGTTTGCTAAATCATATGTAAGTATGAAAAAGAACAACGTACGAATCGCGTGGAAGAAAGCAAAGTCAATGAAGTCTTGCTATCTTTTCCTGCTTCCGTTCTTTGTGCTCTTTTTCACCTTCTATATATTGCCGATCTTTTCGTCAATATATTACAGCTTTACTTATTACAATATTTTGGAGCCACCGAAGTTTATATTCCTCCAAAACTATATAAATCTTATATTGCAGGATGATGTCTTCCTGATCGCGATCAAAAATACATTTGTGATCGCTGTCATAACCGGACCTGTCGGTTATATGCTTCAGTTTGTTTGTGCCTGGTTCATAAACGAACTTCCCAAATGGCTTCGTGCCGTTGTAGTTATCCTTTTCTATTCGCCTTCGATCGCAGGAAATATATACTATATTTTCTCAATCTTCTTCAGAGGTGATGCGTATGGTTACGTCAACGGTATGCTGATCGACGTGGGGATCATTAATGAACCGATTTTCTTCCTTACAAATCCGGATTACATGATGGGACTTATCATTGCGGTTCTGTTGTGGCTTTCAATGGGAGCCGGATTCCTCGGTTTTGTTGCCGGTCTTCAAGGTGTCGATAAAGCACAATATGAGGCGGGATATATAGACGGCGTTAAAAACAGGTGGCAGGAATTGTGGTACATAACTCTTCCGAATATGAAGCCGATGCTTTTGTTCGGTGCCGTTATGGCGATCACTTCATCATTTGGCGTCAGTGCTCAGACCATGGCTCTTTGCGGTTATCCCAGTACGGACTATGCAGCACGAACCATTGTTACACACCTTTATGATTACGGTTTTACCAGATTTGAAATGGGTTATGCTTCGGCCATCGCTACCATACTTTTCCTGGCGATGATCCTTTGCAACAAGGCAATTCAGGCACTCCTCAGAAGAGTAGGCCATTGATCTTATTAAGAGAGAGAGAAAAATATGAAAACGTCAACAAAGCCTTATCATAAAAAACCGAAGATATTGCGTCGGCGCCAGCCTAACCGTTCAAGAGGAGGAGATATCGGCATCTATATTTTCCTTGCGATCATGTCCGTTATCATGGTGCTTCCGCTTTTGTTTGCCATAAATCAGTCACTTAAGCCCATGGATGAACTTTTCCGTTTCCCGCCGACATTCTTTGCAAAGAATCCCGGTTTTGACAATTTCACGGATCTGTTTGTAACCATGAATAAGTCGACTGTACCGTTCTCGCGTTACATATTCAATACATTGTTCACGACGGCGGTCGGCACGGCAGGACATCTGCTTATCGGTTCGATGGCGGCTTTTGTGCTTGCCAAATATAACTTCCCCGGAAGTAAATTCTTCTTTGGTGTGGTTGTTACAGCCCTTATGTTTACGGGTTCGATACTTATGATCCCCAATTACCTCATCATGAATTCACTCGGTTGGATAGATTCGCTTCTTGCAATCATAGTTCCGGCGTTTGCTTCACCGATGGGTGTATTCCTAATGAAACAGTTTATGGAGGGATTGCCGACGGCTCTTATAGAAGCGGCAAAAGTTGACGGTGCTTCCGAATGGTATGTATTTACCAGGATCGTAATGCCTAACGTTAAGCCTGCCTGGCTTACGATGATAATTTTTTCCGTACAGAGTCTTTGGAACAATCCGGCTTCCGTATATATATACTCCGAGGAAAAGAAAGCTCTTGTATATGCGCTTTCTCAGGTTTCTCTCGGCGGTGTTGCCAGAACCGGTCAGGCTGCGGCAGTTTCTGTTGTTACTATGATCGTTCCGATCTTGTTGTTCATTATTTCCGAGAGCCAGATACTTGAAACGATGGCAAGCTCGGGTATTAAGGATTGAGGTGGCGCGTATGAAGAGATTGGTAGTTTTTATGGCTCTTGTCCTTGTACTGGCCGCGGTTTCACCGGCTGTTGTTTCGCAAGCCGATTCAGGTTATTCATATAACTATGATTTTTGGGGTGAGGAAATACACGCCCCCAACCCTTATGCAGTAAAAAAAGCTCTTACTCATGTTGAACTCGGACTTGATAAAAAGCTTTCCAAAGCTCAGGGTTTATTTGTCAAAGATAATCTTATCTATATTTGCGATACAGGAAATAACAGGATAATCGTACTTGAATATGCGGACGAAGAATACAAGGTTAAGGAAATCATCGAGTCTTTTGAGGGAGCTGAGATCAATACGTTTAGTTCTCCGAGTGATATCTTTGTTACCGATGAATATTACTTCATCGCAGATACCGAGAATAACAGGATATTAAAACTCACCAAAGATCTTAAGTTTGTTATGGATTTTACCAAACCCGATGATATTAACTTTGATCAGAGTATTACATTTTTACCTTCGAAACTTATCGTTGACGGTGCGGAGCGTGTGTTCTGTCTCGTAAAACGTGTAAATAAGGGTATTGTTAAATACGAAAATGACGGAAAGTTTAACGGTTTTGTCGGAGCTACTCCGGTAACATATGATTTGTTTGATTATATCTGGAAGACTTGGATAGCTTCCGATGCTCAGGCCGATGCCATGTCGGATTTTGTACCTACAGAGTATGATAATATCGCAGTCGATCATGACGGATTTATGTATGTCGTAACCACAAACTTTTATGAGGGATCACTTATTGACGGTTCGGTCGATCCCGTCAGAAAGCTTAATTCTCTCGGAAATGATATTTTGATACAAAACGGTGATTGGGTTGTTGTCGGCGATATTAACTGGAATGATCAAGGTGTTTATACCGGCTCATCCAGAATTATCGATGTTACAGCACTCGATGACGGAACATATTTTGCGCTTGATCGTACAAGAGGAAGAATCTTCGGATATGACGATCAGGGCAATATTCTTTGCTGTTTCGGTGGAAACGGTAACAAAGACGGTTATTTCAGAATGCCCACCGCTATCGAACATATGGGGCACGATCTTCTTGTCCTTGATTCTCAGGATGCTCAGTTAACGATATTTACACCGACGTATTACGGTAAAAAGATATTCTCCGCTATCTACGAATACCAACAGGGACGTTACGATAAGTCCGCTGACGAGTGGAGAGAAGTTCTTATGGTCAACGGAAACAATGAGCTTGCGTATAAGGGAATCGGTCGAGCGCTCTTAAGACAGAACAAATATGAAGAGGCGATGGATTACTTCAAGATAAAATATGATGACGACAATTACGGTGATGCATTCCAGCTTTACCGAAAACAATGGGTTGAGGATCATGTCGTACTAATATTTATAATTATTTTGCTGGTACTTGTTGTACCGCTCTTGATAGGCAGAATAAAGAAAGTCAGATGGGAGGTGAAGGCATATGAAAACGAAAGCAAGAAGAATAGTTGATTTCTTTACAAACAGAGCGGCATATGACAGATTTTTCAAGAGCCTTCGCTATGCATTATATGTAATCCTTCATCCGTTTGACGGTTTTTGGGATCTTACTCACGAAAAGAGGGGCAGTCTTGCCGCTGCAAATTTTATTTTGATACTTTCACTTCTCACGTGTGTATTCAGACTGGAATTCACGACATTTCAGTTTATCAAGGTGAATCTTGAACGTGCGAATTTCCTTGTTGAGATGCTCGGAATCCTGCTTCCGTTTATCATATTTGTTGTTACGAACTGGGCACTTACAACATTGTTTGACGGAAAAGGAACACTTAAGGATGTTTGGATTGCTTCGGCATATGCCATGACACCTTATCCGCTTATTGTTATTCCGAATACCATCCTCAGTAATTTCCTCGCGGAAGAAGAAGATACTTTTAATTATTTCTTCCATGATTTTTCTCTGGTATGGTCGGCACTGCTTTTTATATCGGCGATCATGATGGTTCATGCTTACTCGATAGGAAAAACGATGATCTGTATTATATTTACGTTTGTCGGAATGGCAGTCGTTATTTTCCTGCTACTTTTGTTCTTTAGTTTGATCAGTGATGCCGGAGCTTATTTCTATTCACTGTATAAAGAAGTAATCTTTAGAATTTATTAGTTTTAACGCAGTCGGATCGATCCCGCTCCTAAAATTGTTTTAGGGAAGTGGGATATGACAGATAGAGGAGGATGTACCTGTGGAAGGAAAGAGATCCTGGATTAAAAGCATACTGAATATATTCATCCCAATAGCTGTTTTGGGCATTGTAGTGATGCTTTTATTTAAGATTCAGCCTGAGGAGGTCGAACCTATTGAGATAGAGATCAGGGGTGGATCAATCGGTGAAGGCATGGCAATACTTGAGAATGACGATCTTATCTTTACTATGGATCGTGCTACTTCGCGTTTCTCTGTGACAGATAAGGCCACCGGAGTTGTTTGGGATTCTAATCCCGAAAATGCAGACAACGATCCGCTTGCTCCGACGATAGACAAAAAGGCAAATCTCAAGTCGACGCTTTACATTACATACGGTAATGTGAACGGTATAATGACCACTTACAATAACAGTACATACAGCATTGACAAGGGGATCTTTGATATTGTCGAGAACAAAGACTCAGTAGTTGTAAATTATACGATCGGTAATACAGAAAAAGAGTATAAGATACCGCTTGCGCTTTCGGAGAAGGATTTTAAAGCCATCACGAAAAATATGGATAAGAAAGCTTCTAAGCAGGTAAAAGAGTATTACAGAAAAACAGATATAAACAATCTTCGTGCTTCGGATAACAAAGAGGATCTTCTTGCAAGATATCCCGATCTTGCGGATATGAAGCTTTATATTCTCCGTGACGGAGTTGCACAACACTTAAAAGCAACAATCGAAACCTATTTTTGGAATGCCGGATATACAGAAGAGCAATATCAGGCTCATTTGGCACGTTATTCGACAAAAAAGAGCGAAGACATACCACTTTTTAACATAAGCGTTGAATATAAGCTTGACGGAAGAGATCTCGTTGTTTCTGTTCCGATGGATAAGATTGAATACAAACCCGATTATCCTCTTGTAAACATTGAATTACTTCCTTATTTTGGTGCAGGCGGTACGGAAGATCAGGGATTTATCGTGTTACCCGAAAGCAGCGGTGCGATAATAGAGTTTAATAACGGAAGATCGGATCAAAATCCTTATTATGCAAATGTATACGGTTGGGATTATGCATCATCAAGAACTTCGGTTGTTACCGAGACGAGAAACTCATTCCCCATGTTCGGTCTTTCAAAGAACGGTGCATCTTTCCTGTGCATGCTTGAAGACGGTGCTTCATACGGTAATATAAATGCCGATGTCAGTGGTCGATTCGACGGTTATAACCATGTTGATGCCGGTTATTCGATCGTACATTATGAGTCTTATGATGTTACGGAAAAATCTAATGCTACATTTTATGTTTATGAAGATAGTATTCCGGCTCAAATGATCTCTCAGAGATATCGTTTCGGAGATGCTGATAATTACAGTGATATGGCTGCTGTCTACAGAAATTATCTTCTTGAGAGATATCCGAATCTCGGATCGAAGAAGAGCGATAAGATGCCCGCTGTTATTGAGGTTATAGGCGCTATAGACAAAGTACAGCAGACCGCGGGAATACCTTATAAGCAGCCGCTTGAGCTTACTACTTACGATGAGACTGTCGAGATCGTCGATGAACTGAAAAATCTCGGGGTTGATGATTTTGACCTGAAACTTACCGGTGCGGTAAATGACGGCGTTAAACATTATGTATTCACTGATGTTGATACGGTATCACGTCTGGGTGGGAAGAGCGATTTTAAGGATATGCTTGAAAATCTCAAACAGAGAAATATTAAAGTATATCTTGAGGGTCAGACGGACTTTGCCTATGATTCAGGTTGGAGTGACGGATACATCGGTTTCAGAGACGGTGCTAAATTTGTTTCAAGAGAACAGGCCGAGCTTTATGATTATTCGTTCGTATGGTACGGCCAAGAGGATTATAACGATCCGTATTATCTTGTTAAACCTTCATACAAGAAAGAATGTTTTGATGAATTTAAGTCATTTACCGATGAATATCAGATAGGAATGGCTCTCAGAAATACAGGCTACCTTCTGAACAGTGACTATAATCCGAAGGATAAAGTTACGAGAGAGGAAGCCAAGAAGCTTTCTGAAGAGATACTTTCCGATGCAGCCGAATACGGTACGATCGTTAATCATGCAAATGATTACGCACTTCAATATGCCGATGTAGTTACATCGATGGATATCAGTAATTCGAATATGGCAATTATCGATTATGATATACCGTTCTATGAGATGGCTATACACGGTCTTGTAGATTATACGGGAGTTCCTATCAACCTTTCGGAAGACTTTGAATATGAGATACTTAAATCGGCCGAGTTTGGTGCCGGGTTAGCCTTCACCTTTATGAGATGTTCTCCCGATAGGATTCAGGAAACGCTGTATTCCGAGTACTTCGGCGGTTCATTTGATCTGTGGAAAGATAAAGCCGCACAGTTATATAAGCGTTTTAAGAACGATTTTGATGATGTTTCGGATAAAAAGATGATAAGTCATAAGATTGACGAAAACAACATCAGGATAACAGAGTATGAAAACGGTACAAAAGTTTATGTAAATTATGAGTACAAAGATATCGAAACAGACGGGGTGAAAGTTCCCGCCAGAGACTTCGCAGTAAAGAGAGGTGAGTGACAAAGATGGCTAAGCTGAAGAAAAAATCAAAGATGTCGCTTGCCAATAAGAAAGCAATGATCGGATATTTGTTTATACTTCCGTTTGTGCTTGGTTTCTTGTTGTTTATGGTCAAGCCTCTTATCCAATCGATCATTATGTCGTTTTCTGATGTTCAGGTAGGAGCAGAAGGATTCGAAAATGTTTATGCGGGTCTTGATAATTATAAAAGAGCGCTTACGATTGATCCGAATTTTTCACGAATGCTTCTTGAAGAAGTATACAAAATGGTCTTCAATTCGCTTGCTACCATCATTTTCAGCTTCTTCATAGCACTACTTCTTAATCAGAAGTTTAAAGGCAGAGCGTTTGTAAGAGCGATATTCTTCCTTCCCGTTATTTTTTCATCCGGTGTCATTGTCGGTCTTGAATACAACAATACACTGCTTTCGGGAATGAAGGAGATTATGGAGGAATCGTCTTCATCCGGCATTGCCGATACTCTTGAGATGATCCTTTCAAGTACCGATCTGGCAAACGGTTTTGTTGAGACGATCATATCGCTGGTTAATTCGGTATACGATATAGCCATTGCCTCCGGAATTCAGATCATCATATTCCTTTCGGCACTTCAGACGATACCCAAGAGTATGTATGAAGCCGCTGACATTGAGGGATGTACCAAGTGGGAGAGTCTTTGGAAGATCACTTTTCCTATGATAAGCTCCATGTTCCTTGTTAACTGGATATATACCATCATCGACTTTTTCATGAAGTCAGATAATCAGGTAATACAGCAGGTTCAGACTGAGGTTACACGTAATCTCGACTTTGGTTACGGTTCGGCGCTGTCTTGGATTTATTTCGGCGTTGTTATTGTCTGGATAGGTATATCTTCGCTAATAATCTCGAGGGTGGTGTACTATTATGAGTAAATCAAAGGCAGTAGCGGAAGGTAGAAGATCCTTCAGTGAGAGAAACAGACTGAGCGGCGGGTATCTGCTTAAGAAGACCGCCGGCAGGGTCACCTTTAAGATCCTTAGATTTGTGCTTATCTTTGGGCTTTGCTTTATGATCCTTGAACCGATCGTAAACAAGTTCTGTGTAAGTATCATGACTGAGAAGGATCTGTATGATACTACTATAAATATTCTGCCGCGTCATCTGACGACCGGTAATTATTCGGTTGTAATGGAACTGATGGATTTCTGGAAAGCGTTGTTTAATTCGCTTTGGATTTCAATTGCAGTATCCATAGTTCAGATAGCTGCATGTACTCTGGCAGGCTACGGATTCGCGAGATTTAAATTCCCGCTTAAGAAATTCTGGTTCGCGTGTGTTATACTTATCATCCTTATTCCGCCCCAGACTATTTCATCACCCCTTTACCTTCACTTCAGATTCTTTGATGTGTTCGGTATATTTAATGCGGTAACGGGATCCCCCATCAACCTCAGAGGATCCGTAATTCCTTATTTCCTTATGTCTGCAGGATGTATGGGACTTAAGAACGGTCTTTATATCTTCCTCGTTCGTCAGTTCTTCCGCGGTATTCCCAAAGAACTTGAGGAAGCAGCGTATGTTGACGGTTGCGGAACCCTTAAAACATTCGTAAGGATAATGCTTCCGGATGCAAGACCTATCCTTACTTCCTGTTTCCTGTTCTCGTTTGTATGGCAGTGGACCGACAGTTTTTATTCGGCACTCTTTATCGGAGGAAAGAAATTACTCTCTACCGGCCTTGCTTCACTTGCCGATAATTTTACGAATTATTTTCAGATCGTTAATCAAAGAACAGGACTTGCGTCCGAGGCTTTACTTCAGCAGATGAATGCAACGGGTGTATTGCTTGTTGTTACACCCATTATCTTACTTTATCTGATCGCGCAGAAGGGCTTTGTTGAGTCGCTTTCTTCGACAGGTATCAAGATGTAGGGTCGCTTGACGCTTTTTACCTACTGAATTATAATGTTGATTAGTGCCGAAGTGATTCGACACTGATGTATTCGCGAAAGCGGATCATAAATTTAATGCACCCTTGTGGTGAGAAGGAGAGAGGTTTTATGAAAAAAACAAGTAAGATTGTAGCACTTTTCATGATCTTGGTTCTTGTTCTTTCATGCGTGGCATGTTCTTCAAGCGACGAGAAAAAGAATGATGATGCTACAAAAACGGAGACAGGCTCTAAGGAAAATAACGATACCAAAGAGACTGAAAAGAATGATGCTAACGATGCAGATAACACCGTTCAGACTCCCGATACAACTGATGATGATGCAGATGTTGAAGAGGAAGAAGAGGAAGAAGAGGAAGATGAATATCCCGATGTTATCCTCGGAGCTGACGGTAAGCCTGTAGATCTTGGCGGAATGGAAGTTAAGATCGCAGCTTGGTGGGCTAATCCTGATCCCGATGAGTCTACTGCATACGGTGAGGCTACAAAGAATTATCGTGATTGGATCCAGAAGACTTATAACTTCACTATTAAGGAAGAGTCTATAGGTAGCTGGAATGATTATCCTTCACTCCTTACAAACTTCTGTACAACAGGTGGCGATGAAAACTATGTTTTCGTTTGCGACGAGAGAAGTTTCAGTGGTTTCAGATCAGGTCTTTACAAGGATCTTGCAACTCTTGACTGCCTTGACTTTACAGAGGAGAAGTGGGACAAGGGCGCTAAGGATCTTCTCAGACTCGGTGATTCCATCTATGGTATGAGAGCAGACAGAACAGAGCCTCGTGGAGGTATCTTCTTCAATAAGAGACTTCTTACCGAAGCAGGTATCGATCCTGAATCACTTTACGATATGCAGGCAGCAGGCACGTGGGATTGGGCAGCATTTGAAGATCTCTGCGCTAAGCTTACCCGTGATACAAACGGCGATGACATCCCCGATGTTTACGCTATGTGTTCTACAAACTATGACTTTATGAAGCCTTGTCTTGCTTCTAACAACGCTTTCGTTATTGAGCGTGATGCAGACGGCAAATTTGTGAATGCTACAGGTACGGATAACTTCATCCAGGCTTGGGATTGGGCTAAGGATATGCGTGCTAAATATCAGATGCCTGCTCCCGAAGGTGCTCAGTACGACTTCCCTTATACAGCATTCCTTAATGCTGAAGTTGCACTTCAGGCAGCAGAGGAGTACAGAGTATCCAATAACCAGGAACTTCCCGATGATTTTGGATTTGTAGTATTCCCTAAGGGACCTGCAGTTTCTGATTATACTTGCTATTCATACGATCACCTTCGTGTAATCCCCGCTATCTATGATGATGAGAGAGCATGGAAGATCGCATTTGCGTTCAACCTCTATACAAATCCTACACCCGGTTATGAGGATGCTGAAGATTGGAAGACAGGTTACTATCCTCAGTTCAGAGATACACGTGCTGTAGATGAGACTCTTGAGATCCTTACAAGGAATCCTATTCCTCAGCTCTTCCCTCTTGTTGACAACGTTAACCGTGACAACTCTTACTTCTGGAACATTGATTCCAAGACAGGTCAGGAGCAGTATGAAGAGATGAAGGATGAGATCGATTACTATGTAGGTGTTGCAAACAGCTATTGATACGATCGGTTTGATCATTGATCTTACAGTATTGATACAAATATTTTTAAAGAGCCGCCTTTTTGGCGGCTCTTTTGTTAAAAAGCCCTTTATACAAGCATTTTTCGAGTTACGGTACTTGACTTTTGTTTGTGTAGTGCTATCATAACTAAATATTAATAAAAATATTAAAATATATGGAAGGGAATGATGTTATGCAGAAGAAAGACATTGATTGGGGTAGCCTTGGGTTTGGCTATATCCAGACAGACAAAAGATATGTTTCCGATTTCAAAGACGGAAAATGGGATGAGGGGCGTCTGACCGAGGATGCAAATGTTGTTCTTAATGAGTGCGCAGGTGTATTCCAGTATGCACAGACCGTATTTGAAGGCCTTAAGGCATATACCACAAAAGACGGTAAGATAGTTACATTCCGTCCCGACCTCAACGCAGAGCGTCTTGAGCAGTCTGCAAATAGACTTGAAATACCTGCATTTCCGAGAGAGAGATTTATCGATGCCGTTAAGCAGGTAGTTTCTGCAAATGCGGCTTATGTACCTCCTTTCGGATCGGGTGCAACACTTTACCTTCGTCCTTATATGATGGGTACAAATCCTGTTATCGGTGTTAAACCCGCAACAGAATATCAGTTCAGATTATTTGCCACACCTGTTGGACCTTATTTTAAAGGCGGCATTAAGCCTCTTACACTTAAAGTCAGCGATTATGACCGTGCGGCACCTTGCGGTACCGGTAATATCAAAGCAGGTCTTAACTATGCAATGAGTCTTCATGCCATTGTTACTGCTCATCAGGAAGGTTTTGATGAGAATATGTATCTTGATGCTAAGACAAGAACAAATGTAGAAGAGACCGGTGGAGCCAATTTCCTTTTCGTAACCAAGGATAACAAGGTTGTTACTCCCAAGTCCGACAGTATCCTTCCTTCGATCACAAGACGTTCTCTTGTACAGGTAGCTAAAGAATACCTTGGTCTTGAAGCTGAGGAGAGAGTTATCTCTCTTGAAGAGGTTAAGGATATGGCTGAGTGTGGTCTTTGCGGTACGGCAGCAGTTATCTCTCCTGTCGGAAAGATCGTTGATCATGGTAAAGAAATCTGCTTCCCGAGTGGTATGACAGATATGGGACCTATCACAAAGAAGCTTTATGAAACACTTACAGGTATTCAGATGGGTACTATCAAAGCTCCCGAAGGCTGGATATATGAGATAATGTGATCTTTTAAGCTATGATAATAAAAATCCGGACTGTCGATCGGCAGTCCGGATTTTTAAAAAGTCTTGATCATTAGAAAAGACTAAGCAGGATACTTATTTATAAAGTCCTGATCGTTAAATAAGACTAAGCAGGATAATGCTATAAAAAAATCCTCGGTAATTGAATTACCGGGGATTTCCGCTTATAGTTCCAAATAATTATTCTGCGGTTTCGGATTCGACGGTGTCATCGATCTCGAGGCTCTCGTCAAGTTCGGCATCAGATGTCTCATTGTTGGAATCAATATAATCAGTGATATCAACACCGCTGTATCCGAGAACTGAAGCAAGTGCAACATCATCAAATTTACTGTCTTCAACGTTAACATCATATACCGTCTTTGTCGATTGATAAATGATGAATCCAAAACATGCAACAACAATCAATGCAATGAGCACATAAAGAACATTAAATAATTTTTTCCTCTTTTGTGCAGCTTTACGTCCTGCCTTCTCTAATTTATACTTGTCTACTTTTTGTTGACTCATAGTCTATCCCCTTGTTTTCATTTTTAAGTCTGATATATTATAAACCAGCAGTGTTAAAGTTTCAATAAGTCATACGCGTTAATTTGTGATAACTTTATGAAAAATGATGTTTTAAGAGCCGGATAAGAAATATGTCCGCAAACCGGCCGGGAATCCGGCACGCAAGACCGGCGGGCGTTTCTTTGACGGCCGGGAGTTTCACGCTATATGAAAGGATGTATACATGAAGAATATATTTCTAAACAAAAGATCTGTTATGTTAATAACTGTCATTTCTTTGATTGTTCTCTGTTGTGCCGGTTGTTCCGAAAAACTTGTTCCTGCCGAACCTTACTCCGGTTCTGAAATAGATAAAGCACAGGACACTGATTCCAATGCGGACAGCACCGCTGCAGGAGAAGAAGGCGATATTTCCAATGCGGACAGTCCTGCTGAAGGAGAGGACGGCGATACTTTAAATACGGGCAGCACAGGTGTAGAAACAAACCGAGATAATTCTATGGCTGCTATAGATAAGGGTTTCGAAGATATCAAAGGAGACAGTGAATTGAAAGAAATTGTCCATTTGGATGATGATGTTGAAGGCCTAACGGGTGCGGTTGCATTTGTCAGAAAGTTACGTTTGGGCTGGAATCTTGGAAATACAATGGATGCGACGAGCAGTGTATCGGGAGGTGCAAATCTTAATCTCGAGACATCGTGGTGCGGAGTAAAAACCACTTCCGAAATGATAGATACTTTGAAGGATGCCGGATTTAAATCAATCCGCGTTCCCGTATCGTGGCATAACCATGTTGACGGTGAATTTAACATTGATGAGGCATGGCTTAACAGAGTAAAAGAGATAGTAGATTACGTTATCGATAACGATATGTATTGCACTGTCAATATTCATCATGACAATGCGAAGGAATTCTTTTACCCGACGACGGAGTATCTTGAACAGTCGAAAAAGTATGTCAGGAGAATATGGGAACAGGTTGGTGAAACCTTTAAGGATTATGACGATCATCTGATATTTGAATCGTTAAA
Source organism: Lachnospiraceae bacterium (assembly GCA_024699645.1). Lineage (GTDB taxonomy): Bacteria > Bacillota > Clostridia > Lachnospirales > Lachnospiraceae > RUG11977. The sequence goes on from JAILPE010000112.1 coordinate 86,581, forward strand.
TGAGCCGAGACTTGTTGGGACTTCCAACGAATGGAGTCTATCCAATAATGATATGTGTCGTGATGCGGTAAAATGTATAAACGAACTCAATCAGGTCTTTGTTGATACAATACGTTCACAAGGAAGTTACAATTCCGAAAGATATTTGCTTGTGCCCGCATATGCCGCGCAGTGGGGAGCTGCTGTAAGCGACGAATTTGTTTTACCCACAGACACTGCCGACAATAAGATACTCCTCGAAGTACATGCTTATTCGCCCTACAATTTTGCTCTTGCGGCACCCGGTGATTCGAACAGTACGGATCTTTTCAGTTCAGGCAATAACTCAAGCACGGCGGAAATCAATAATATGATGCTAAAGTTAAAGCTAAACTTTGTTGATAAGGGGATTGGTGTTGTGATCGACGAGTTCGGAGCGAGAGATAAGTCGGGAAATCTTGAATCAAGAACCGATTATGCCGGATATTATGTGAAAAAGGCGCGTGAATTCGGAATAACTTGCTATTGGTGGGACAATAACGTATTCTTTGGATCGGGTGAAAGATTCGGGATATTTGACAGAAGATCCAACAGCATCAGATATCCCGAAATAGTGGAAGCACTTGTAAATAATTGTCAATGATAAAAGTGATCTTCCCTGTTTAAACAAGGAAGATCACGATTTTTATTCATGAGAATCCGAAAGATCAAGGTCGTAACTTCTGATCAGGCTTTTATACTCGGTAGGACTGATCTTTTTGATCGACCTGAAAGCACGATTGAATGTGGAAAGACTTTTGTAGCCGCAGGTAGTGGCAACCTCAGTTGTCGATACATTCGGATATATCAAAAGCTTCTCGGCGTGACCTATTCGTTTCTGATTAAGATAATCAGTGAAATTGACGCCGGAAAACTGTTCAAATCTTTTGGAAAACTCAGACGGAGTGAGACCGATCATATCGGCAAGCTTTTTGCTTGTGAGGTCTGATGAAAAATTCCAGCTGATATAATTGCTCAGCGCAAGAAATTTATTAGCATATTCATGCTGTTTCTCGGGCGGAAGATCGGGAAAGAACGTTTTTGTCTCAAAGTTGGCTCTGCCGATAGTAACAAAAAACTTTATTATGAGAGAAAACAATATCGGATCTTCATATGCGGTTTCCTGGAAAAACTCATATTCGATATCTTTAAGACAGGATGTGAGAATTTCAGCGGTTTTGGGATCTTCGCTTGCTTTGATATGTCTGTAATGGTGGATGGACTCGAGGATGGAGTTCATGCCCTGGAGACTTGAAAAAAGTGAATAATCAAAAAGTGTTATAAGACGTTCACCTTCATCGGGAGCATAAAGAGTATGAAGCTCGCCGGGTGCAATGATAAAGACGTCTCCGGGATTGATCCTGTGACGGATCCCGTCACAGAGTACATCGTAGTAATTAACATAAGGCATGATGATTTCAACGGAAGTATGCCAATGAGTGGCATAGTCTTCGTTTTGAACATTATGGTAGACACGTATCCACTTCATTCTCGGAAGTGCAAGTGTATTGTTATCTTGTACAACGTATGGATTGTTCATCATTGCCTCCGTTATGGTATTGTTTCTGTTCACAATAAATGATTTTATCATAAAAGTGAATTATAAACAATTCATTATGTGTTTTTGTGAAGATTTTTAGCAGATGATGAACATTGTCGGCATAAGCGCCAGGACACGCCAATGAAAGCATTAATCAATGAATTCATAATAATAAGTGATTAGTATATTATGATCAAAAATTGCTATAATTGATACAGATATGGAATCTAATCCAAAATAAAAATGATCTATCGAGGAGGATTATATGAAAATGGGGCCCATTGCGCCGCAAGATCCTGTAAGACAGCGGCAGTTTTATTATGTAATGCTTGACAAGCAGGTCAGTATCTTCCCGACACCTTCGGGTAAAAATGCATCGATAATCTTTGCGAACGACGGAAGACTCAGAAGTGCGTCCGAACTGGTCGGAAATGTTACTGACAAAAAAATGCTTGATCTTGTCGACACTACGAAAGGCATCAAAGAGCTGGTATACGGCATCGGCGTTTCGATGATCACGGATACAGGCGAAGGCGCTAAGTTTTTCTTTGAGCAGATCACAAAAGAAAATTCGGGCGGAACAACGATCAGTTGTGATGTTACCGGAGACGGTGTAGAGTACCTGCTTCCCTTCGATGCTTTCGAATGGAGAGATGACGACAATACACCCGGACAGTTTAGATTTGAATTTGAGAATTTGGATGTTATTGCATCGGTAAATGTCAGATTTTATCTTAATGACGGTTATACAGCTCCTCCTTTTGAAGGCATTGATAAGGTCGATCCCTCATCGGAAGGTTACAAAGAGATGATCTGTAACGGTGTTCTCAGTCTCGGTGATACCTCGAGATTAAAAGAAGTGTTCAAAAGAGCACGTGCCGGAGAGAATGTGGCAATAACGTTCATCGGAGGTTCAATTACTCAGGGCGCAGGCTCAAATCCGATCAATAAAGAATGTTACGCTTACAAAACATATGAAGGATTTAAAAAGATTGCTAATCCAAAGGGAGAAGTATCTTATGTAAAAGCAGGTGTCGGAGGAACCCCTTCGGAGCTCGGCATGATCAGAGTAGATAAAGATCTTATTAAATTCGGTGAGGTTGAGCCTGACGTTGTTGTGATCGAATTCGCTGTAAACGATGCAGGAGATGAGACAGGCGGAGATTGTTTCGAAGGTCTTGTAAGGCGCTGCCTGAACATGAAGAAAAAACCTGCAGTTATTCTTCTTTTCTCGGTATTTGTTGACGATTACAACCTTGAAGAAAGACTTGTTCCGATCGGAGAGTATTATGATCTGCCCATGGTAAGTATCAAAAAAGCCGTTACAAAGCAGTTCTATCTGAAAAAAGACGAAGGCAGAGTTATTGGAAAGAACGCATTCTTCTATGACAGATATCATCCCGCAAACATTGGACATACCATCATGGCGGATTGTCTTATAAATCTCTTTGAAATAGCGGACAAAGAAGATGCTTCTGTATCGGACAAGAGTGACGGATCAAGGAAAGCTTTAAGAAGCAGTGATTTTGACGAAATTCATCTTATAGACAGAACACATAACGCTTATGGTGCTGTTATCGAAATGGGCAGCTTTTCGGATACCGATGAGAACCTTCAGGCTTGCCAGATGGATGAATCGATAGAAAGCACACCTCAGTTCCCCGATAACTGGAGACGTAACGGAAAAGGCTCCGAGCCATTCAGGATGAAGATTAAATGTAAAACTCTCCTTATCGTTTATAAAGATTCAAATTCAAAAGATGAGGGAGATGTGGATGTTTATGTCGACGGGAAATTCGTTCGTAAGATCGATCCGAGAGCAATAGGATGGGTTCACTGTAATCCTTTTGTCATCATCCGCGAAAAAGAAGTTGAGGAGCATGTAGTGGAGATTAAGATGAGTGAAGGCTTTACGGATAAGAACTTCACGATTCTCGGGTTCGGTGCCGCTGTTCGATGATCACTTTGTCTTCTTTGAAACATATATATAGATATTACCTCAAATGCAACGATGAACTAAAAAAAAGGATCGACTTTTTGTAGTGCAGACTGAAAGGAGCACATTATGATCACAAAAGAAAGAATGATGGAATGCAAAAAAATGGCTGAGAAACTTGTTTCTCAGATGACATCCGAAGAGAAAGTTTACCAGCTTCGCCATGGTGCTCCGGCTATCGACAGACTCGGTATCCCGTCGTACAATTATTGGAATGAATCACTGCACGGTGTTGCACGCGCAGGTATAGCTACTGTATTTCCGCAGGCGATCGGACTTGCCGCATCATTTGATGAGGAGCTTCTTGAGAAGATCGGTGATACGATCTCGACGGAAGGCAGAGCAAAGTACGTCGGCCAGTTTAAATACGGCGATCACGGTATTTATAAGGGACTTACTTTTTGGGCTCCGAATATAAACATATTCAGAGATCCGAGATGGGGTCGCGGACATGAAACATACGGTGAAGATCCTTTTCTTACTTCAAGACTCGGAGTAAGATTCGTAAAGGGTGTGCAGGGAGATGATAAGAAGTATCTTAAAGCTGCGGCATGTGCGAAGCATTTTGCCGTACATTCGGGTCCTGAGGCTGTACGTCACGGATTTAACGCGGTTTGCAATAAGCAGGATCTGAGAGAAACATATCTCCCCGCATTTAAAGCTCTTGTCTGTGAGGCCGGTGTAGAGGCTGTTATGGGAGCTTATAATCGTACGAACGGAGAGGTTTGTTGCGGAAGTAAGACACTTCTTAAAGACATATTGAGAGATGAATGGGGCTTTGAAGGTCATGTTACGTCGGATTGCTGGGCTATAAAAGATTTTCACGGTGATCACGGAGTGACAAAGAATCCCACGGAATCTGTTGCACTTGCAATGAACAATGGGTGTGACCTTAACTGCGGCAATATCTATCAGTATCTTGAAGATGCCGTCGCTAAAGGACTTACAACTCAGGAAAAGGTAGACAATGCGCTTGTAAGAGTACTTGCAACACGATTTAAGCTCGGAATTCTCGGAGATTCATCGGATAACAAGTACAATAAGATCGATTATTCGTATGTTGACACCGATGAAGCCAGAGCGCTCAATCTCAAGGCTGCTCTTGAAAGCATTGTCCTCCTTGACAATAAAAACGATCTGCTCCCGCTTGATATCTCGAAAATCGGGACTATAGGCGTTATCGGGCCCAATGCCGATAACAGAAAGGCTCTTGTCGGAAACTATGAAGGAACTGCGTCCGAGTACGTTACGGTTGTTGAAGGAATTAGAGAAGCTGTTAAGGGTACCGGAACACGTGTGATGGTTTCTGAGGGATGTCATCTTTACAAGGACAAGATGAGTGTACTTTCAGAGCCGGCAGACAGGATCGCCGAGGCAAAGAGCGTTTGCGAATTCAGCGATGTTGTTGTTCTTTGCGTGGGTCTCGATGCTTCACTTGAGGGAGAGGAAGGCGACACAGGTAACGAATACGGAAGCGGTGACAAACCGAATCTTAATCTGCCCGGAATTCAGGGAAAGCTTCTTGACGAGGTAACGTCTATGGGTAAACCGGTCATCGTCGTTTGCTTATCCGGAAGTGCGTTATATCTTGACAGTGCATATGAAAAGGCCGCTGCCACAATAGTAGCTCTTTATCCCGGAGCACAGGGAGGCAGGGCTCTTGCGCAGATCATATTCGGAGCAAAGTCGCCCGAAGGAAAGCTGCCAGTTACGTTTTACAGTGAGAAGAACACATTGCCCGATGCGACCGACTATTCGATGAAGGGCAGAACATACAGATATATGCACGAGAAGCCTTTTTATCCTTTCGGATACGGCTTGTCATATACATCGTTCACCGAAAAGATCAAAGGTATAGAAGTTAACGGTAAAACCGTCGACGCAAGTGAAATAGTCATTAAAAAAGGCGATGTGATGGATATCGACGTAGAGGTCGAGAACACAGGTAAGTATGACAGTGCTGCGACTGTTCAGGTTTATGTTTCCTTTGAAAATGAAGATGCGCCTGTCAGACAGCTGAAGGGGCTTAAAAAAGTAAGTATTTCTGCCGGAGAGAAGACATGTGTCAGAGTTGCGCTTAAAGATGAGTCGTTTGCTCTGTTTGATACCGAAGGTATTTTAAAGCTCAATAAAGGAAAATATGTTGTTTCGGTCGGTAACTCACAACCGGATGATAGAAGTAAGGAGCTTACAGGAACAGCTTGCGAAACGATCGCTGTCTGCGTCGGGGAGACAGAGAATTTATGAGGATTATAAAATGAAATTAATATCGGGAAGGCTCAGCATTATATGCGGGCATTATGGAACAGGCAAAACAAATCTTGCATTAAATCTTGCAAGAGATCACGCACGGATGGGTGAGAAAGTAACCATAGTCGATATGGACATTGTCAATCCCTATTTCAGAACTTCAGATTACAGAAAAATACTTGAAGACGAAGGCATTGAGGTCATCGCGCCTGTGTTTGGTGCGACAAATCTCGATCTGCCTTCACTTCCGGCGTCCATGTACATGGCATTTGAGAAGGAAGGAACAGTAATTTTCGATCTCGGGGGCGATGATGTCGGCGCGACTGTAATGGGCAGGTTCAGCGACAGGCTCGTCGGAGTTGATTATGAGATGCTTTACGTAATCAACAGATACAGAGATCTCGGAGCAACACCGGATGGTACCGTGCAGATACTTAAAGAGATAGAAGCGGTCACACGTCTTAAAGCAACCGGATTGATAAACAATTCAAATCTTATGTATGAGACAACGACTGAGCATATAGAAAAAGGATACGAATTTGTAAAAGAAACGGCCGAGCTTATCGGACTTCCGTTGGTCGCAAACGTTGTCAGAAGAGATCTTTTACCGGATATAAGCGGTTCATCCGTGATCAGGACGGGAGAGATGATACCCGTTGATATTATTGCCGGCCCCTCCTTTTTGGATTGATTATCCGATGCAAATGTTCGGTGTTTTGCTGTTTACAAATCAAAAACGTCGTGATAAAATACTAAATTATGTTAAAAACGATGCAGGCGTAAGACTGCGGGAAGGAGAAAATATGGCAAGATTGATTATCAACGAAACGAATTGTAAAGGATGCGAGATGTGCGTTAATGCATGTCCTAAGCAGCTGCTAAAGCTATCGGATCATATTAACGGTAAGGGATACCATCCGGTTATGATGACAGATGAGGCTGCATGCATAGGTTGCAAATCGTGCGCCATTATGTGTCCTGATGTCTGCATTACTGTGGAAAGATAATTCGAAATTACTCTTAAAGAGAAAATGAAATTTGGAATTACGTACAAGGAGAAAAAAGATCATGGCAGAAAAAGTTTTAATGAAAGGTAACGAAGCTCTTGCGGAAGCAGCTATTCAGGCAGGATGCAGGCTTTTCTTCGGATATCCGATCACGCCTCAGACTGAGCTCTCCGCATATATGTCTAAGAAGATGCCCAAGATTGGCGGTCTCTTCCTTCAGGCAGAATCGGAGTTGGCAGCAATCAATATGGTACTCGGTGCATCGGCGGCTGGTAAGCGTGCGATGACATCTTCAAGTTCACCCGGAATCAGCTTGAAGAGTGAGGGTATCTCTTATATAGCAGGTTCGGATGTTCCGGCTGTTATCATTAACGTTCAGCGTGGCGGCCCCGGACTCGGAAGCATTCAGCCTTCACAGGCAGATTATTGGCAGGCTACAAAGGCAACCGGACACGGTGATTTCCAGCTTATCGTTCTTGCACCTTCAACTGTACAGGAGATGGCAGATTTTGTAGGTCAGGCATTTGACCTCGGCGATAAGTACAGAATGCCTGTTATGATCCTTTCGGACGGTATGCTCGGTCAGATGATGGAGCCGGTATCGTTCCCCGAAAAAGGTGAACCGGTCATTCCCGAAAGACCTTGGGCAGCTTGCGGACATGGCGGAAAACGTCCTCATAATATTGTCAATTCGCTTTATATTGAAGCTAAAGACCTTGAGAAGACGGTAGTTGAGAGATATAAGAAGTACGATATCATCAAGAAGGAAGAACAGAAAGCAGAGTCTTACCTTACAGATGATGCTGAGATCGTTGTTGTTGCATACGGTGCATCTTCCCGTGTTGCAAGAAGTGCGGTAAATTCAGCTCGTGCAGAGGGTATTAAGGTTGGTCTTGTAAGACCTATAACATTATGGCCTTTCCCTGTTGACGCAATCGAAGCTACCATTCCCACTGCAAAGAAATATCTCACTGTCGAGATGAGCATGGGTCAGATGGTAGACGATGTCAAGCTCGTGGTTAACGGAAGAGCACCTGTTTCATTCTTCGGAAGAACGGGCGGTGTGATCCCTACTCCGGGTGAGATACTTGATGAGATTAAGAAACTTAACAATTGATAACTTGTTTGTTTTGAATGATAAATGATTTACGATACGGAAACGTATGTTACGAGGAGGCAAAGAGATGGCTATAGTATTTGAAAAACCTCATGCGCTTACTGATATACCTTTTCACTATTGCCCCGGTTGTACTCACGGAATTGTTCATCGTCTTGTTGCGGAAGCAATCGATGAACTTGGTTGTGAGGGAAGAGCAGTCGGTGTTGCATCGGTAGGATGTTCAGTATTCAGCTATAATTATTTTAATTGTGATATGGTACAGGCACCGCACGGACGTGCTCCGGCAGTTGCCACAGGTATAAAAAGAGCTCAGCCCGATAATGTGGTATTTACATATCAGGGCGACGGCGACCTTGCCGCTATCGGTACTTGTGAGACGGTACATGCTGCAACAAGAGGAGAGAACATAACCGTTATTTTCATAAATAATGCTATTTATGGTATGACCGGTGGACAGATGGCTCCCACATCACTTCCCGGACAGATCACACAGACCACTCCTTACGGTCGTGATGTAAAGATAGCAGGTTATCCGATCAGAATGTGTGAAATGCTTTCTACTCTTGATGGTGTTGCACTCGCACAGAGAGTTACGGTAGACAATGTTAAGCATGTAAACGAAGCAAAGAAAGCAATCAAAAAAGCTTTCGAAAATCAGATAAACGGTCTTGGATATTCGATAGTGGAAGTTGTTTCCACTTGCCCCACCAACTGGGGAATGTCTCCCAAGGCTGCTGTTGAATGGCTTGAGAACAATATGCTTCCTTATTATCCTCTCGGTGTTTACAAGGATAAGACTGCTCAGAATTCTTCACACACAGGTGATGGTTCAAGCGATAAACCTCAAAAAGGAGGTGAGAACTGATGGATAAGACGATGAATGTCCTTCTTGCAGGTTTCGGTGGACAGGGTATCCTTTTTGCCGGTAAGGTTATGGCTTATTCGGGACTTGTTGACGGTGCCGAGATTAGCTGGCTTCCTTCGTACGGACCCGAGATGCGTGGCGGTACATGTAACTGCAGTGTCGTTATCAGCAAAGATGCGATCGGTTCTCCGCTTGTTGTTAATCCCGACGTTCTTGTTGCAATGAACAAGCCTTCACTTCTGAAGTTTATGGATAAGGTTGTAAGCGGCGGTATTATTATCGTTGACAGCTCAACTGTTGATGTTAAGGTTGAGAGAACAGATGTTACCGTTTATTATGTTCCCGCTACGGTTCTTGCCGATGAAGGCGGTCTTAAGGGTCTCGCTAACATGATACTTGTTGGCAAGCTTTTTAAGGAAACCGGATTCGTTTCACAGGATTCTCTTGATAAGGGTCTTTTGAAATGTATCCCTCCGAAAAAAGCAGAAATGATCGAATCAAACAAAAAGGCTCTTGCACTCGGTGCTGCTCAGTAGTCAGAGATCATATGTGTATTTAAGAATAATTGGATATATAAAACGGCTCCGTTTTTACGGAGCTGTTTTTTTGGGTAAAAACTGAGTAATATCTGACTTCTTTTTTTGTTGTGCAATAGTTATAATTTAATAGATGACGATATTGCGATCGTGAAAATTGTGCATGATTAGGAGGAGTGTATGACTTTTGGTATATGTATCGGTGGCAAAACTTGTAATATCCGGGTGGAAGAATCGGCTTTTGAAGGAGTAAAACGTATCGCGCAAACTCTGTCAGAAGATATTGAATGTGTTTGCGGAAAAAAGCCTGATGTGATCGTTGGCGGTTCACAGGATCTGTCCGGTTATACGATTATCGCAGCTACGCTGTCAAAGAGCGCTTTGCTCGAAAAGCTTGATTATAAAGGACTTTTTGACGGATTAAAGGGCAAACGCGAGAGTTATGGTCTGTTCTGCCTTGATGCGTCGGATATCGGCACCGGAGAAGGCAGAGTACTCCTTATAGCAGGATCCGACAAAAGAGGAACAATCTACGGCCTCCTTAACATCTCGGAGAGATGCGGAGTTTCTCCTCTTATATATTGGGGCGATGTTAAGCCGGTGCATATGGATGATGTCGTTATTGATATTCCTGACGGATTTATATCAAAGGAGCCTTCAGTAGAATACAGGGGTCTTTTTATAAATGATGAATTACCCGCATTCGGTAACTGGGCTATCGAAAAGTTCGGTGCTGCTAACGCCAAGGCATATGATGAGGTATTTAAGCTTATCCTCAGACTTAAGGGGAATTATATGTGGCCGGCAATGTGGTTTGAAGTATTTTCGGAGGACGGACCCGGTATCAAAAACGCGGAACTTGCCGATATTTACGGTATAGTTATGGGAACATCCCATCACGAGCCGCTTTGCCGTGCCGGATCCGAATGGCAGAGAATATACAAGAATTACGGTGACGACAATACCTGGAGTTTTGTAAAGAACGGTGAAGCGATCAGTAAGTTCTGGAAAGACGGATTGATCAGGAACAAAAACTATGAGAACATAATAACCATAGGCATGCGAGGAGAGGATGACTCCCTTCTTCTCGGAGAGGATGCGACACTTGAGGACAATATAAACGTTCTTAAAAAGGCGATCCTGGAACAATACAGATTACTGAAAGAGAATATTTCGCCCAACCTTAATGAGATCAACAGAATGCTTGCCATTTATAAAGAGGTTGAGGACTTCTATTACGGAAACGAAAATACGCAGGGTCTTAAGGACTGGGATGAACTTGAAAATGTTATTTTCCTCCTTTCGGACGATAACTTTGCAAATACAAGAGGACTTCCGACTAAGCTTGACCGAAATCATAAGGGCGGCTTCGGAATGTATTATCATTTCGATTATCATGGGGCTCCTATCAGTTATGAGTGTGTTAATTGTACGACACTCCCCAAAATATGGGATCAGATGACACTTGCTTACGAATCCGGAGTGAAAAAACTTTGGATAGTTAACGTCGGAGATATAAAATTTAACGAGCTTCCGTTATCTTATTTTATGGATCTCGCTTATGATTATGAGAAATGGTCTGTTCCGAACCTTACGGATAAATACCTTAAGGAATTTGTCGATAAGAATTTCGGAAATGATGTTTCTGTAGGAAAAAAGAATGATATTGTAAGATTTGCCGAAATGTTTACGAGAATGAACGCTATCATTCATCCCGAAACAATGCATCCCGAGACATTTGCTCCCGAGCTTTTCAACGAGAGTAAAAGAATGATAGCAATGGCAAAAGAGATCATTGAAATCGGAGACTCGATCAGAAACAGTGTTGACAGCAGATCCAAAGAAGCGTTTGAAAGTTTGTTCTACTATCAGGGCATGGTTTCGGCGTATTCCATACTTGCGGGATTATATGCCGGATTAAACAGATCTCTTGCACGAAGAGGAGCTCTTCGCGCAAATTCATATATCACTCTGATAGAAGAGATGATCGAAAAAGACAAGTCGCTTGTTAAGGAGTTCCATTCCTGGAATGGCGGAAAGTGGAATTATATGCTTGCTTCCGCACATACCGGATTTAATAACTGGAATGACGATATCTGGAATTACCCGGCAAGTATGAAGGTCTATCCTCTTGACAGAAAAGCCGTTGTCATCAGCTTTGAAGACAGTACGTTTTTCCATACCGGATCTATGTGGACAGATTCTAAAAAGCTTGAATCTTTTGTGCTTTCCGATTCGGCTCTTGATGAAACGACTTTGTTTATAGATTTTAAAGCTTTATATGATTTTGATTACAAAATAACTTGTGACGATCCCAATCTGCTTATATCGCCCGTCTCCGGAAGAGTTGATTCTTCAAAGACCGATCATCTTGAGATAAAGATCGGGGCGGACAGATCAAAGATCAAGGAATACGGATATGCCGACATAGCAATTGAACTTGATTTTGGTGAAAAGAAGACACCTTGTGACAATACTGTTATAAAGGATAATGTCCGGGTACATTACGGGCCTCTTGAATCAGGCAGCGAAATGTTCATTAACAAGAGTAAATCCGGAGTCATTGTCATTCCTGCCGGAAGCTATGCGTCCGCATCGGATTGTGAGGATGGAAGCTTTATCCTTGTAAAAGGACTCGGAATGTTAAATGATGCTGTTAAAGCGGTTCCGTTCGACATGAGTTATTTCGACCGGGAAGAAAAGCCTTATCTTGAATATATTTTTGAAACAGACTGCGCCGGCGAGTATAAGATTGATTTTTATACCATGGGACGTAATCCGGTTGTTATGGGTAATGAGATGCGGTTTACGATTTCAGTCGATGATAATGACCCGATCGTGATCATGCCTTGTGACAGAAATTACAGGACTCATTTCCATGACGCTCTTTGGAGCAGTAATGTTCTGACCGGAATCAATGTGGTTTCTGCGACCGTTAATCTTAAAAGCGGAGTCGGTTCTTTAAAGGTATTTGCTGGGGACCAGAATGTTGAGATAGAAAAGATCGTTATTTCACCGGCAAATTTGAAAATACCTTATAACAGGCTCGGACCGTGTGAAAAGGAAGTAACAAAATGAATGAAAAAGTAATTACTTTTTTCAAAGAGATCTGCTCGATCCCTCACGGGTCGGGAAATTGTTCGAAGATCGGAGATTACCTGCTTTCGTTTGCAAAAAGCAGAGGGCTCTGGTCTGTACGTGACAAAAAAGGGAATGTCATTATAAAAGCTCCGGCTGTCAAAAGAGCTGATAGTGATGAACTTACAACAATCCTTCAGGCTCATCAGGACATGGTTTGCGTTAAAGAAGATTCATGTCCGCTCGATATGAGTAAAGATCCCCTTGATATCATGATCGAGGACGGTATCATCAGTGCAAAAGGGACGAGTCTCGGTGCCGATGACGGTATAGGCGTTGCGATGATACTTGAAGTACTTGATGATACAGAAAATCCTCGGCCTCCGATCGAAGCACTTTTTACAGTTGATGAAGAGACAGGAATGTCCGGTGCGGCGCAACTTGACGCAAGCGTTTTAAAGGGTAAGAAGATTATAAATCTCGACAGCGAGGAAGAGGGCGTTGTCACATGCTCTTGTGCGGGCGGTGAGAGACTTGATACGGTGATCCCTCTTACAGGTAAGGACTCTTCCGAACGTGTTCATGTGAAACTGTATGTCAGCGGTCTTGCCGGAGGCCATTCCGGATGCGATATCAACAAGGGAAGACTGAGTGCACTTCGTGTCCTGACCGAATTACTGAGCGAACTCGATGATCTTGATTTTGCTCTTGCCGATCTTAATGGCGGTAAATTTGACAATGTTATATGCTCAGACGCATATGCTGTGATTTCGTTATCGCCGAGTAGCTGTGACGTTTCGGATGGGCGTTTGAAAAAAGCAGTAGATAAAATTTTGACTGATTGTTCAAAAACAGAAAAAGGGCTCAAGATAACATCGGAGATAACGGAAACCTTAGGCTCGGATGATCGTAAGATTATGGGGCGCGACGAAACAAAGTCGTTCCTCGATGCAATGAAAAAGATCCCTCAGGGAGTGACTCTCATGATGAAAGATCGTCCCGATTCTGTTGATACTTCGATGAATCTCGGAAAGGTCAGATCAAACGGAGAAGAACTATTGATGACATTCTCACTGCGCTCCAGCTGCGATGAGAGAAGAAAAGAGCTTGAAAATAGAGTGACCGATGCACTCAAAGATATCAAAGGATGCAAATGGAATGTCAGAGATCCCTATCCTGCTTGGAGATATGTAGCTTCATCTCCGTTAAGAGATAAGATATGCTCGGTTTATAAAGATCTGTTCGGAAAAGATATGGAGACAGCGATCACTCACGGAGGTCTTGAATGCGGATATTTCGATTCGAAGATCGAAGGATGTGAGATAGTTTCTATCGGTCCGCAGATAGACGATATTCATTCCGTTAAAGAAAAAATAGCCGCCGATTCCGTTGACAGAACCATGCAGCTATTAAAGAAGGTACTTGAAACCGTTTAACTTATTCGGAGTACAGGCATTTATAGTATGTAATATCAGTAACACTCGGGAAACCCGTGATCACGAATCATAAACGGTGATACTGTTGAGACCCTTATACTCGGAAGGAGTGCAGTGCTTTAAATTTTTAAAAACCCTGTTGAAGGTAGACAATGAATTAAAGCCTGACTGCATTGCCACTTCGGTTATGGAAATATCCGGTGTGATCAAAAGCTTTTCGGCATGTTCGATCCTTTTCTGAGTAAGGTACTCATAATAAGAAACATTTGTGAACTGCTTAAAAAGTCTGGCAAAATGGAAACGTGAAAAACCTGCAATGTCGGCAAGCTGTTCAACCGTAACGTCTTCAGTACAATGCTCGTTGATATAGTTGCAGACACGAAGAAACTTTTCAACGTATTCATGCTGTTTGTTTGATTTTACGTTTCCGAATTGCCTTTCGTTGTTTTGCGATTCGCGACCGATGTGCACAAAGCAGTTGATCAATTGAGAATAAATTCTGGCTTCACGGAAAGGATAGCGACTGAAATATTCCTTTTCTATATCGCTCAGAATAGCCGTGAGTTTTTTGGCAAGCTCTGTTTCGACCGAGCCCTCGATCAGCTTATAGGGATGGAAGTTTCTCAGAGCTGAGTCCATTCCTTTGAGATTACACATCAAAGCGTAGTCCATCATAATGATAAGACGTTCACCGATCGGAGGAGCATAGAGTGCATGAAGCTCTCCCGGAGGGATGAGAAGAATGTCACCTTCGTTGATCGTGAATTTAATACCGCCTATTTCAATGTAGTAGCAATTGTGAATGGGCATGATGAGCTCCATCGCGTTATGCCAATGAATAGGGTAGTTTTCATTGATATTGTTGTGATAAACACGGACTCCGTTCATTCCTTCGTAAGAGACCGTTTCGACAATACCATTTAGAATTTCTATCATTATCAGAGCCTCCGTTAAGATACTCAAAAATTGCGAATGAGTAATTTGTCTAAAAAAGCTAAAAATAGACGTAGTCAACATCAAAATAATGTAAAATTTATCTTCAAAATTTCTAAAGTAAATGAATTATAGCATTTAATAAACTCCGTGTAAATAGAAAAAAGCAAAATTTGATTAGTCTTTGAGTGACATATGGGCATCAATCGCAATATATGATAATCATTTGAACCAAAAGTGAATAGTATGATGAGCCTTAGGTTATTATACTCTGAGTTATGAAATATAACCAAGAGGTATGTTATGAGCTATGAGTATGCTTGGCTTGACTACAGGTTCTGTCCTGAAGCAGCTTTGAATGAATGTTTTAAGCAGATCTGTTATAATGCATCAAGATCTGATGACAAGACAGAAAACAACATACTTCTTTCTGCTAAGTCCGAGATAGAGTGCGCAATTGAAAAGATCACAGGCAGTAAGCCCAAGATCGTTCAGGACGGCACAGATGTTTCGGAAGGCATACGCGTCATCCTTGATAAGAAGCTTGGCCTTAAAGATGGTGCATATTCTATAGAAGTAAAAGACAAATCGGTTACGGTTAGATCATCGAGCGCATGCGGAATACTTTACGGAGTATACAGGTTCATTGCGCTTGTTAGGGTGAACGGATTAAAGAACGGAACCGTTATCAATGATTCACCCGCTTCTCCGATAAGAATGCTCGATCATTGGGACAACCCTGACGGATCGATCGAAAGAGGATATTCGGGAAAGTCGTTCTTCTTCAGAAACAACCATCTTATTGCTGACGAAAGAACAAGGGATTATGCAAGACTTGTTTCGTCTGTCGGTATAAATGCGGTTGCTATCAATAATGTAAACGTTAACGACATCGCAACCGGGCTTGTGAATGGGTACGACAGAAAAGAGCTTGCCGAGATTGCAGGAATATTTTCCGCATATGGCATAAAGCTTTTTATAAGTTTAAATTTTGCTTCTCCTTTATCTCTCGGAATGACACAGACTGCCGATCCTCTTGATCCTGAAGTGGCGGATTGGTGGAAAAAGGCAGCACAGGATTTATACAAAGATATCCCCGATCTTGGCGGATTCCTTGTTAAAGCCGATTCTGAGGGAAGACCCGGACCTTTCTCGTATGGAAGAACACATGCCGACGGAGCCAATATGCTTGCAAGGGCGCTCAAACCGTTCGGGGGAATTCTTATATGGAGATGTTTCGTATATAACTGCCAACAGGATTGGCGTGATCTAAAAACAGATCGCGCGAGGGCATGTTATGATAACTTCATCGGACTCGACGGGCTGTTTGATGATAATGTGATCCTTCAGATCAAAAACGGCCCTATGGATTTTCAGGTTAG
Organism: Lachnospiraceae bacterium; assembly: GCA_024699645.1. GTDB lineage: Bacteria > Bacillota > Clostridia > Lachnospirales > Lachnospiraceae > RUG11977. The sequence continues at coordinate 102,742 of JAILPE010000112.1, forward strand.
AGAACCTGTGTCACCTCTGTTCGGTGGTCTTATGAAGACCAATATGATGATCGAATTTCAGATCGCCCAGGAATATACAGGACAGCAGAAGGATGTGTGCTACCTGATCCCGATGTTCAAAGAAATACTTGGATTTAAGACCTATAATGGTGAAGATAAAGATACGGTGTGCGAGATAGTGACTCAGAGAGGACAAAACTGCGGAATGGTCGCAGTCTCGAATACCGGAGACGATCCCAACTGGACAGGGCACGATCTTGCCGGTGCAAACCTTTACGGATTCGGAAGATTGGCTTTTGATCCGTCGATTTCTTCGGAAGAGATAGCAGATGAATGGTCAAAGCTTACATTTGGTGATGATGATGAGGTTTCTCAAAAGGTTTCTGAGATTTTGATGAGATCATGGCCTGTTTACGAGAAATACACATCGCCGCTCGGGATCGGCTGGATGATCAGTACAGGTCATCATTACGGTCCTGATATAGAAGGGTATGAGTTCTCACCTTGGGGTACGTATCATCGCTCCGACAGGAACGGCTTGGGGGTTGAAAGAGGCAATAACGGCACAGGGTATATAAGCCAGTACAATGAACCTGTCAGAAGCCTCTATGAGAATCTTGAAACCTGTCCGGATGAACTTGTTTTGTTCTTCCACAGACTTTCTTACGACTATGTTCTTAAGTCGGGGAAAACAGTAATTGAGCATATTTATGACTCGCATTTCGAGGGTGTTGAGGATGTGGAGGATATGATCGACATCTGGAAGTCACTCGAGAAAAAGATTGATCCTTTGAGGTTCGGGCGTGTTATG